>PDQG01000008.1 GCA_002747745.1 bacterium DOLZORAL124_38_8
TTTATGGTGTTCGATTTAATCTACTGCTCCCTCCTCCTTGTTATTTTTCACCAAAAATTCCAACCGAAAAAAATATTTAATAATATTCCCCCAATAATATGAAATACACCAAGTAATAAATACAAAAAATTAACACTTCTTTTTTTTCTATAAGAAGTAACTTTTAACTTTTTCAACTTACTAAACCTAACCTCCTCATCTTTAATATTAGCTATACTACCCATTTCTCTATAAACAGAGTAATGAGAAATAAAAGAAAAATAAGTACTCATTAAGTGACTTATCCTATTATTTCCTAACTTTTGTTCTATCGAAATAGCAACAAATATAATCGGAAACATATAATAATTAACAAAATACATCATTACAGCAATTCCTATTGGAAAAATGGCTGCTAATGCGATTACTCCTGACAGTCTTTGGTCAACTCCAAAACCGACAACTGTAAAATCACCTATTACAAGGACAGTAAAAAGCTGTACCATAAGAGAATACTGAGTTCTGTAAGTAGAAAGAGCCTCAACATATTCTTTTTCTAGTAGTTCAGTTGTTTTTTTCATATCTCTAAAATTTTAATTGTAACCTAAAATTTCTTCTTCATCACGCCCAACTACCTATTCCCACGCAGACGAATCTTCCCACGATTGAGCAAGTAAAACATTACCGGAACGATAATCAGCGTAAGGAAAGTGGCGAAAATTAGACCATAGACGATTGTCCACGCGAGCGGTCCCCAAAAGAACGTATTGTCGCCTCCGAGCGTGATATGCGGATTGTAGGTTTGCAAGAACGATACAAAGTCCACATTCAGCCCTATTGCCAATGGAATTAAGCCCAAAACGGTCGTAATTGCCGTAAGCAAAACAGGACGTAAGCGGGATTTTCCACCGGCGATTATTGCCTGATAATATTCCTCTTTCGATAGTAACATTTCCTCGTCCACGCCTAATTCTCGTTTGCGTCTATCAATGAGCAGTTGCGTATAATCAATCAGCACAATGGCGTTATTTACGACAATTCCCGCAAGTGAAATTATCCCCATCATCGTCATCAGAATAACGAAATCATCGCCGAAAATAATCATACCCAAAAATACGCCGATAAAACTAAACAGCACCGTTATAAGTATCAAAATTGGCTTGCTGACAGAATTAAACTGTGCCACGATGATTAAACCAATCAAAGCCAACGCAATCATCAAAGCCTTGGACAAGAAATCCATATTTTTTGCCATTTCTTCCTGCTCGCCAGAGAAACTGTAACTCACCCCCTCAGGGAAGTGATAATCTTGCAACTTTGCATCTATTTTTTGCACAATTTCATTGGCATTATACCCCTCTAACACATTAGAATAAACCGTGATAACTCGCTTTAAATCTTTGCGTTTTATCGCACTGAAAGTCGCCACGTCTTTGACTTCTGCCACAGAGGCAATCGGCACTTTAAACAGCATTCCCTTATTGTTACGAAACAGCAATTCTTGATGCATCAACGCCGACATATTATAACGATTTTTGGCATTGAAACGCACCATAATATCGTATTCGTCATCATTTTCCTTGAACGTAGACGCATCAAAACCATAAATCGCTTGCCGCAATGCCTTGCCCACTTGTGCCGTAGAAAGCCCCAATTCTCGTGCCTTTTCCCTATCCACAAGAATTTGACGCTCCATTTTATTCTGCGTAATATTCACATTCAATTCCTCAATTCCGGGAATTGCCATTTCGTTAATAAAATCCCGAACATTCAGCACAGTTTTTAGCAATTTCTTATAATCTTCCCCTTTGATTTCCAGCGAAATAGGATACCCAACCGGCGGTCCTGATTGGTTTTTCTCAACAATAATATTCGCACCAGGATAGCCCTTTACTTTTTCACGAATTTCGGTCAAAACCGCACTACTTTTTACCCCTCTACGATATTTGTACTCACGAAACAGCACACTTACCTTGCCCTTATTCGGCATTTCCGCCATAGAGCCACCGTCCACTTGCGGATTTCCGGCACCTTGCCCCACTTGGGCGATAATGCTTTCCGCCATATAATTATAGGTCGTTCCGTCCGCCTGCTTTTCCTCGTAAGGTTTCATAATTGCGATAACCTTCTGCTCAATTTCTTTCGTGAGTTTGTTGGTTTTCTCAATGTCTGTACCCTCCGGATATTCGATATAGACATTCGCTTGGTTTGGCTCATTTACAGGGAAAAATGACACTTTCGGGCGTACAATTCCGACCAATGCAAATGAAAAAAACAGAAATCCAATCGTTCCAAAAAAGAATAAATACGGCTTTCGTCCCGTGAGTGCAAAGGTCAAAAATCGCTCATAAAATCGCTCTAATCGTGGTAAAAATACGCGTTGGAAAAAGTTTACAACGTGCGAAAATACGTAGCGTTGCAACAGCATCGCAATTCCCACAATGATAAATAAATTACCGAATGCGGTAAGCGTTCCTCGCCCAAAAGAAAGCCCCAAAATCACAAAAAGAACGCCCACAGAAATCAAAACACCCGTGTATAAAAACAGTTTCTTTAGAGGCAAATCCTTATCCTCAGCATCCATAAATCGTGAAGTCAGCATCGCATTGATGACCAAAGCCACAAATAGCGATGAGCCCAAAACCACCGACAATGTTATCGGCAAATACATCATAAATTTACCAATCATTCCCGGCCAAAAACCAAGTGGTGCAAAAGCTGCAATAGTGGTTGCGGTGGACGCAATTATCGGCCACGCAATCTCGCCAACGCCTTGTTTGGCAGCGTCTTTGGGCAACATTCCCTCAGCCAGCAGTCGGTGGACGTTTTCCACCACCACAATTCCATTATCCACGAGCATTCCCAAGCCCATTACCAAGCCGAAAAGCACCATCGAATTCAGCGTAATGCCAAACATCGACAGCAACAACAGCGAACAAAGCATCGACAACGGAATTGCCACACCGACAAACAACGCATTTTTTGCTCCCAAAAAGAACATCAAAACGCCCACCACAAGCAAAATTCCAAAGATGATATTATTTACCATATCATCAACTTGGGCTTTGGTACGCACGGACGAATCACTCGTAACCGTCAGCGAAATATCTTTCGGCAAAAGGTTCGTTTTGGCATCGTCTATAATTTTATAAATCTTATCCGCCGCCGCTAATTGGTTTTTTCCCGCTTTTTTCTTCACATCAAGCATTACCACCGGCAAACCGTACTCTCTGGCGTAGGTCGTTTTGTCTTTCGGACGAAAATTCACTTCAGCAATATCACGCAAATACACCACACCACCGTTGTTTTTCACGATGATATTTTCCAATTCTTTCGGTTGCTGAATCTCGCCAATCACACGAATATTGCGTCGTTGCCCGTTTGAAATAATATTTCCACCCGAAATCGTAACATTTTCTTGCTGAATGGCTCTCACGATATTGTCAATGGTCACCGATGCCCCCATCATTTTGTAAATATCAACGGCAACTTCCACTTCCATATCCTCTACCCCTCTGATTTTTACCTCTTTGACCTCGCTCAACTCCTCTATCCTATCCTGCAAAATCTCGCCATATTTCTTTAATTTCTGTGACGGATAATTCCCTGACAAATTGATATTCATAATCGGAATCATCTCGCTCAGGTTTAAATCCAAAGCCTGAGGACTCACCTTTGCCCCACCGTCCATTTTTGGCCAGTCGGCTTTGGCTTTTACCACATCAATTTTATCCTTGACCTTTTGCTTAGCAACTTCAGGATCTACATCATCTTCAAATTTCACTTCGATAGACGAATAATCCTGCAATGAAGTTGAATTTATCTTATCAACTCCAGAAATATTGCTAATTTCCTCCTCCAAAGGCTCAGTAATGAATTTCTCAATATCTTCTGCCGAGTTTCCGGGATTTACGGTGCTCACATAGACCGTCGCCACGTTGGTTTCAGGGAAATTCTCTTTCGGCATAGAACGGTACGCACTAATGCCCCCCACGAGCAAAATCACGATAAGCACATAGACCGTACTGCGGTTGTCAATCGCCCACGAAGACAGCGAAAATTGTTTATCTAATTTCATCTTTTCGTTCTATTTAATTTGCACTTCTGCACCATTTTGAATGCCTTGACTTCCCTCTTCCACAAGAATTGCATCAGGCATAATTCCCTTGGTAATTTCGACCGTTCTGCCTTGCGAAACACCTTTTTCAACCTGTTTCTTTTCGGCAAAATACTTTCCGTCTTTTTCATTAATTACAAATACAAAAGATTTGCCCTCGCCGTCCTCTTGGACAGTATTTACGGGCACAGACAACGCATTTTCATTGCGATAATCCGCAATTTTCAGAGTCGCCATCAAGTTCGGTTTTATGCTGTTGTCCTTATTCGAAATACCGATTTCAATGTAGAAAGTGCGATTATTCGGATTGATAAAATTCCCCACTTGGCGAACCTTGCTCGTAAGTGTTTTTCCAATAGCCGGAAATACGATTTGCACCGGAGTTCCCACTTTTATCGTAGATAAATAACGCTCCGAAACTTCCGAACGCACATACATATCGTGCAAGTTTACCAAACGTGCAATCGGCGTTTGCCCCGGCAGTACGACAGCCCCTTTTTTGACCGGCACATCATCAATAATGCCCGAAAACGGAGCAACAATCGTCGTTTTTCCCAACTGTGCTTTTAGCTGTTTGATACCGCTCTCAGCAGCCTCTTTTTGAGCTTTGGCTTGCAAATATTGAATTTCCGAACCAATTTTCTTCTTCCACAGACGCTCTTGGCGTTCAAAAGTCGTCTTTGCAAGGTCGTATTGCACTTGCATTTGCCCCAACTTTTGTGACAAACCACCGTCATCAACTCTCGCAATGATTTGCCCTTTTCTTACGTGCTGTCCTTTCTTCACGTACAGATTTTTTAGCACGCCCGAAAACTCCGCAAACAGTACGGTATTGTTTTTCGTATCCACGCTACCTTGGATTTCAATCATACGCTCAAAAACGCCCTGTTTAGGCTTAATTGTCGTAACAACAGGGAGCTTTTTTGTACCTTTTAATTCTGCCAAAGCAGTATTAATTTGCCCCATTTTTTTCGTGATTGCATTGTATTTTTTCTGCAATTCAGTTTGCTTTCTTTGCAAACCTGCGATGTCTTTCTTCTCAATCAATCGCTCAATAGATTTTTGCTCTCTTTTCTCGCCACAGCCTACTGCCAATCCTATCAGTAAGCCTATGTAAATCAATCGTTTCATTTATTTTTGTTTTTTTAGTTTTTTAGAGATTAGTAATTAGTGGTTAGTTTTATTTTCGCTGACTGAGCGAAGTCGAAGTCTTTGTATTTTACCTACATTTTGCTCAGAAACCCTTTATTTTCCCTTATTAACAATATTTTATTGTTTATTTTTTCTCCCTTTTTCTCATCTTTTTCCTAACAAAAACGACAATTAAAATCAAAACCACTAAACCTACTAAAACATTAATAATAAGTTGGTTAGACATTGAGCCTCCATAAGTTGATGTGGTCATTCGCATTCCGTCTTTTTCATAAACAGTTTGAAACCCAGTAGAAGTTAAATTTATTTTAGAATCAAGTGATTTATTTTCGTAGGATTTTAGAAAATTCAAGTATTTTTTCAAAGTTGTGTAAGATTGTCTTGGAAATCCGTGAGCACCATTAAAAGTGTAGGTTTCATCGTAGTTTGCGATTAATTTTTCAGCAGAATTTATCAATAAATTAGCCTTTGTATCTTCGTGTAAATCCACATAATCTAATCGAGGGTCGTAGAAAAAATCGCCCGTAAATAGTTGTTTGTGTTTTTCATCAACCAAAACAGTAGATTCGCTTGTATGTCCTGTAATATTAAGCACTTGTATTTTTCTATCGCCTAAATCAATCACTTCGTTTGGCTTTATCCATTTTGAAACCGTTACCTTTGGTGGACTAAATAACAAGGTTTCACTTGTGGTTAATTTCAGTTTGTTATCCGTTGTTCTTTCTCGCAAATAAGGTAAATCAATCAGCCACACACTCTTTTGATTTTCAATGTTTGCAATATGGTCAAGATGAAAATGTGAATACATCGTAACTACGGGTAAATCAGTAAGTTTATTAACAACAGAAAGTATGTTTTTTCCAAAACCTGTATCAAATAACAAGGCTTTTTCTTTTCCTAAAATAAGGTAACTCGTGTTGTAGTACCATTCGGCAGTTGGCTCTGAAATAGCGTAAGTTTGTTCGTCTAATTTTCCTACAATATAGTAGTCATCTACCCACTCTGAACCCTCCCACAAGGGATATACAAATTTCTCTTTACTCTCTGAACAAGAGCTTAGTACAAAGATAGTAGCAAAGAATATTGCGATAATTTTCAATCTATTTTTCATAAATTATTCCTTTATTGATTTTAATAATTCTTCTGCACATAATTTACCAAAATTATTAGCAGATTGCGGACTTGACCCTGTGATAAGTTTTCTATCAATATGACAAGTTTTATCAGCTTTTTTATTCACAAAACTAACGCCTAATTTTTCTAATGCTTCGCCAAATTTCCAAGGCATATGACCCGGCATATAACCAATCATTGGGCTTTGTTTATCAACACTATCAGGGAATGCCGACATTTTATAACCTTTGTAAATAAAGTCTTTTTTAGTATCTAAATTTGCCGATAACAATGATGCTGGTGCGTGACAAATTGCCAACATAAACATCTCTTTTTCGTGTGACCAATGAATTAACTTTCCTAAATTTTCATTTTTTGGAAGTCCGAGCATTGCACCGTGTCCACCAGGAATAAAAACCGCCAAATACTCGTTATTATCATTCATTTTGTTTTGTACAAAATCGGCTAAATTTTTCGGTTTTTCAAATTGTGATTTGTATTCTGAATAGATTTTTTTAATATTTTCATCTTTTTGTGGCATTGCCCACATTTCTATTTTTACAGACTGACCTGTTGGTGTATAAATATCAACATCAAAACCTGCATTTTTAAGGTGCAACATCGGTAAAAGCATTTCCACAGGGTGATTTCCTGTTGAGAATTTTTTACCATTTGCCATTGTCATATTGCGTTCTTCGGTACAAACCATTAAGATTTTTTGGTTTCCTTGATATTTGTTTTTGTAAACTGTATTATCAAAGTCCGTTTTGTCTGATGTCGCCAATTTTAAGGCTAATTTTGAGGGAATAAATGCTCCGTCTTCCGTTGGTTGCGGTGCTATTCCGAATATTTTTTTAATTATATTCATATTGTTTTATTGATAATTTTATTTGTCCTAATATTTTTCAAACCTAAAGCAAGAACTTAGCTGGTTTTAAATCTTTGTAGTGTTCTAAGATTTTTAAATCAGCGATAGAAATTTTCCCAATGTACAATTCATCCAAATTTCCGCCTCCTTTGAGGAATTTTTCGACTTCATTATTTCCTCTAAAATAAATAGCGTCTTTGGTAAAACATCCCAGTTCGTTTCCGTCGGTAAACCCTCGTTTGGCTTTTAAGCAACGACTCCAAGCCATGTCGTCAGAAATATCAAACGTGTCTTTGAGCCAGTTAAATAATTCACGGAAATTCATGGTTTTCGCCATGTAAATAGTGGCAACTAATAAAGCCGGCGCAATGAATTTTTCTCCGAGATTGAGTCCTAACATATTTTGGTTATGAATCGCGATTCCTTCTTCGGTTTGTAGGTATCCAGCGGTTCCTCGTTGGAAAATTTTGAATGGTTGTTGTTTTCCATTTTCATTTCGAAATACATGCGCCCCCACTTCGTGTACGAGTAAGGCATTGAGGCGGTTGGTGGTAAAGGTGGCCGTTTCTTTGATGAGGATTTTTCCTTTTTTGGTTACTTGAATGTCGGCTACCGAGTCTGATATTTGTTTTACTTGCCAGTGTCCGAGTTTGTATTGTTTTAAAAATTGTTTGACGATTTCGGTCGCTTTTTTGGCGTCAACGACCGGACTTACATCTGCAGGCATAGATTTGTATTGATCCAAAAACTTGATAGCGTTTTTGTATTCGGTTCGAGTGACTTTTCCATAAAGTTCTTCGGATCTTTTCGTAAACTCAGGGGTTCCGACGGCTTCTAATAATGATATTTTTTGTTCAATTTCTTCAATTTTGGCTTCAAACAATGGGAAAAGTGGGTGTTTAACGCGGGGGATTTTTTTCAAATCACGTCGTAGGTTTGAAATTTCGGCTGGTAATTCTTTGTAATAAAACCGTGGCACGTAATTTTCATGCGATAAGAACAGTTCTTTTTGTTCGGCGACATTTTGTGGATTGATGTAAGACAATAACTTAATGGATTCATCTATTTCCGTAATTTTGTCGTCAATGTTTTTTAATTTTTGTTCGCCGACTTGTCCGACTAAATCTTGTGATTCCGCGTGAGAAATTTCTTTGCTTGGGTCAATATAAAAATCTCCCAAGAATTTTCCGGCTAAGACTAAATCAACTCCCGATAATCGTTTTTTTCGTACGGGTAATTTAAGTCGTTTTCCTTCAATCGTGATGTCTAATAAAGGTGACTTTTCGTCAAAATATCGACTGGCAAGGAAATTTTCTTCGGCTAACGAATCTATTTTAGCGGTTAGGTGATGCACTTTTTCTCGACCATTTAATAATACGTGTTCTTGTAATCCGATGATTGGTTTGAAGGGGATTTCTGGTTTGATAATCGGTTTACTTGAAAATAAAGTTTTGGCTACTTGAACGCCTTCTTCAGCCGAATTAATAGTTAAATCGGCGACTTTTCGGAGACGTTTTTTTTGTGGAACTTGGTTAGCGATTTGAATTTTTAATCCTGCTCGTGCATTTAGTTCGAGGACTTTAATTCCGTCATTGGTGATAACAAAATCGATTCCGAGATACCCAATGCCCGTTACAATTTGTATTTTGGATGTGGCGTATAAAATATCATCCCAAAAAGGAACTTGAAATCCTACGGCCGATTCGCCGTTTGATAATTTTTTGACATAATCAGAATAATACGCTCCTCCCGTAGTTTTTCCGTTTCCGATATCAATTCCCAGTCCGTAGGCTCCTAGCTCCATATTGGCTTTTCCGTCAGATTCTTCGGTTGGAACCCGCAACATGGCTAAAATTGGTACGCGGTTAAAGGCGATAATCCGGATGTCAGGTAAACCGTTTGACGTGAGTCGTTTGAGGTCGTCGTGCAAAACGAGTAATTCTTCAAACAAAATCGTATCAGAGGTGCCAGAAATAGAGTATTTCCCGTCGAGAATATCAATACAAGAACGGTATAAATCGTCTTGGTTGAGTTTTTGACCTCCGGCGGTAATCCAATGTTTCCCAGATTTTTTTACTATTACAACAATTCCACCGCCAGCAAACCCTTTGTTGGGTTTAATTACAAACTGATCGGGAAGTGAATTAAAAAATTCATTGGTTAATTGTTTGTGCTTTTTGATAACATGATACAGTTTGGCCACCCCAATGCCTCGCGATTCTAAAAACCGTTTAGTAGAAATTTTATCATCAGCAAACTTTTTATCTTTACTGGAATTATATCGAGAAATATATTCGAGGTTTCTCGAATTCATACCTAAAATGTCTTTTGATTTTTTTAAAAATTCCATGCCTGTTTTGTATCAAAGAAAAAATATACTATTCTTGTTCATCTTCGCCTTTATTTTGGAAGATGGTTCGGAATTTGACGTATTCTGAAAGTCGGAGTCCTGTGAATTTTCCGAGCCAAACATTTCCTAGTACTGGCAAGAGAATTATTTCGGGAGTTGAAGTAATGGTATTAGAAATACTTGGTATTTTGAGCAACGCAAAAGCAATTAAACTTACGAATACGGTTTCTCCAGCGGAAATTAAAGCTTTTTTGAGTCCGCCTTCAGATTGAGCCGAAACGAATTTTTCCGATACGGTAGCCATCACCATAAGCGGGAAAATTGCCAACACTAAGTTGATGGATGTGTCGAAATATACGGCGAGCCCTAGTACGGGTAAAAACGAAATAGCGAGGGCTGAGTGTAATAAGGAGACTCGTGGAATGTAGAGTAATTCAACTTTTTTAAAGATCGACCGAATCATGTATCCGACCACCATTACGACTAAGAATGACAAGAATCCAAAGTTAAATCCGAGCAATAAAAAGCTGAGGGTCAACATCAGCGGTGAAAAAACCCCAAAAGTCGAAATTCCGATAAATTGTCGGAAAAAAGCAATGACAAACGTAATAAATGGAACTGCTAAGAGCAGATAAATTACATTGGCTGAAATACCGTTGGCCACAAAATAACTCGTAAGATTTGAAAAAATTAAGAACGGATTTTTGTGGTTGAGTCCGTCAACTAATTCAAAGCTAATGCCTCTTTTTTGGAGGGTTTGTACAATTTGCGGATTTCCCAATTGTTCAAAAATTGTGTTCAATGCCGAAAACCGAGTAACAATAATTGATTTTGGTTGGATAATTTTTCGGGCGGTTTCAGATAGTTGCGAAATTTGTTTCAAAGAACCGCCTGTTAATTGTACCCATAGTTTGTTTTTGGCTTCAATATTCGGGGTCTTTTTGTTCCACCATTGGGCGAAATTTTGTAATCCTTTTGAATATTCAATATTGAAAATAATAAGGTTGGCTTCTCGTAGGGCTTCCGCGTTTTCTGACAGATTTTGTAAGAATTTTCCTTCGCTAACTAATCCAGATTGTCCATCTTTAATAAAAATTGGTTTGAGGTAAATCCCGTGAGCCCCAGCTTGGTGAATGATTTCTTCAGAATTTTTATTGGGGGAAGTAATAAATAATCCTGTTTTGTTATAAACAAAAATCTCTTTGGTGCGTTCGCGTACTTGATCTCCTTGTTTTATTTTCAACAAAACGGTTTGTTTTCCAAGTTTTTGGAATTTTCGTTCAACGGTTTTTCCAAATCGGAGTCCTTGTTCGTTGACTTGTGGCCAAATAAATCGTGCTGGACTTACTTCTTCGGACAATATTTGTGAGTTTTCGCCTGAAAAGTTCACGGCCACTCCTTGTCGGACAAACGTTGGTCCGTCAATCAGTGGTTGAATGATTTTACTAGGTTCTAATATTAATGGTTTGGCGTCATCAGGGACGTCATTTTGAGTATTGGCTACGGCCCATGTTTGAGTAACACAACAAAGGCTCAAAATAAGTGTTGTTAATAGTTTGTTCATACAATCATTCTTTCTATTTTTCGTGAAATGTCTATTTTTTCTGTCTGTAAATGCGGTTTGCTTTTTCTCGTTTCTTGGCTAATTTTGTGCCGATGGTAGACTTTCAAGACTTATCTCGGCTCGATTTAGATACTCCCGGGAATCAGTCGTATGTTGGGAAATGGGGAAAGGGATTGTCTGAAACGTTAGTTCGTAATATTTCAGCAGAAAAAAACGAACCGCAATGGGTTTTGGATATTCGGTTAAAAGCCTTGGAAGTGTTTCATAAACAATCTTTTCCAACTTGGGGGCCCGATATTTCGTCGCTTGATTTAGAGAATATTTGTTTTTATGCGGCGGCCGATCAAGACTCCAATCAAAAATCGTGGGATGATGTTGATCCAGAAATTAAAGCTACGTTTGAGCGTTTGAAAATTCCAGAATCAGAAAGAGCGTATTTAGCAGGCGTTGGAGCCCAGTACGATAGCGAAATGGTGTACCATAATTTAAAATCAGAGTGGGAAGAACAGGGCGTTATTTTTTTAGATTTTGATGTGGCCATTCAAAAACACTCAGAGTTAGTAAAGGAATATTTTACTAAATGTATTCCGATTCACGATCATAAATTTTCAGCGTTGCATTATGCCATTTTTTCGGGCGGCACGTTTTTGTATGTGCCAGCCGGAGTAAAATTAGATCAACCGCTTCAAGCGTATTTTAGAATGAATGCCCAAAATGGGGGACAATTTGAACACACCTTAATTGTGGTTGAAGAAGGAGCCGAAGTAGAATATATCGAAGGTTGTTCGGCACCAAAGTTTGGTTCAAATTCGTTACATGCAGGGGGCGTAGAGGTGTTTGTAGCGGAGAAGGCTCGTGTGCGGTACAGTTCGGTTGAAAACTGGTCGACGGATACTTTTAACCTCAACACCAAACGAGCTCTAGTAAAAGATTTTGGCGTTATGGAATGGGTTGGTGGCAATTTGGGTTCGCAAACCACGATGTTGTATCCGTGTTCATTACTAGTGGGCGATTACGCTCGAGCGGATCATTTAGGGGTGGCGTTTGCTAATAAAAACCAAAACCAAGACACCGGAGCCAAAATTATTATTACAGGAAAGAAGTGCCGTGCTACGGTAGTAAGTAAAAGTCTGAGTAAAGGTGGGGGAATTTCAACCTACCGCGGATTGATTAGTGTTGAAAAGTCAGCCGATAATGCCACGGTTAACATCGAATGTGATGCGTTAATGTTAGATGGAGTATCGGTTTCGGATACGATTCCACATATTGTTTGTAAAAATGATTCGGCTTCTATTACGCACGAAGCCAGTGCTGGAAAAATATCAGAAGAAGTGCTGATGTATTTTGAGTCTCGTGGAATAGAAGAAGAAGTAGCGAAAGGAATTGTAGTAAATGGGTTTTTGAACGAAGTCGTAAAAACTCTCCCACTTGAATATGCAGGAGAGTTGAATCGTCTGATTGAACTCGAAATGGAGGGGAGTATTGGGTAGAATTAACTTTTAAAAATTCTGTCACCAGCGTCGCCTAATCCTGGTACGATGTATCCTTTTTCGTTTAGATTTTCATCTATTTGGGCTACAAATACGGGACCCTTGAATTTTTTTTCTACGGTTTTGATTCCCTCTGGGGCGGCAAGTAGCGCTAGAACGGTAATTTGTTCTTGTTTTATTCCAGCTTGTTCGAGGTATTCAATGGCGGCTACTAAAGACCCTCCGGTAGCCAACATTGGGTCTACTAAAAATACTTGGTCGTCTTTCATTCCAGCTGGAAATTTTTCGTAATAAGTTTCTGGTTCTAAGGTTTCTTCATTTCGAGCCAATCCAATAAATCCACTTTTAGCAAAAGGAAGTGTTTCTAGACAAGCATTCAGCATTCCCAGTCCTGCTCGTAAAATTGGAATAATCGTAATGTCAGTGGCTATTTTTTTACCAGTAATGCTTTTGAGCGGCGTTGTAACAGGAATATCCGTTAATGGAAGTGTTTTAGTTGCCTCCAGTAACAACATTTGTGTTAATTCATTGGTGAGTTCTCGAAATAGTTTTGAGTTAGTGTCGGTAGACCGAAGCAAAGAAATTTTGTGGTCTTTAAGCGGGTGCGAAAGTTCATAAATCATCAAAAGTGAGTATAAGAAAAAATATCGCTTTGGCGAGATTTTTTTGATTGATATTTGTAGAGAAAAGGAATCAAGGCGTTTGAGCGTGTAATGAAATGTTTTTTATTGGAGTAAGTGTAATATTCCTGGATCGATGTAAATGAGAAAAAGGAATGACTTTTCTTGACTTTTATTATTTTTATATTATAAATTGAAAAAAAATCTAATTATCAAATGGGGAAAATTATGAGAAGAATTGACGTCGGTAAAAATAGTTTGAGAGTAGAAATTACGAATCGAACAGATAATCCTTGTCTTGAACCCTATCTTAATGAAATAAATAAGTTTCCTTTAATTTCTCCAGAAGAAGAAGTTGAATTAGCACGAAGAATTAAAGAGGGGGATAAAAATGCGCTTGATACTCTCGTGCAAGCGAATTTGCGGTTTGTAGTATCCGTGGCTAAGCCATATCAAAATGTAGGAGTAGATTTGATGGATTTAATTAGTGAAGGAAACAATGGACTTATTAAAGCTGCAAAAGAATTTGATGAAACACGAGGGAATAAATTTATATCCTATGCAGTGTATTGGGTACGGGCTGAAATTTATAAGGCAATTCAGAGTACATCTAAGACGATACGTTTGAAAGGTGGTCGTTTGAATAATTATATAGGTAAATATTCAAAAATAGTAGAGAAATTTAGGCAAGAATATGGGAGGGAGCCCTCATTGATAGAAGTGGCAGAGGAGTTGAAAGTACCGATTGATACAGTACAAGATATCATAAGAATTCCTAAAAAAGGAGTTTCTTTTGATTCTCCATTCAATAATGACGGAGACAATACCTTGTTGAACATATTTCCAGATAAAAATTCGCCAGTACCAGATGAGGAATTAATGCAATCGTCTTTAGGAACAGATTTAGGTCGTGTGTTGTCTGTGTTGACTGATGAGCGAGAGAAGTTTGTTATTAAAGCATTCTTTGGAATAGGAACCGAAGCAATGAGTTTAGAAGAAATTGCTAAAAAGTTTGGTTTTACAAGAGAAAGGGCTCGTCAAATTAAGGCAACAGCACTTAAACGTTTGCAAAAATCACCTGAAATCGGTTTACTCAAAAAGTATTTGGGATAGCTTTCTGAAACGTAATAAAAAATCAGACTATTAAAATATTTGGTGAAAGGGGGGAAGAAACCTTTATAAATTTTGTTGAGCGAGATGTACTATTTCGTTAATAATTTCGTGTGATTTTGTAGGGAAATGAATGATTTTGATTTCATTCTGGTTGGTGAATGTTTCGTTATTATCAGGGAACGCCTTTTGCAGTAAAACAGCTATTCTATATTTTGTATTAATGAATTCTGCTAGCACTTCTCCAGCTTTGTGTCCGTTTTGCATCTTTTTTACTAGATCTTCACCCAGTGTTTTTATAAAAAAAGCTTTTGTTTCGTCATCTAAAGTGATAACGTTATCTATATAGGCCACTTGCTTTTCTCCTTTGGTGGATTCTTCTAATTTGTTAAAAAAAGCTTCTATATTTTTAGAAATTTCTAACTTTATTTTTTGCTTGTGTTTAAAAATTTCTGTCAAAGAAGTGTCAGTTCGACCTTCGTCACTCGGTAGATATAAAACTTTTATTTCACACATTTGCTTAGTGTTAAGAAGCGATATATTATCATTTTTATAAATTAAAACTTGGAAAAAGTCAAATTGGTGGATAATTTTCAGTTTTGATGTACATAAAAAAATCTCGCTTTAGCGAGATTTTTTATGCTTATTTTTTCTTATTTGTTTTTTTCTTTTTCATTTCCAATACTTTTTGAGCCTTTTCAAGGGTAAACTGGCTGACATCAACCGTTTTATCTAATTCTATTTTTGTTTTTCCTTGAATTAAACTGTGTCGTCCCCAACGAGCCTTTTCAATTCGGATACCAGCCTCTTCCCAATTATGAACGACTTTTTCCCGTTCTTTTTTCTTTTTGTCTTCAATTAATTCTTTGATATCTTCCTGAGTCAAATTATCAAAATCGTATTTCTTGTTCACATTAATAAACATCCCATTCCATTTAATATACGGACCAAATCGTCCGACATTTTTTTGGACTGGAAACCCTTCGTATTCTGCAATGGGAGCATCGGCTTGTTTTTTGGCATTTACCAACTCAATCGCGGTTTCTAAGCTGACCGTCATTGGGTTTTCGTCTTTGGGCAATGAGACATATTTTCCGTCAAATTTAATATACGGACCAAATCGTCCATTATTCGCCACAATTTCTTCTCCTTCTGGCGTGTGTCCAACGACCCGTGGCAACGTAAACAAGGCCAAAGCTTCTTCTAGCGAGATAGATTTTACACCTAGATTTGAAGGAATAGAAGCAAAGGTTGGTTTTTCTTCATCATCTTTGGTTCCAATTTGAATCATAGGGCCGAACCGTCCAATACGGGCAAAGACGGGTTTTCCACTCTTAGGGTCGGTTCCAAGTTCTCGCATTTGAGTGGCTTCGGATCGAGAAATATCGGCCGATTTTTCTACGATAGCGTGGAACGGATCATAAAACTCTTTAATCATTTGGTTCCAGACAATTTTTCCCGTAGCGACTTCATCAAACTGACCTTCGACTTTTCGGGTAAACCCATAATCAACAATATTTTCAAAATTATGAATCAAAAAATCGGTTACGACTTCTCCTAACGGAGTCGCAAAAATTTTATTTTTCTCTTTTCCGGTAATTTCCGTTTTTTCTTTCTGTGTAATTTCATCATTTTTTAGGGTCAACACCTGATAAGTTCGTTCGTGACCCTCTTTGCTCGCTTTTTCAATATAGTTTCGATGAATAATAGTCGAAATAGTTGGGGCGTAGGTAGACGGACGACCAATTCCTTCTTCTTCGAGTTTTTTTACCAATGAGGCTTCTGTAAATCGTGCTGGTGGACGGCTGAATGTTTCTCGAGCGGTCATTTCAGCTAATTTCAAAATTTGTCCTTCTTTGATTGGGGGAAGCATTTTTTTTGCCAATGGATCTTCGGCTTCGTCGTCATCAGATCCTTCAAAGTAAACTTCTAAGAATCCAGCAAATTTTACCATTTCTCCTTGGGCTTTTAATACTTCTTGATTCGTAGAAACTTCAATTTGTGCGGTTGTTTTTTCGAGTTTGGCGTCAGCCATTTGTCCAGCAATGGTTCGTTTCCAAATCAACTCATAGAGCCGTTTTTGGTTCGTATCGGCTCCAGCGGTTGTGTCGCTAAAATCAGTTGGACGAATGGCTTCATGCGCTTCTTGGGCGTCGGCGTTTTTGGTTTTGAATTTTCGAGTTTGGGCGTATTCCGGTCCGTATTTTGATTCAATCGTTTTTTTTGCCGCAGCTAAGGCTTGCTCCGAAAGATTGGTCGAATCGGTACGCATATACGTAATTTTTCCCGCTTCGTATAGTTTTTGTGCTACCATCATGGTTTGTTTTACACTGAACCCAAGTTTTCGGCTGGCTTCTTGTTGCAGAGTTGAGGTGGTAAATGGGGCAGCGGGAGATTTTTTGGCTGGTTTAGTTTCGAGTGATTGTACTCGGTAATCAGCGCCGATACATTCGGTTAAGAATTTTTCGGCCTTGGCTTTTGACGGAAATTTTTTTCCATATTCGGCTTTGAGCATTTTGCCGTCTCCTAAATCAAACTCGGCTACAAGACGGAATGTTCCTTTGGCGGCGTGTGCTTCAATCGCTCGTTCTCGTTCGACCACAATTCGGACGGCCACACTTTGTACTCGTCCAGCACTTAGCCCAGTTTGTACTTTTTTCCACAATACAGGTGATAATTCGTATCCTACTAATCGGTCGAGTACTCGGCGGGCCTGTTGGGCGTCTACCAAATTTTGATCAACGGTTCGAGGGGCTTTGACGGCGGCGGTAATAGCGGGTTTGGTAATTTCGTGAAACACAATTCGTTTCGTTTTTTTGGGGTCTAAATTCAGAGCATGACATACATGCCAAGCAATGGCTTCTCCTTCGCGGTCTTCATCGGCGGCTAGCCAAACTTCTTTGCCTTTCGCGGCTCGTTTAAGCTCGCTTACGACTCGTTTTTTATCGTCATTAATTTCGTAATGTGGGGTAAATAATCCACTTTCTATATCAATGTTCATGCCTTTGCTGGGCAGGTCTCGGATGTGTCCAAAACTTGATTTTACGGTAAAATCAGAACCTAAAAATTTCTCAATGGTTTTGGCTTTGGCAGGAGACTCTACAATCACTAAATTCTTACTCATTATTATATGGCTACAAATATTTCAAAACGAGTGTAAGTAAAAATATTTCTCTTGGCAAAATTTAATGTGTTTTAGAAAATAATTTGCATTTTCAGAAAAACATTTTATAATAATTTTGTTTTTAAATAGATTTTCTTATGGAAAGTGTAAATGAGAATTTAGTTGATATACCGACCACATTAAAGGAATTAATTAAATTTTGTAAAAAATGTCCCAAAAGTGTTTCGAATATTAATGATGGCGGATTTTATTCTGATAAAGATATAGTATGGGTTTTTAAACACATTGATGAGAAATTGTTAAATGAATTCTTTGATAAACACACTCAAAAAGCTCTTGAGATTCAAGCAGTAAGTGAAATATTTGGGGAAGTGGCCAAGCGGTTGAAAGAGCCGGTGTATAAAAAAGCACTTGCGGCATATGTAAGAAGAATAGCGGTTTGAATATGAATGACTATCGAGAATCGCCGTATAAAGGAAATTTTTATAAGGAGATATTAGGGGCATTGAATTTATTAGAAACGGGGGATGGAATTAATGACACAATTGAGGTTTACCTTTTTTTGAAGGAAGTATTTAAAAAAGTTGAATTGGTGTTATATGGAGTTTGTACTCCCGATTCAGTTTTTCGTTCAGAAAAATTCTCAATCGAATATTTAGACCAATATATAGAAATAATGGTTAATAGAATTGTTTTTTTAATAGAGAATAAATTTCTTTCTGATGTGGATTTGTTTACTAAATTTATGGAGGTTGCAATTGATATGAAATATTACTCTTTGAAAAAATCTTTATCTCAATCGGATGTTTTAATCAAAGATTCGGTTATTCAAATCGAAAATGCTCGTATTTCTGATTTGGCAGATTCTGAAAGAGCTATTAATGATTTTCTGAAGAAATATCAATTTAACCGTGAAGATGTAGAGGTAATTCACCATAAAAAAACAGCGGACTACCCAATTTTGACCAGAAATTTACTGATTAAGGCTCCTACCCTAGATATTTTACGATGTAAAGAAGATTTAGTGCATGCGGTTGAATCGGGGAAAGAAGCGTTTTTGGTTTTGGTGAGTGAATAAAATATGGTTGATTATTTCTATTGCATTTTATTATTTTTTTGTTATAATATAAATATATTTGTTTAATGTGTTATTTTTAATCAATGGATTATAAAATAATTTCTTGGACGAATATTGGTTCTTTTTAGTTCGTGTTGAGGCCTTTATGAGGGCTTCTTTTAGGAATGTTCATAAAGGCATCAAGAGTTGGTGCCATTAAATCTCAAAACAAATTAACTAAAATTATGAGTACTTTGAATTTAACGACAGAAGTGAAAAATTGGATGATATTTCTAATGTTTTCAATGATTTTTGGGACGCCACTTGTAATGTGGTGTTTCGAAGCAATTGAGATACCTGCAATGTTGGTTTTCATTGTTGGGGTATTAGCATCTTTCTCGGCAGGAATGTTCTTATTTTTTTCTCTCGTTCTCTGGGACGAAAAAATAAGAAAAAACAGAAGAACCGAGCATCAAATATTTTAACTCAATAGAGTATGAATATTTGTGCACCTACCTTGGAGTGATTTTATTGCTCCAAGGTTTTTTCGAAAAATAAAATTTATAACTATTTGTTTAAACGTCTTGTAAGTTAGGAGGGAAGATGTAAATAATTACTATTTTAAACTTTCACATTTTTCTGAAAGTTTTTGGTAATTTCAATCCAATCTTCGATGGTTAAATCTTCGGCTCGTAGGTTTTCGTTAACGGTTCCCATTAATAGGCTTGGCGACACGCCAAAATATTTTCCAATTGAGTTGCCGAGTTTTTTTCGTTTTTCGTGGAATCCAGCATTAACCACGGTAAAAAAATCCGTCTCCATGTCAGCAGGAACCAGTGGCGTCTCTCGGGTTACTAATTTGATAATTGCCGAATCAACTTTGGGTGACGGATCAAAATGTTCTCGTCCAACCACAAAACATAGTTTAGCGGTGGCGTAAATTTCTACCGAGATTGACAAAATAGATCGTTTTTGTTTGCCTTTTTTTATTTTCGGGCAGATTTTTTCGGCGACTTCTTTTTGTACCATTAAAATGGTTTGTTGTGGTTTATTTCTGGTTTCAGATAATAATTTTCGAATAATAGGAGAGGTAATATGGTACGGAATATTAGCAATTACTGAATATTTTTTTTGTTCATATCTTTGGTCCAAGTCTTCGTGTAAAATCGAACCTTCTACTAATGTGAACGAAGGGGCTTCATCAACTGGACGATTGATGTATTGTGCGAACTTTTTGGTTAAAATTGGGTACACTCGGTTGTCTAGTTCAACAGCGGTTAATCGGGCCTTGGCGTCTATTAACGCTTCGGTTAAAAACCCAAGTCCGGGTCCAACTTCTAAAATTTCTTGTCCGCTAATATCACCCGCTTCTTCTAAAATTTGGTCTCGAAACTTAGTAGAAGTTAAGAAATTCTGACCGAGGTCTTTTTTGGCAAATTTGGCTTGGTTTTTAATCATTTTTTGAGTGAAATAATTTTGTGAGAACTCGTGTGTCCTGTTTGGATGGTTGCGTGGGCTTTAAAGTATTTGCTGATAAATTTTTCAATTACGGTATTGGCTTTGCCATTTTCCGGTTTGGCTTTGATTTTTATTTTTACGGTAGGTGGTTCGGTGGGTAATAACTCGTGCCATAAGTTTTTTGGTGCTGACGCTATTACTTTTATGGCAAGGCTGGTTTTGCCTTTGGTGTTAAGTTCTTCTCTTTTTTGATCCAAAAAAGTGTTCAATTTATTTTCCATTTGTTTTCTGGTCAACAATTTTCCAAACTAATCCGACGAGAATCATGATAAAACATAGTACTTGTCCCGTTTTAAAACCAGCTATGTAACCCGGTGATTCTTTCCAAAATTCGACTACGAATCGGAAGACTCCATATCCAACCAAAAAGGCTTGTGTCAGCGTGCCTTTTTTTAACGGGATGTATTTCCAAAATCCGTATAAAATGCTACACAATAAAAACATACTGGCTGATTCATATAATTGAACGGGGTGTCTGAGTAATTCATCGACGTGTGGAAAAACCACGCCCCAGTTGGTGTTGGTCGGAATACCAACGATTTCTCCGTTAATAAAATTGGCTATTCGTCCGAGTCCAATAACGGCCGATAGGGGAACCACCAACGCGTCAAAAATGGTTATGACCGAGCGTTTTTGTTTTTGGCTCCAAAAATATAGGGCGATAAGGGCCCCTAAAAATCCGCCGTGCATACTGAGTCCACCTTGCCAGATTTTTATTATTTCTATCGGGTGAGTCCAAAAAGTACGAGGACTATAAAACAAAAATTCGCCGAGCCGTCCACCGATAATACCAAATAAGAACGTATAAAAACAAGCGTCTTCCCATTGGGGACGGGTGAGGGGATGGTTGGAATTTTGACTAAGAATACGCCATCCAAAGTGTTGAACGATGAAAAATCCGACCAAATAAATAATACCGTACCAACGTACAGGCCAGCCAAATATTTCAAACGCAACAGGGTCTATGTTCCAAATCATTTTTGGAAGAGTGGGAGTTTGGTAAACGGTTTTATGCCTCTTAAGAAGAAGGCTTTCCAAAGTCCTCGGTTCCATTTTTGGGCTTCGGTGTTGTACAGCGTTTGGAGTTCAATCAATTTTTGATCGATAAATTCTAAATCACTTACCACTTTTTTCAGTCTTGGGTTTTTGTCTAATTCACCTTGTTTTTCTAGTTGTTCAAAAAAATTGTACAATATTCGAGAAACGGTCTCTTCTACTTCGAGTCGTTGGCTCAAATTTTTAGTAAGTGAGATGTTTTGACAGTTTTGTCTGATTTGAATGAGTTGAGCTTGTTGTTCCGCTGAAATTGCCCCATTTTTTTGAGCCAGAGAGATGACCAATGGAATCATCATTTGTCGTTTTGATAAGAAAAACAACAGAAATTTCCAAGCTTTCTCGATTTTTCTTCGGTCGCGGGCTTTGCGGTTAAATTGGAGTTTCAAAAATATCAAAATCAGTACCAACAAAAAAAACTTTGGGAAATGTTCGTCAATAAAATCAGGAATAGCAAACACCCAATCGGGGAAGATTTCGTGCATTTTGTCACTAAAAGTTTTTACTTTTAGATGACTAGGAAGTGGTTTACTATGAACGGAACCGTCATGAAAGTTTAATCGGCTCATGAGAGAATCGTTGATTCTAGAAACTTAAACGAACTATCCAAACTGGTTTTACTAAACTTTTTGGCAATTTCTTTTTGTATTTTCTTTTCGGAAAATCGTTTCGAAACCAAGTTTCTCGCATCAAATCGAAAATGAAAATTCAAAGATTTTTTCATATCAAATTCATTGTACGGCTCTTGTGTGGTCTGTAAAGTAGTTTTCTTGAGATGATTTTTATAAAAAAATACGTATACTAAAAACATGAAAAAAGATGGAGCTTTGATAAACGAAAAATTTGATGCGTTGTTGTCGTCATTTGCCCAAAAAAACGCCACGAGTTTGGGGCGACTGCACGCCGAAAATCCCGATCCACACCGAACGCCGTTTCAGCGAGATCGAGATCGAGTAATTCACGCTTCGGCATTTCGGCGATTGCGAGGGAAAACTCAAGTGGTATCGCCACAAAAAGGGGACCACTTTCGAAACCGATTAACGCATACGCTAGAAGTATCGCAAATTGCGCGTGATATTGCTCGGCAATTAGGATTAAACGAGGATTTGGCGGAAACTATTGCTCTGGCACACGATTTAGGTCATCCGCCCTTTGGACACGCTGGCGAAACAGCGTTGCACGAATGTTTGTTTGCGGCTACGGGTGATTCGTTTGAACATAATCAACAAAGTTTGCGGATTATTAATGTGTTTGAGCCGCGGTATGCGGATTTTGAAGGGTTAAATCTTACGTGGGAAGTGCGAGAAGGTTTGAAAAAACACGATACAAAATTTATCCATCCAGTAACGGGTAAACGAATTTATTCACCGAGCTTGGAGTCGCAAGTGGTTGATGTGTCAGATGAAATTGCCTACCTTTCGGCTGATTTAGAAGACGCGTTGCGTGGGGGATTTATTAATATTCAAGACTTAAACCAAATAGAAATTTGTCGGCAAGTGTTGGCCAAAATTCCAGCTTCAGAACTCAGTTTTCGTCCAAGTTTGATTCGTGGGGTGATGCGGTTATTAATTTCAGCCTTGGTTGAAAACATACAACAAAATTTAGCAACGAACCATATTCAAACGTTTGATGATGTTCAAAATTTCCAAGGAGGGCGATTGGCGGTCTTTGATCGCTCAATGTACAAAAAATTCCGTGCCTTAAAACAATTCCTTATGAAACACTACTATCGGGCTCCAAAAGTAATGGATGTGACCAATCGTGGGCAAAAAATTATAAAATCTTTATTTGTTTTGCTCGAACAAACTCCAACTCTGATGCAAAATTTTGACCCACAAAAAGACAAGTACCAACAAATAGTTGATTTTATTGCGGGAATGACTGATAATTTTGCTGAAGATTTTTATAAAAATCATATTTCTTAAGCTTCTTTTCTGATGAAAAAAGAAACAATCCAAAATTTGAAAAAAAATATCGCTTTCGTGTTTTTAGCTCTTATTGTGCCATTTGTTGTGTTGGCGGTCTTATCAATTTGGGATTTTGTTGGCGCTGATGTTATCTGGAAGTCGGTTTCAACTATTTCTGTGTTGGCGGTGGCCACTTTATTAGCGGTGGGAGTATTAGCACTTGTAAACGATAAAAAATAATGAATAACGCAGTTCCATTGGTATCAATTATTATGGGAAGTACTTCGGATTTGCCCATAATGAAGCAGGCGGCGGAAATTTTACAAGAATTTGGCGTGCCTTACGAAATAGACATTGTGTCGGCGCATCGTACGCCACAAAAAATGTTTGATTTTGCCACTAACGCAGCTCAAAAAGGTCGCAAAGTTATTATTGCGGGTGCTGGTGGAGCGGCGCATTTGCCAGGTATGGTGGCTTCTATGACGACTTTGCCGGTTATTGGCGTGCCAGTTAAATCTCGCAATTCTATTGAAGGAATTGATAGTTTGTTGTCGATTGTGCAAATGCCAGGAGGCGTTCCTGTAGCGACGGTTGCGATTGACGGAGCGAAAAATGCTGGAATTTTGGCGGCTAAGATTTTATCAGCTTTTGATGCAGATTTAGCACAAAAAGTGCAAAAATATATGGATGATATGCGGCAAAAGGTGTTAGACGCGGCGGAAAATTTAGAATAAAATTTGTATACAAAAATAAAAAATAATGAATAATGGTCTCTCTCTTTCTTTCATTCTTTCTTGTCGAGATAAATTAAAGCATGCGGCGTTTACTATGATAGAATTACTGGTGGTTATTGTAATCATCGGAATTTTGTCTGGAATGGGCATTGCCCAGTATAAACAAATGGTACGGAAGGCTCAGATTGCAAAAGAATTAGCCGAATTAAAACAAGACTTAACCAACGCGAATTTATCAAGAATTGATTTACAAGACAAACACGCTACGGAGGAAGAAGAGATGGCACAAGCCAGAATTGAAAGAGATGTAGTCGTCAAGGCGATTCAGGTAACCAGAAATATTTTACAAAAACCCGTGAGAGAAATCACAGGGCATAATTGTTATGCGTGTCTTTGTCGTGGAAGAGATTTGAGTAATATGCCAGATAATTCTCCCTGTCTTCATTATTGGAATAAGCTAAGAACGGAGATGGAGAAAGCGACTGGAATTGATTTGAGTTTATTAAAACGAGATATTTGGGGGATTCCTCATCTTATAGATGAAAACCAAGGTGAGCGTGGATTAAATTGTTCGAGAGATACAATTTATATTATAGGAAGAGATAAAGTTTTAGAGGCTGATGAATGGATGAGAATTCCTCTATACAAACCGCTATGTCCGAGTGGGTAGTTTGTTTTTTGACTTTTTGGGGTTAAGGTGTTATTTTGTGTTTGTATTTAGAAATATTAAACATGGAGAATACGGTATATTTTGAAACTTACTCGTATCCAAAACAGAAAGAATTGTTACAAGAAATTTATCATAATGCTATTTTAAGAGAAAGTGGATTATTGGTGGAGGGTATTCAGTTTACTTCGGGTAAAATTGATGATTCGTCTTCTCTTAAACTAAATGGAGTGGCAGAGAGTTTTGCTGCATTTAACACGTTTATAAAAGAATTAGAGGAGAAAGGAATTTTGGTTAAGAGTGTTGGTTATAACAAAGAAGAATTAAATTCTAGTTTGTGCTGATAGTTTCTCAACCCACTGTTTGGTAGCTCGTTCGAGTTGCTGAAACATAATTTCAAAGCCATCAAACGCCGAATAATACGGATCGTTTACCTCATGTGCATCGAATAGATGCACTTTTTTATAATTTTCTGGAGCGATTATTTTTTTGATATTATCAATGTTTGAATAATCCATCGCCAGAATTAAATCAAATTCTTCGCCGTCTTGGGCGGTAAGTTTCCGAGATTTTTGAGCCGAAATATCAATGCCATATTTTTGGCAAACTTGAATCGACCGATCGTCAGGAGCCGAACCACTATGAAAGGCGGAAGTTCCAGCCGAATCAATCTGATACGAATCGGTAAGATTTTCTTGTTCAAGAATGGCTCGTAAAATTCCTTCGGCGGCGGGGCTACGGCAAATATTACCTAAACAAACACAAAGTATTTTTTTCATAGTTATTCGTTTAATACAATGTTGAGTGTAATAGTTTTATTAAATTGCTCGTGGGCGGTGTTACCGGCTATTTCAAGGTGAATGGTTTGTGGCGTTTGTTTTTTTACTCGCACGGCTATAAATTGGAGTGACTTTAGTTCGAATAATGCTTGCCCGAGTTGTCGGAAGACGTCAAGCGCATTTTCGATATACAATTTTTTTTGGGTGTTTGTTAACTGAATATTCCGGATAACTTCCGAAGCGTGTTCGAGCTCGTAATGGAGAATAGCTTTTGATACTAACGTGCCAAAATTCATACCGTTTGGAATATGTTTTTCTTCAAACGGAGTCTTTTCTTTCGTTTCAGAGACGTCTTCGTCGTCTTCTTCAGAGGTTTCTTCTTCTGTTTGTAAAAAACGTGCGAGCATGTTTTTCATTTCAAATTCGGCTGAGTCTGCATCAAGTTCTGATTCTATCGATTCGGAATGAAGTGTTTCTTCGGTAGTTTCTCCTTTATCAGGGACCGTTTCAGTGGCAGTTTCAAGCGCGTCATCATTGGCGGATTCGGTTTCTGTTTCGGTGGTTTCGTCTGGGGCATCGTTCAAATCTTGTTCGGCTTCAAGTTCTGATTCATCGTCTGTATTTTCAGGGCTGGCTTCGTTCTGGTCGGTTTCGGTTTCATTTCCTGCTTCTTGGTTTTCTTCATCTGCTTCTAAATCATCCTCAAGTGTTTCGTCGACCTCTTCCTCTAATTCGTTTTCTGCTTCCGTATTTTCAGAGTCTTCTTCTACCTCTGTTTCATCGGTTATTTCGTCCGCTTCAAGGGTATCATCTTGGTCTAAATTTTCGTCAAAATCGTCATTATTTTCCGGATTGGCTTCGTTCTGGTCGGACTCAGTTTCATTTACGGTCTCTTGATTTTCTTCATCTTCTTCGACCAGGGTTTCTATCCCTAAAATATTTTGTGCCACCAAATTTTCTTCGGCCGAAAACTTATTCCACTCCTCGACATGGGTTTTAGAAAGTTCTTTCATTTTATAACTTCTCAAATTATCTGACACGAGAATGGTTTGGACTTCTTCGGGTTTGTCTTTGTTTTGTAAGTCTTTTGATAATTCATTGAATTCTGAATCAGACAAAGTGTCGAGCATTTCTAGTAAAAAGGGGAGGGTGTCTTTTTCGTGTCCTTTGAGCCATTTTTCGGTTCCGTCACCAAGTTCTAAGAGCGAAGATAAGCGGTTGAATTTTTGTCCTAAATTATCGGTGTTTTTTAGTATTACGTGTTTGAATTCTAACTGGTGGGTGTGTCCCAAATTTTTCAGATCATTTATTCCTACCTCACCATTTTCATGTTGCCATTCGCTGAAGGCTTCGGACAATTCATCAGTTTTTGCATAAAATTTATCGGCGCCCCATTGGTCCCAATCGGCCTTGGGCATAAATATTTGGTATTTATTTCCTAACGCTCGATCAAAATCTTGTCGAGTTTTTATTTGGTCCGCGCCTTGTTTTTGGAGCCAATCGGTGTCCATGGTATCAATTTTTTGGCTGAATGTTTCGGCTACTTTTATTCGTTCTTGGTGTGCGGGCCAGAGTTCATTGAATTTTTGAGTAAAAAGTTCTTTGCCGCCATTTTCCCACTGGCTTTGAGGCATTTTTATGTTGTTGAGTTCGCCAATCGCTTTGGCAAAGGCTCCGGCGGTCGTAATTTTATTAGGGTCAACTTTGTCGGCCGTCATGGACAATATTTTTTGTTTGTTTTTTTCATCCAAGGCGGGTTTTTCCGCTGACTCTAATGAATCAACCGACTCGATGGTTTGAAGTTCCGAATGAAGGTCGAGTAATTTCTTTTTGAATAAAGGTTCATTGGCTTTCCATACATCATCGTCCATCCAAACGTCAAATTGCTTCGCAAAAAACGAAACATCTTGTTTCATTTTAGCTAAATCTTTTTCCGAAGCCTGTTTAAGGGCGGTTTCAAGCTGCATACCATTGATGTCGCGATGGGCTTGTTCGTTTTTTTGTTGCCAGTCGGTTTCGATTTTTTGCAATTGTGTTATTTCTTTTTCTAACGTTTGTTGCAATTTTGAAGGCGAAACGAACGTTTTATCAAATCGTTTCCAACTTGATTCAGCATTTTGTTTTTGGGTGCTTATTTTTTCGAATACGGCTTGGGCTTGGTCAGAATATTTGAGTGTTTCTTGTTTTGATTGCACGGTTTGTTCAATGGTTTGCAAATTTTTTAAAGCCTGTTCATATTGTGGAACATATTTGTCTTTCAATTCGCTTATCCAGCCTTGTTTTTCTTGGTATGAATTTGAGCGAGCAAACGACTCTCGCATGGCGTTTTGAATGGTCGAATTTGAAAGAGCTCCAATAACGGATTCGAAGGCGTTATTTTGTTTTTCGTCCGCTTCTTTTTTTTCAGTTGAGTATTTGGCGAATTTGGCTTCGACGGCCCTATTAAAATTAGGATGATTTTTCAAATACGCTTTCGCATCATTTATTCGGTCGCCAAAATATTCCTTAATGAAGAATTGTTTTAAATCTTTTGTTGAACCAAAATTTTGTTCAAAAGATTGTAGGTTTTTATTCATGTTTTCCCAGGCTTTGGCCATGTCGGATCGTGGGATTTTGTCTTTCGATTTTTTGGTTTCTCGATTTTTTATGTCGCCTTCTACTTTTCCCCAAAGGTATTTCATTCGTTCTCCTAAGAGTTTTTGAATCGACTTTGGCAGGTCGGCAAAAAACTTGTTTTGGCTTAACTCCTGATTCGTTCGTTGGGCAATTTCTTCGGGTCTTAAATGTTTCCATTCGCCATTGGTGGCTTTTTCTTTGGCGGCTACGATGATCGATTCGGCTTTTTTTACGCGTTTTTTGGCGGTTTCTAACTTTTTCTTAAAAGCCTCTTTTTGGGCGGTAATTTTTTTTACCATTTCTACGCCAAACACTTTTGGGTACCCCGATAATCGAATTTCGTCTTTTTGAATTTTATCGAAAGTGGGTTCAAAGTCTTCAAAATTAATTTTTAGTAAGCCTTTTTTTTCCGTGAAATTTTGAAATTCTGTATCAAGTAACGTCTCGTTTTGTTTTAAGAGGGTTTCGCTTTGCGGACGCAGAATATCCAGTTGTACTTTTTGTGCTTCTTTTACTTTTTCTTTTCCATATTCTATGAACTTAAGTTTTAATTTTTCGGCCTCTGCTTGTGGAAGCTTGTTAATGTCGACTTTTTTGGAAGCTTCACTGAAAAATGCTTGTAATTTTTTGGCCGACATATGCACAAATTTGGGGTCTTTTTTCACTTCATCAAGGGCGGTGTCGAGGGCTTCTGTTCCAGCTTGTTTTTTCTTTTCAATAATTTTCGGCCGTTTAGACATTTTGGTTGCTAGTTTGTCTAAATGCTCTTTTTTGTTTTTCCAAAAATTCTCTGCGTTGGTTTGAATTGATTTTTGTTCGTCTTCACTGAGTAACTTTTGATTATTCGGGTTTTCGAAATATTCTTGAATAATTTGTTTGGCTTGTTCTTTGTCAGTCGTTTTGGTGAAAGCCTCCTGCAAATCTTCCCATATTTTTTGATGGATTTCGGTTCGGTTTTGGAAATTTTCCGTATTTTTATCGAGCGATTCTTCGTATTTGGACTGAGCCTCAATATATAAAACCCCTAAATTCGTTTTTAAAGAATTCATATTTTCATTGGGAAGTTGTTCTTGCATGTATTGTAAGAACTTTTCTTTCCCATTTTCTTCAAAAAAATCAGTTTCTTGGGCCAAAATAGCAATAAATTCGTCGCGGTTTTGCAGTAGTTTATCTAGGGGAGATTGGGTTTCGGTGTTTGTTTCTGATGCATCTCCCAAGGTGTTCATAGCGTTGGATGAAACATCTTTTCCCGTTTTTTCGATTTCGGTTTGGGTTGTTTGAATAAATTTGTCGAGCGTTTGGTGGTCTTTTACTTTTTCCATCTTAAAAATAATTCGGGGTGAATTTTGGTGTGATAAGACGGCTTTGTTAAATAAGTTTTTCATCTGCTCCGTCTGTATTGTGCACAACGAACGATTTTATGCAACCTATAGAAAGAACCAATAAATTTTTCGGATATGGTTACAGCACTTTTTTGGGTAAAAAATAGAGATATACCGAACTTGAGAGGCTGAGTATTCCCATAATTATAAACAGAGTATTGAACCCAAAAGTCGTGGCAATGTACCCACCAAATAAAGCACCAATTGCACTAGAAAAGTAGTTTGTTGACTCCCAAATGCCCCATTCTGAGGCGGATTCACCTTTGTCTAAATGTCTTGAAAATTCTGCGTCAAAAGGAGGGGAATAGATTGATTCTCCGATTCCTAGAAGTATTTGCATAAATAACAAGGTCGTCATTGATTCTACTTGGGTGTACCCAAAAAAGGCGCTGGCAATTAATAAATATCCCAAACTGACTACTTTTTTGTCTTCGGTCATTTTGTTGGAAATTCGCCCAGAAAAGAATGTGGTAATACCGGCCACAACGGCAAATAGAGCACTCGCAAAACTAGCATCTAGCAAATCTCCTCCAATTTTTTCTACAAAAATTGCATAAATGGGTGCAATCATAGCCCCAGAAATTAACACCATCGAATTTGTTACGAGTAATATTTTGAGGGCCGTGTTTTTGAGTATTTTTTTCATTCAGCGATGACGGTTACTTGTTGTAATAATTCGTCTCCGAGTTTTTTTGCTTGTTCTAAATTTTTGTTCAAAATATTAATATGTCCCATTTTTCTCCCTGGTTTGGTGGTGATTTTTCCGTACCAAAATAAGTGCGCATTGGGTGTTTGCATAATGGTTTCAATGCCCTTGATTTTGGCGTTTCCGGTGTTGTTTGGAGCCCCTAAAAGGTTAATCATTACGCTGGGGGTGTGAATACTTGTGTCGCCCAGAGGAAGATTGAGTACGGTTCGAAGCAATTGTTCAAACTGGTTGGTCACGGCTCCATTTAAACTCCAGTGCCCAGAATTATGGGCTCGTGGAGCCATTTCGTTGACTAACACTTGTCCGTTTTGGTCTAAGAAAAACTCTACCGCCAAAATTCCTTCTAGTTCTAATTTTTCAGCAATTTTGGTGGCTAATTTTTGGCAAGTGTTGTTGATATCATCGCTGATATTGGCTGGGGCATACACAAATTTTACGAGGTTTAATTCGGGGTCAAAATCCTGTCCGACGGTTGGAAAGGTTTTGATTTCGCCTTGTTTGTTTCGGGCCACAATCACGCTGAGTTCCTGTTCAATGTCGACCATTTTTTCCAAAATACTTGGGGCATCAAATCCTTTTGATTGAGCGGCTTCAAGCGTTGGTAATACGGTTACGCCTTGTCCGTCGTAGCCTCCAGTACGAGTTTTTTGTACGGCGGGTAAAAAGTTTTCGTTCGCCAGTAATTCCGTTTTATTCTGAATTTCAATAAACTCACTTGTGGGAATATTGTTCGCCACAAAAAATTCTTTTTGGACTTGTTTGTCTTGAATCATGCGTAGAATTTTACTGCTTGGTCGCACGATTTTTCCTTGTTGTTCGAGTTGTTCGAGGGCCTCAACATTGACGTGTTCAATTTCAATTGTCAAAATATCAACCTTTTTTCCAAAATCCAACACGGTTTGGTAATCATTAAAATCGCCCGCTACAAAATTATCAGCCAACGGGGCACACGGGCATTCGGGGTTGGGGTCTAACACGTGTACTGGTACACCAAATGCTCGAATGCTGGGCATCATCATTCGTCCGAGTTGTCCGCCGCCAAGAATTCCAATGGTTTTCATGTTTATTTGAGTCCTAAATCTTTTTTCAGTGAATGTAAGTGTCGTGCCACGGTTGAATCTTTTCGTCCGAGGGCTTTTATTTTTCGAATTCCGTGCATAATAGTGGTGTGATTTTTCCCTCCAAATACAAATCCAATACCTTCATAACTCATTTTTAGGGCTTCTTTACACAACACCCAGGCAATTTGTCGGGGCAACACAATTTCACTTTTTCGAGAAGTTCCCATCAGGTCGGTCGCTGGGACTTGGAAATATTCAGAAACTAAAGTGATGATATCATCTGAATTTTTCGCAATAAATTTGGTGCTGTCGTTTGATAAAGTGTAGTCTTCGCCTGGATTAAGTTTGCGGAAAATCCGCCCTACTGATTGAACCGTTGGTGAGGTACCCGTAATTTCCATTTCGGCCGAAACTTGGTTAAGAATGTTCTCAAGTTCGCGTAGATTGCTTCGTACGTTTGAAGCGATAAATTCTAGCACATCATTCGGCAAAATAATTTGTTTGGCCAGTGATTTTTCTTGCAAAATAGCCATTCGGGTTTCAATGTTTGGCATTTGTACGTCGGCTAAAAGCCCCCCGCCAAGTCGAGAACGAAGCCGATCAGAAATTCCTTTCAGTTCGCTGGGTGGTCGGTCAGCCGAAAATACAATTTGCTTATTAAACTCGTATAAATCGTTAAAAGTATTAAACAATTCTTCTTGGGTTTTTTCTTTTCCTTCAAAAAACTGAATATCATCAAGCAAAAAAGCGTCTACTTGACGATATTTTCGTCGTAATTCGTTTGATTTTCGTTCGCGGATTGATTTTACAATCTCGTTCATAAACCGTTCAGCCGTGGTGTAAATAACTTTAGCGTTTGGATTTAGGCGACGGATTTCATTGGCGATTCCTTGTAAAAGGTGCGTTTTTCCCAGTCCTACGCCTCCGTAAATAAAGAGGGGATTATATTTTCGTTTTTCGGTTAAGGGGCTTTCGGCCACGGCGCAAGCGGCGGCGTGAGCAAACTTAGTTTCTTCGCCCACAATGTAATTGCTAAGCGTAAACCGTTCTTGGGTAATTCGGGTTTTGGTTCCATCGGAAAATTGTTGTTCGGGTTGGTTGGGTAATTTTCGTGGTTTTTCTGATTTGGTTTCAAATACTTTTGAGGTTTGTGGTTTATCGGCTAACGATAAATCTACGGTAAAATACAAAGTATCAATTTCGGGGAGCACGGCTTGAAAATTAGACAAAATAATGGTGCGGTATTTACTTTCGAGCCAATTCTTATTCATTTCGGTTGGACAAGCCAACACTATGGCCGTGCCACTAATTTCGGCTATTTGTACTTTTTTAAACCAGGTAAAAAACTCCATGCGAGAAATTTTTTCACTGAGTCGCCCTAAAACCGTTTCCCATACTTGAAACTTATCCATACAGGAGGTTTTCTATCAAAAAAAAAGGCGATTGACAAGTGAAATGTGGAAAACTTTTTTGAAAATTATTGGAATGATATACTGGTCTTTTAGTAGTATTGACAAATTTAAAAAAACATTTTTAAACTTGACAAGAAGAAGAAGCGTTACAATTTTGGTGGATTAAATCTTAATGGTATAAAAAAATGAAAAAAAGAACTTCTCGAGAACGTTTTAAGTTTGCCGTGACAAAAGAAGGTCGGAAGCGGTTATCTGAAGATACTAGATATAGATATTTATTAGAATTAGAATCCTTAGACGCGGCAGGAAAGTTGCAATCGAATACTTTAAGACGTATAAAAGATGCTCTATCGGAAGATTTTCCAGAAAAAAGATATGGTTTCTATTCACCAAATTTGTCTGCAAAATATTCTTATGAAAATAAAAATGGGCCTTTTTTGATGGGGGGAAATGGGGTAGTACGTCATAACTTGGCTGTCTATAAAGATGAAAATGGAGAAGCGTTTCCTGTGAATGCGCTTTTTACGAGTAGAAGAAAAGAAGAAGCGGAAGCATCTTTGTCTGAAGGGGGGTTCTATCATGGAATGTTTTCAGGAAGGACTGATGTTGAGATGCGTGAGGTTCATGAATGGTTGAGAAACGAGGAATTATAAAAAATAAAAAAATCCGCCAACGGCGGATTTTTTACTCGTTAAGTTGTAAACTTATTTTTTTACTCACTTTTTATTAAATGAATATCTCGTTGTGGGAATGGAATAGAGATGCTTTTTTCGTCAAAGGTGGTTTTGATTTTTTCGTTTAAGTCAAAAAATACATCCCAGTAATCTTTTCCTTCTACCCAAACACGGAAAGCCAAATTGACAGAACTATCCGCCAATTCGCTGACCCCAACAAACGGAACGGCTGGTTCACTCAAGATTCGTTGGTCTTTTTTAGCCAGTTCTAGCAAGGTGTCTTTCGCTTTTTGAATGTCGTCGTCGTACCCAATTCCGACTGTAAAATCAACCCGTCGGAATTTTTCTTGTGAAAAATTTTGAATGGCTCCGTTCGACAAAATCGCATTAGGAATATGGATTTTTTTGTTGTCAGGGGTGTTGATGGCTGTGCTAAAAATATCAATTTTATCTACGGTTCCGAGGAATCCACCCGCTTCAATAAAATCACCCACTTTAAATGGTTTGAGTAATAAGATGAGTACTCCGCCAGCAAAGTTTGAAAGACTTCCTTGTAGCGCCAATCCTACGGCCAATCCCATGGCTCCAAGCATGGCAATAAAAGACGTCATTTCGACTCCTAAAACGGTGGCGGCAATAATGAATACAATGGCTTTCAGCCCCATCGAAATGAGACTTTGTAGGAATAATCGCAGTGACTTTTCAATGCGTTGTTTTTTAAAGAGCGTGTTGGTGCCGTTGGTAATAATTCGCACGATTTTTAATCCAATCCAAATGGTTAAAGCTGCTAAAATTAATCTTCCGCCAAATAGAACGAGTAGGTCAATCGCTTTTTCTAAATAATAGGTTATTTGTTCGTTTTCAAAAGGCATGTGTGTTTGCGTAAAAAAATATCCATTACAGTGTATATTTTTGTGTTTGTTTAGGCGAATTTAAATTGATTTTTCGGGAAAAATTTGGTACAATGAAACGATGGATTTAAACAAAATTATTGACGTAGCCTCACAACAAGGTGCTTCTGATGTGCACATACAACCAAATCGAGAAATTTATTTTAGAATTGATGGACGTTTGACACCGGCCGGAAGCGGAGTTTTGTCAAATAAAACGATTGCTGATTTGATTGAAAAATCGTTTTCTCGGCGGATTGTGTCGACTTATCAAAAAGAAAAACAAGCCGATTTTTCGTTTGAGGCCCAATCTGGTGTACGGGTGAGAGTTAATTTATTTCAACAAAATAAAGGGGCAGCCTTGGCACTTCGGATTATTAATAGCAAAATTCCAGAGTTTTCTTTTACGGGGTTACCGCACGATGTACTAGAACGATTTAAAGCCCTTAAACACGGGTTAGTTTTGATTGTTGGAGCCACTGGTCAAGGAAAATCAACGACGATGGCGGCTCTGCTAAATGAGAAAATTCAGGAAGAAGCCTGTAATGTAGTTACTATTGAAAACCCAGTTGAATATATTTTTCAGTCAAAGAAAAGTTTGGTGTCGCAACGGCAAGTAGGGGATGATGTAGTGTCGTTTCAAGCTGGGGTAAAAAGTGCCATGCGAGAAGATCCAGATGTAATTTTGGTCGGAGAAATGCGAGATTATGAAACTATTTCGGCCGCTATTTCGTTAGCCGAAACGGGGCATTTGGTGTTATCAACGATGCATGCCAATAATGCGATTGAAGTGTTGGGAAGAATGATTGAATCGTTTCCGAGCGAACAACAAAACCAAATTAAAATTCAGTTGTCTTCGGTACTCAAAATGATTATTTCGCAAAAATTAGTGCCAAACAAAGAAGGAAAACGAACGTTGGCGTACGAAATTATGCATTCGAATTATGCGATTTCGAATAAAATTCGAGAAGGAAAATTAAGTCAACTCGCCCAAGTGTTTGAACTTTCGGCGGCGGATTCTGGAACTATTTGTTTTGAAAAATGTTTGCTCGAATTGGTGCGAGCCGGAAAAATTACATACAAAGAAGCCTTATTGCATGCCACAGATCAAGAAAAGCTGAAATCACTTCGGAACAGTGCGGATATTACAGATTCGTAATAATTTCTTTAATTTCTTTGGCGTGGGTGTGGTGGATGCCATGTCGACCATTTTCAAATACGCGTAATTGTTTTACCGTCGGAAGATGTTTTTGGTAGACAAAAGCGGCTTTGAGCGGAGTGTAGGTATCATTTTTTCCCCAAATTATGGTACTCGGAATTTTGATGGTTTCTAATTCGAATCGGAAGTCTGGTTCGGCAATTACATTCAAAAAAGTTTGCTTCATAGTGCCTTGAGTGGCATCCCAGTCATGGGCCCGGAATATTTTTCGGCGAATGAAACTTTGTACGGAAACGGGGATTAATTTTTTTAGCGGTTTAACGTAAGCAGTTCCAGTTTTGATAACTTTTTTGTACCACGGAAGGGGAAACACAATTCCGGCGGCTCCGGTGAAAACAAGGTGTTTTATTTTTGAACTAAATTTTTGTTCATTTAGGTATCGAACCATGACGCGACACCCAAAGCTATGACCATATAAAACAATTTCTTCAAAATCTTGAAAATCAAATGAGTCTATGAATTGTTTGAAAAAATGAGCGTATTGGTGGGTGTCCCAATCCGTTTTGGGGGCGTCGGATTGTCCAAATCCAGGCCAGTCGAATATTAGCGTTGAATGGGTTTGGGCGATTGCTTGTGCCAATGGGGTAAAACTTTTTTGTGAACCGCCCCAACCATGTAAAAAAATATACAATCGTTTGGCGGTTGGGTTTTGATATAAATTGTAACAAATTTTTTGCGATTCAATGGTGGTATATGTCATGTTATTTTGATTGAATCATAGCCACTTCACTGGTTTGTATTTCTACAAATTTAGGGTTGGTAATGAGTTTCATTTCTTGAACTTGTTCAGAACTTTCTAACGCGTACAAACTCACGGGAATGGTTAAGTCAATATCTAATTTTTCTAAATCTTGTCGTAATTGTTCTTGTTCTTGTTTTGTTTGAGCTAGAATAAATCCTTTGGTTGAAATGGCATTAGTTAATAATATGTACCAAGCAAAGAGTGGCAGTATGGCCAAGAAGCATAATTTCAATATCCACTGCACTTTTTTAAGATCCGTATCTTTTCGAACACTGACTGTTTCAGATCGGAATGAATTCGTTTGTCCGTGGGCGTTAAATTGTTGGATTTTCATGAGATTATACTTTTTGAATAATTCGTAGTTTGGCACTTCTTGAGCGAGGATTGTTTTGTATTTCGGTTTCTGAGGGGAGAATTGGCTTTTTGTTTATTAATTTTCCTACGGCTGGTTGTACAACACTGTGGAGTGAAAAATTGTCGGCTTGGGTGATGGGCGTTGATAATTCTTTAAACAAACGTTTGACGAGTCGGTCTTCGAGTGAGTGGTAGGTGATAATACCCAGTTTGTCGCCCGACTGCATAACCGAAAAAGCACGGTTAATAGTGGTTTCAATAACTTTTAGTTCTTCATTTACCGCTATTCGAATAGCTTGAAACGCTTGGGTAACGGCTTTTTTTCGTTTTAGGGGGTGCGTGTGTGTTTCGATTAAGTTTTTTAATTCATGGGTACGGGTAATGCGTGTTTCCTGACGATACTTAACTATTTCTTTTGAAATTTGTTGGGCGTTTGGCATTTCGCCAAAATTTCGTAATGCGTTTCGAATTTCGGTTTCGCTGGCTTCGTTTACAAACACTTCAGCTGCGTTGTCTCCACTAAAACTCATTTTAAGTGGCCCGTCCGCTTTAAACGAAAATCCTTTTTCGGCTTCGTCTACATGGTTTGAACAAATGCCTAAATCAAGCAAAATGCTGAGTGGGTGCGTGGCTTTTGTAAGGATTGAGTGAATTTCGGTGAAGCTGGTGTTGTGCAGAGATAATTTATCTTGAAAGGCTTTTAATCGTCTAGCAGCCTCAGAGAGATGTTGTGGGTCAAGATCCGTTGCGTAATAGGTTTGTATGTTGGGATATTGTTCGAGGGTGGCTTTGGCGTGTCCACCAAGCCCTAGCGTGCCATCGAACACGCTTTTTGTTTCGGTTGAATAGAGAACTTCTAAAATTTCATTTTTGAGCACTGGAATGTGAACGGCTTGTTCTATGTTCATAAGAGGCAAAAAAATGACGAGTTGGTTTGAGGGTTTTCTTCTGTGTAAAAAAACTGAACAGTAAAATTTTTTAAAGTTTCATTTCTTTCGAAAAGAGGACTCTTAAACCATGAAAAAATATAGAACAAAAAAATTGTTTTATCTAGTATTTTCATTAAATATGGTTTGATTTTTCATTCTTTTTGTGTTAAAAAAGTGTTCAATTTTATAGAAAAATTTTTTTGTATTAAAAAATTACTCGTGAGTAGAAAAAATGTTTATAACTATTGTATAAAATGTGGAAAACTTTTATGGATTTTTAGATATTTATCATTGAGTGTTTTTTGTGTTCAATTATTTGTTTCTATTTCTTATAAAATTATGTAGTTCAAATTTTTTATTCGGGTGATTTTTGTAAAAATACGGTATTATTTATTGTTATTTTTTTTTCTTTTTTTACGCTTTTCCTCGAAATTGAAGAATGATTCAGTATTTATTGACGCTTGTGGCATCTATGACTCCGTTGGTGGAGTTCCGTATGGCGATTCCTTTTGGGGTTTCGTTAGGGGTTCCAGTTTGGCATTCGGTGTTGATGTCGATTATTGGAGGGTTGATTGCGACGAAGTTGTTGTTGTTTTTTCTTCCGAAAATAATAGATTTTGCGCGAAATCATTGGGTTTGGTTGGATAAAAAATTGGCTTATTTGCTGAAAAGAACAGAAAAAATGCATAGTAAGAAAATGCAGAATATTGGTTTTTTTGGCATGGTGTTTTTTGTGTTATTACCGATTCCAGGGAGTGGTGCGTATACATCCGTTCTGTTGGCCTATATTTTCCGTTGGCCGTATAACCGTTCTTGGTTGGCTATTTCTTTGGGGATTATTTTAGGTTCGGGGTTGATTGGAATAATAACGCAATCAGGCTTAAGTATTTGGCATTATATTCAGTCATTCTTATAGGTGATTAGGTGTTTGTGATTTCGTTTTGGTATACCAAAACGAAAGTCTCGAAAGTCTTTGACGGGGTGGACTCAAACATAATAGTATTTCTAAAATTACTAGTGTGTTTTTAGTATGGAAAAAATTAGACGGGTATCATTCTTTTTGGGCGATCGGTTAAATGATTTTCTGGGTGAATTTGTGTATGGTGGTATTGACGGAGCGGTGACTACTTTTGCGGTGGTGGCGGCTTCTGAAGGAGCTGGTTTGTCTCCTAAAATTGTGATTATTATGGGGTTGGCTAATCTGTTGGCGGATGGATTTTCTATGTCAGTGGGGGAGTTTTTGTCTACCAAATCAGAAATAGATCAATATAAGCAACAAGAAAAAAAGTTTGTGCAATCAGTGCCTGATTTAGCGTCGTTGAAACACCGTTTGCGAGAAATTTATGCGCATAAGGGTCTTTCTGGAGAGGTGTTAGAATCGGTGGTTGATGTGTTGTCTAAAGATAAATCTCGTTCGGTGAATGAAATTATGAAGCATCATGATTTGTCGGCCGAGATGCGTTCGCCCGTGGCGACTGCTGGTATGACGTTTGGAGCGTTTCAGGTAATGGGGGCGGTTCCGTTATTGCCCTATGTGTCAGCGTTTTTGTGGCAAGATTTAGAGATTCATTTATTTTTTTGGTCGGTGGTGTTAACGGCTGGAGCTTTTTCTATTATTGGATTCTTGAAGGGGTTTTTGACGAAAAAATGTTGGATTATGGGGGTGTTAGAAACTTTGTTATTGGGAGGTATTGCGGCCGCGGTTTCGTATTTTGTAGGAGACTGGTTGGAGTCTTTGGTGTAGTGGTTTTTTAAAATTCCTTGCCAGTCGTTGTTTTTTGTTTTAGACTCGTTCTGATTTATTAATTATTTTTTCTTATGACCAAAAAAGAACCTGGTTTTTTGTATCGAATGCGTCGTAGTAAACACGCTCGATTAATTATTATGACGATTCTTATTGCTATTTTGGCGGTAATGTGGTTTGCGTTCGAAAAAGCACGCGCTTTTATTTTGGGGATGATTATTGTGATGTTGGCTGCAGTGGGGATAGAATTATTTAATTACGATTTAGATTTGGGAACGTTGTGGAATACGGGAAGTATTGAACAATCTCGGGTGCAAACGAAAAATGGGGTTAAATTGATTGGAGCTTGTATTGCGGACGACTTAAATTGTTCTCATTTTAAGACTCAACCAGAGGCGCAGTCTTTGTATAATAAATGTGCGGAAGAAATTAAATCATACAATGCTCATCTAGAAGGAAAAGATGTGAAATCATTTGATGTGTATGGTTTGGATCGAGATAAAGACGGATTGGTGTGTGAGGCTTTGCCTGCTTCGTAGTTATTTGAAAAGTGTGTATGTTAGTCGGAAATTCTCAGATTAGCTCTGAGAATTTTTTTAGTGTATGGCTAAAACTTTCTTTTCTATATGGCAAGTCATAATTTTTGAAAAAATTAGACAAAGTATAAGTCTGAAATTAAGATTTATTTGATGAGTTTTATTGAACCGAACCGAACCGAACCGAACCGAACCGAACCGCGTTAGCGTTTAAGGATTCTTGTGTTTCTATTACAAAAGGATTTACCTTGATAGAATTATTGGTGGTGATTGTGATTATTGGAATTTTGGCGGGAATTGGAATTGCTCAGTATAAAAGTTATATCAACAAAGCCAAAAGTGCTAAAATTATTTCTGATTTGTCTCAAATATCAAAAATATTGCAAACGGATCGGATTGCTCGAAATAAATCTGACTTTTCTTATTTACAATATGATGAATCTGGGCAAGAGCGAGATGGAGCCATTGAGGTGGTCCGGATTATTAAGGAGGCTGGATTTAAACTTCCAGATTCAAATGATGCTTGTTATATGATTATGCCTTTGCGTAGATTTAAAGGGGTTAACTTAAAACAAGGAACTGAGTGGCAGGATTTTGCGGTGGTTTCACTGAGGGCTGAAGCTCAGTCAAAAAAGTTTACACGTCCATATCCTAAATTTGGTGAAGTTATTTTTGCTTCGGGTACATCAAGGGCTGTAAAAATATTGAGTGATTTGTCGTTAACTCCGGCGGCAAAATCTGGTTTGAATTGGGCTGAAGCTATTCATTCGTATAGGAAATTGTATAAAAATTGTCAGAGAGATAATCGATGGAAATGGAATGGTGTTGTAGTAGAAAGTAGTCCATTTTATAATATCTTTTCAATGGCTCCTATTGATCCTAGTTTGTAAGGTTCTTTCGACTTTTTATTGTCCAATAAAACTTGTAGCGGCCATCCAAGCCAAATCAAAAATGGTTTTTTGGGCGTTGTAGACCGCTTGATCTTCGACCACGGTTCCAATGGGGGTTTGTTGGTTGAGGTTGAGGGTTATGGTGTAATTGGGGAAAATGGTTACTTCTGATTGAAGGGGAAATTTATCGGTGGAAATGAAAAATACTTCAAAAAAATCGGTGTGTTGTTTGAAAATTTTTTCGTTTAAAATAGAAGCGGTCGAATTTTGGGCACAAATAAATCTTGATTTAATACCTTTTTTTACCCGTTTTAGTAAATGTTGTTCTATTTTTTCTAAGGGGATGGTTTCTTGCAGTGATTCAAAGTTTGTAAAACTAAAAATAGTATGTGGTTCTTGTTGGGTTATTCTTTCGAATATTTTGTTGATTCCAGATTTATCTTCGAAAAATTGGAATTTTGGTTTGGTTGAATGAGTGTTTATGAGGGCTGTTAGATTTGGTAAGACGTTTTCGGCGAGGTTTTTCTGTTCTTGAGCTTTGGATAAGAATATTTGAGGATCTTCGGCTGAAAAATGCTTCATCTTGTTTTTTCTTGATTCGAGTACAAATCCTTTCTTTTTTAGGTTTAATAAATGGTGATAACAGTTGATGCGCGGGATATTGGTGAAATTTGCAATGGTGGTAACGGAGGTTTGTCCGCGTTGTAATAATTCAAGATAAATGGTAGCTTCTTCTTTTTTTAGGCCGAGTTTTGATAGTTTTTGTTCAAGCATTGCGGGGTGATTATACAATAATTGTAAAATTTTTTCTACATTTTTTATTAGTTATTTTGTTAATTATAGATTTGTTTTAAGGTTTTTATTTTTTTTGTATTTTGAAATTATTATTTTTGTTATAGGATTAAGTTGTAAATATTAAAAAATATTTTTAAATGATAGAAAGGACTTGTCGTCAATCGGGAGAAAAATTTGAAATCACGAAAACGGATTTAAAATTTTATGCGAAAATGGGGGTGATTACGGCGGAACAATTGGAAAAATTAGCGAGTTTGCCAGTTGATGAGTCTGTAAGTGTACGCGAAGAAAAAATTCCGCAAGAATTATTGGTTGGTTTGCCGACTTTGTGTGAATCAGAGCGACAGCGACGAAGAATGTGTTGGCGAAATGAACGAAAGTTGTATCAACGAAAATGTGATGGGACTGGGAAAACGATGGTATCTGTATATGATGATAAAACGAGTTTTCCTGTGTATTCACAAGATTATTGGTGGAGTGATAATTGGGATGCAACCGATTACGGAAAAGATTTTGATTTTTCAAAACCATTTTTCGAGCAGTTTCAGTCGTTGTTGCAAACAGTGCCGCAAATTGCTTTATGGAATAATGAGTCAGAAAATTCTGATTACAATAATTGTTGTTTCTTTAATAAAAATTGTTATTTGAACTTTAATACCGACCATTCTGAAGATTCGTGTTATAATTATATGCTTTGTGATGGAGTAGAAGTGTTTGATTCGGTGGGGGTGTTAAAATCGGAATTATGTTATGAGTGTTTGGACTGTGAAAATGGATACGAACTTAAATATTCGCAAAATTGTAAAAATTGTTCGGATTCTTGGTTTTTGCAAAATTGTATAGGGTGTAGTAATTGTTTTGGATGTGTGAATTTACGGAATAAAGAATATTATTTTTTGAACGAAAAATGCACGCCAGAAGAATACGAAGCAAAATTGGATACGTTGAATTTAACGAAAAATTCTTCACTGAAAAATTTCCGAACCAGTTTCGTACAGTTTTGTCTTAAGTTTGGTCAAAAATATTCTATTCAAGAGCAGTCTGAAAATTGTACCGGAAACTATATTCGTCAGAGTAAAGATTGTGTGAATAGTTTTGATTTATTAGGAAAATGTGATTCGGTGAAAAATTTTGATTATGGTTTTAATTCAAATTTTGTGCACGAAGCGTTGGCGGTTGGAAATGCAAAATATGCGTATGAAGTGTCTTCGGGAGATAAAATATCAGATTCATGTTTTATCCAAGGGATAAAAGATGGTCCGCATATGTCGTATTATTCGATGAATTGTGTAAATAATTCTCAAAATTGTTTTGGCTGTGTGGGATTGAAAAAAAGACAATATTGCATTCTGAATAAACAATACACGCAGGAAGAATACGAAGCATTAGTATCCCAAATCATCGAACATATGAAAAAAACTGGTGAATGGGGGGAATTTTTTCCAGCGGAGTTGTCACCGTTTGCGTATAACGAAACAGTGGCTCAAGAATATTTTCCATTAACGAAAGAGGAAATTGTGAGACGAGGATATAAATGGAAAGAAGAAAAACATAACTTTCAATATACTGGACCAAAATATGAAATGCCCGATGACATTGCGGATGTGCCAGATGATATTGTAAATAAAGTCTTGGAATGTGAACGAAGTGGGAAATTTTATCGAATTCAACCGGCAGAATTGAGATTTTATCGAAAAATGAATTTGCCAATTCCACGTTTACATCCTGATGAACGGCATAAAGATAGAGTAAATTTACGAAATCCACGGAAATTATGGCAACGGACTTGTGCCGATTGTGGGTGTAAAATCCAAACGACTTTTGCGCCCAACCGCCCAGAAAAAATATTGTGTGAGGCGTGTTATTTAAAAGTGGTGGATTAAAAAATCATCCTTAAATTCTTTGTACCAACAGAGAGAGATTCTAAAAAAATTACTAAGCAAAAAATGATAGAAAGAACTTGTCGTCAATCGGGAGAGAAATTTGAAATCACGAAAGCTGATTTAAAATTTTATGCGAAAATGGGCGTAATTACGGCGGAGCAATTCGAAAAATTATCGAGTTTTCCAGTTGATGAGTCTGTAAGTATAAGCGAAGAAAAAATTCCGCAAGAATTATTGGTTGGTTTGCCGACTTTATGTCCAGCAGAGCGACAGCGACGACGATTGATGTTCTTTAATATTCATAATCTATACAAAAACAACACATTGATTTCACCGCACGCACCAGAATATAAATTGAATGTAATTTCGAAGAATGATTTTCTAAACGAAAAAGATTCTGGTTTGAATTATGGACGAAATTTTGATTTTTCTCGTCCGTTTTTTGAACAATTTAAAGAACTGCAAATAGTTTCACCTCGTTGGGATAGAATGTCGTTGAATGCGGAAAATAGTAATTGGACGACGAATTCTATTAGCTTGAAAAACTGTTATTTGGTGTATTCTTCCACGTATTTAGAGGATTGTTTGTATTGTGATCGGGTTGATAAATCGTCTGATGTGGTGGATTGTGAAGATGTTAAAAATTCAGAGTTGTGTTACGGGAGTCTTTTTTTGGAAAACTGTTTTGAAGTGTTATGGTCTAAAAAAATAAAGCAATCTACTCGTTCGGCATTTTTGCAAGATTGTCGAAATTGTTCTCATTGTATTTGTTGTGTTGGATTGAAGAATAAGGAATATCAAATTTTTAATAAACCTGTTTCTCCTGAAGTGTTTGAAGAAACTTGGAATAAATTGTTGCGAAGTAGTGCTTTTCGGGCCGATTTATGGAAGAAATTCAAACAAGGGTGTGTGTTGATGCCACAAAAAAATTTAGAAATTGTATCTTCGGATAACTGCGTGGGAAACAATATTTTTAATTGTAAAAACGCTTGGTTTTCGTACGAAGTGAAGGATTGTGAGGATATTAAATTTGTACAAAATGCTTTGCGGTCAAAAGATACCATGGATTGTACGAACGATGATGAAAGTGAATTGAGCTTTGAAAATGCTATTTCTTTTGATTTATATAATTCTAAGTTTAATTTTACGGTCGCTGAACGGTGTATAAATCTAGAATACTCAGAAACGTGTTTAAAATGCCAAGATTGTTTTGGCTGTGTTGGATTGATTAATAAGCAATATTGCATTTTCAACAGACAATATGAACAAAAAGAATACTTTGAACTTCGTGCCAAAATCATCGAACATATGAAAAAAACGGGAGAATGGGGCGAATTTTTCCCAGCGGAGTTATCACCATTTGCGTACAACGAAACAGCGGCTCAGGTGTATTTCCCTCTGACGCAAGAAGAAGCTGAGAAAAGGGGATATAGGTGGCGAGATGACCAACAAAGTGTTCAGTACACTGGACCCAAATATGAAATATCAGAAGATATTGCGGATGTGCCAGATGAGGTTGTAAATCAAGTTTTAGAGTGCGAACGAAGTGGGAAATTCTATCGTATTCAAAAACGAGAATTAGACTTTTACCGCAAAATGAATTTACCAATTCCACGTTTACATCCTGATGAACGCCATAAAGACCGAATGGCCTTGCGAAATCCACGAAAATTGTGGCAACGAACCTGTGCCGATTGTGGATGTAAAATCCAAACGACCTTTGCCCCAGACCGCCCAGAAAAAATATTGTGCGAGGCGTGTTATTTGAAAGTGGTAGATTAGAGGAAATTTTATAAAAATTTCTTCATTCCCAACTAGATTGGAAATCTTTTAGAAATGCTAAATAAATGATTCTTAGTTTTTCTCGGGGATGAGAGGAGAAAAAATTCTTAAAAAAGAGTTTTGAACTTTGTAAAAAATTTTGTACCATTAAGTCCCGAGAGGTGGAAACACTTTGTACTTCAATTTTTTGAATGGTCATGATTAGAAAGTCTCGGGAAAAACGGCTAGAAACAAAAATCATCTTTGTAACAGGAGGAGTTTGTTCATCATTAGGAAAAGGTATTGTGGCGGCATCAACCGCAGCCATTTTGAAATCTGCTGGAAAAAAAGTTTCGATTATGAAACTTGATCCGTATTTGAATGTGGATCCAGGAACCATGAGTCCATTTCAACACGGAGAAGTGTTTGTGTTGGACGACGGAGGTGAAACAGATTTAGATTTGGGGCATTATGAACGATTTATTGATGTGCCGTTGAATAAATTTTGTAGTGTGACTACGGGGAAAGTATACCGAGAAGTGTTGAATGAAGAACGAGAAGGGAAGTATTTAGGCGGAACAATTCAAGTGGTGCCACATATTACCGCTAAAATTATTGAAAAAATTGAATTGGCGGCTGAAAAATCGGGAGCGGAAATTTTGGTGTGTGAGATTGGGGGAACGGTTGGAGATATTGAAGGAGAACCGTTTATTGAAGTGGTTCGACAAATGAAATCAACCTACGGAAAACAAGTGTTAAGTATGCATTTAACGTTGTTGCCGTATTTGGCGGCGAGTGGAGAACTCAAAACCAAACCGACACAAATTTCAGTACGACAATTACGAGCGTTGGGGGTTTCGCCTGATTTAATTTTTGCTCGAGCCGATAAAAAAATTCCACAATCATTGCTAAAAAAGATTGCGTATTTTTGTGATGTGAATGAAGAAGCGGTAATTCCCGCCGAAACCGTTAAATCTATTTATGAAGTACCGTTGCGTTTCCAAAAATATAATCTAGGAAAAATCTTAGCAGAAAAATTAGGCTATGATGATTTAGCGTTTGATTTAGACGAGTGGAAACAAGGTGTGGAAAAAATTAAAAATTCCAAAGAAACGATTCAAATTGGTTTGGCCGGAAAATATAATGAATTAGATGATGCGTATTTATCGGTGATTGAAGCGATTAAATCGGCTGGGTTTTCGGTTGATAGAAAAGCAGAAATTGTTTGGATTGATACTGAAAAAATTGAACATGACGATGCCGATGAACTGGAAAAACTCCAAGCGGTAGCCGGGGTGGTTGTGCCTGGTGGGTTTGGAAATCGTGGAATTGAGGGAAAAATAAAAGTAGCGCAATTCTGTCGTGAAAACAATAAACCGTATTTAGGGTTGTGTTTAGGAAGCCAAATTATGGCGATTGAGTTTGCTCGAAACGTTTTAGGAATTGAAAAAGCCACCAGTGAAGAATTTGATGAAATCGAACGAGAATGTGGTTGTACTTGCGCCCCAGTTGAATACAAACATGGAAAAGAGTTCCATTTAGTGCATTTCATGGAAGAGCAACGAACCGTGCGGGCCAAGGGAGGAACCATGCGATTAGGGGCGTATCCATGTAAGATTGAGGCCGGAACTTTGGCAGAAAAATTGTACGGACAAGCTGAAATTTCAGAACGACACCGACACCGATACGAGTTTAATAATGCTTTCCGAGATCAACTTTCAGAAAAAGGGTTTGTGTTCTCTGGTACGTCACCAGACGGTGAATTAGTGGAAATTGTAGAAAATCCCGCTTGTGATTTTATGATTGCCGCCCAATTTCACCCAGAACTTATCAGTCGACCGTTCAAACCACATCCATTATTTAAAGGGCTGCTAGAAGCCAGTATTAAACTTCAGTAAATACCTTTTCCAATTAGAAGAAACGAATTCAAAAAACTCCGAGAGGAGTTTTTTTATAAACAATAGTTGTTTCTTTTTTATTTGGAAAATTTGCGTTTGTTTTTAGACTCCAAGAGATGAAATTTGTAGAACGACCACGAAAACAACCCGACTTCCCACAATTCGAATCACAAAGTGGGTTAATGGGACTCCTCACTTTCTTTTTTTCAATTGTATTGTGGATAGGATTAATTGTGATTTTTTTGTTTACGCTTTATACAAATGCGTTTCGAAATAGTATTCAATCCATTTTGTTCTATTTTGGGCAAGAAACGTATTTGGTACCCTTTTGGGTGGCTGGATTATGTGTGTTTTTTGCTTTTCCGGTAACGTTAGTGGTGGTGTTGCTCGGGTATATTTTAAAAAAATAATTTGACTTTTTATAAAAAATATTTCATATTGTGTTTGAAAGTTATTTTCTTACACATTATTTCATTATGAGTGGTTTAGAAATCCCTTTGGCGGTTATTCAGGTAGTTAGTCCAGTGCCAGCAGAAGGAACAAATTTAGAAAAAAGTAATCAAGGAGCATTGGATATTCAACAAATAGCTGATACGATGCGTAACAAAGCGTTGCAACCAGTAGATACAATTCCTAATGATACTACAAAATTTGAAAAGACGAATATTCTTCCATTTATGTATCCTCATAATCTGCACTTTGCTAAAAAAGATACAGAATTATTATCGGCTTTTTCGAACATGAGTCCAGAAGTTGGAGTGTCTTGTGATTTTTTGAATGGTCTTTTTAATCTTAAATTTACGGAGGATTATAAGAAATTTGAGCAATCATATGCACAGGCAGAAAAAGAATTTAAAGTGGTAGACCGAGAGTTGAAGTCTTTGGTTCAACAATTGAAAGGAGTTGTTGATATAAATTCCGATGAAGAAAAAATTAATTGGTTTCATAAAATAACTCAAGAATACAAAGCGTTGTTAAAGGTGCACCCTGAATTAAGGACGTATGAAGAGAAATTTAATGATTTTAAAAAATATAAGTCTTATTTTGACTATATAAAGCAGGTTGAAGTATTATCCAAGCACTTAATAGATTCTGGATTGGTTGATAATGCTGATTCTAATATATTTTTGAATAAACGATCTCTAGAAGAATCTTCGGTAAAAAAACTGAAAGAAATTTTGGAGAAATTGAAGGGGAAATTTTTAAAGGCAGTTAAGGAGAATTTTTCTAATACAAAAGAGCTTCCTGGAGGAAATATTGTGGGAGAATCATTTGTGGGAGATATATTAAAACTGTTTGAAAAAGTAGAAACGATTGATTTGATTCAACAATCTGGTGAGAAATTAACTAATACGGCAGAGCAAGAAAATGTTCAGATGAAGTTAGATATTTTGTCTTTGTTTAAATACTTAAGAGAAAATTTTAACTTAGATGGAATCGGTCATCATTTTGCAACGGAAGGATTTGATAGCACAGAAGCGTTAAACAACGCTCAAGAATATGCTAAGGCTTATACACGTTTTGATGGACTAAAAAAATCAGAATATTTGACTACGGTTGAATTGGCTCCGTTATATGAGTTGTTGATTAAAATGGCTCATGTAGAACATATGCAACGAAAACAAGAAGTGTCTGAGGCTTTAGAGGAAGTAAAAGATTTATTTAAAAAAGGAAAAAAACAGAGAGATATTTCGGAATTGACATGGAAACAGGTAATGAATCCACGTTTCCAACGCGTGTTAGCTATTCTAGAAAAATATAGACAGTACAATCTTGATCCAAATAATGATACGTCGGTATCACTAGATAAATGGCCTGAAAAATATTTATCGCCTAAACAATTAACCACTATTAATCAATATGTAGATCGAGTGGGGCAAATGCGATCAATGAAGAATTTAGCAGCATTTATAAAACAGTTAAAGAGAACGAATATTTTTGATGGAGATGTTGAGGGAGCTTTAGAAACAGGGTTAAATATTACGGTAGAACAAAAAAATGAGTTTGTGCAGAAATTAATAAATGTGTTCTCTTGGTATGGATCTGAGGCGGAAGAACAATTCAAAGAAGATTTAAAAGAGAACCGGTTGGATGATGAATTTGATTATTTAGCGAGTGTTTTTCAAAAATTATCTCTATTATTCCCACCTAAAAAAGCCAAAGAATTACTAAAATTTAGAGAAATAAAAGATGTGTTCAAATCGGGTGAAGAACCAGGAAAAACTACTATTACATGGGAAAATGCACAGGCATTTTATAATGAACGACACAATAAACAACATAAGTAGAAAGGGGAACAGTAAGCCTGAAGGGGAGGTAAAAAAAGAATCAAGTGACTTTGCTTGCTTCTTTTGGTTTTCTTTTTATGGTAAAAAATGATGAAAATAGAGTATGAATTACGGCTGGATGATGTAGTGGCGTTGCAAAAACATTTGCTACGAAACTCAAAAAAACATACACAGTTAAAGTTTTTGACACAATTGCTCGTGCCATTTGCTTTGGCGGGTATCGTCGCTTACAAAATTATGAATCAGGCGACTTTAACGCAGTGGCAAATCTTTTTGTTTGGGGGCTTGGCTTTGCTTTGGATTGTGTTGCATCAACTTTTTTTTGAAAAAATAGTGTTTGCAAAAGTGCAAAAAACGGTAGCAGCCCAAGCTCATGCGTTAGGATTAGGAAAAAATTCGGTTGAAATAACGGATGCTGGACTTAACTTTCAGCAAAATGAAGAACAATTGCTCTTGCCATGGAAACGGTTTGTTCGCCTTGATGAAACGGCTACGCATCTTTTTTTGGTGGTGGGAGAATTTGCTGGTATTACGGTAAGTAAAGAAACTGCTCAGACCAAAGATTTCTCAAAATTTGTGGCTGCGTTTCAAAAGCATTTGGAGGCATAGATTTTTGTGTTTGCGGGATGGCGGAGACGGTTTGGCATTTATCGATACAAAGTGTGGATTTTAACGCAAAGGTAAGAACGGAAAAAGTTGCATAAAAATCTTTTGTTATTTTGTATTCTTCCTACAATGGGCGTGATTTTTAGTAATACAAACATGGTAAAAAAGTTTATAGAACAGTTTTTAGGAAACTACAACGAAAAAGAAATTAAAAAAATCCGGAAAATTATTCCCAAGATTAACGCTTTAGAAGAAGAGTTTCAGACTTTATCAGACGAAGAAATGAAGGCCAAATTCTTGTCTTGGAAAGAAGAACTGACGGCTGACCCGAGTCGAATAGAGGATTATTTGATTCGTGTGTTTGCGGGAGTAAAAAATGCCGCTCGTCGTTTATCGGGGCAAGCATTTGAGGTTAAAGGAAAAACCGAAACGTGGAATATGGTGCATTATGATGTGCAACTTATTGGTGGAATCGTTTTGCATCAAGGGAAAATTGCTGAAATGAAAACGGGAGAAGGGAAAACCTTAGTTTGTACCGCGCCCGTAATTTTGAACGCGTTGACGGGCAAAGGCGTGCACGTGATTACGGTAAATGATTATTTGGCCTCTCGAGATGCCGAATGGATGAAACCGTTGTATGAATTTTGTGGGTTGTCTGTGGGTGTGATTGTACATGGCGTTGAAGCAGCCGATCGACAAGCGGCCTATCAAGCGGATATTACGTATGGAACAAACAATGAGTTTGGGTTTGATTATTTGCGAGACAATATGGCTCAAAATAAGGCCGATTTGGTGCAAAGAGCTTTGCATTTTGCGATTGTGGATGAGGTTGATTCGATTTTGATTGATGAGGCTCGAACACCGTTAATTATTTCGTCTCCAGCCGAAGAATCAACTGATAAATACGTACAATACTCATTACTTGTGCCACAATTACAAGAAAATGATCATTATAATGTTGATGAAAAGACCAAAGTGGTGACGCTGAACGAAGAAGGGGTCGCCAAAATGGAAAGTCTGTTAGGACTATCAAACTTGTATACCGAAGCCGGATTTGAAGAAGTCCATCACATTGAACAGGCCTTAAAAGCCCACGTCATTTTTGAACGAGATCGCGATTATGTAGTGCAAGACGATCAAGTGGTGATTGTAGACGAATTTACTGGACGGTTGATGCCCGGAAGACGATTTTCAGATGGGTTGCATCAAGCTCTAGAAGCCAAAGAGCGAGTAGAAATTCAACGAGAGAGTAAAACGTTGGCGACTATTACGTTTCAAAATTATTTCCGATTGTACGAAAAATTGTCTGGTATGACCGGAACGGCCGAAACTGAAGCAGAAGAGTTTGCCAAGATTTACGCGTTAGACACGTTAGTGATTCCAACCAATAAACCAATTGCTCGGCAAGATTTGACTGATAAAATATTTAAAAACGAAAAAGGGAAGTTCTTGGCTTTGGCACAAGACGTACGAGAAATCCACCAAACAGGGCAACCAGTGTTGATTGGAACGAGTTCGATTGAAAAGTCAGAAGCGCTTTCGACATTGCTTCATTCAGAAGGGATTAAACACGAGGTTTTGAATGCCAAACAACACGAACGAGAAGCCGAAATTGTGTCTCGAGCCGGAGAAAAAGGAGCGGTGACGATTGCCACCAATATGGCGGGGCGAGGAACCGATATTAAACTAACTGATGAAGTGTTGGAACTTGGTGGGTTAGCGGTATTAGGAACCGAACGACACGAATCAAGACGAATTGATAACCAATTACGGGGTCGGTCTGGACGGCAAGGAGACGCTGGATTTACGCAGTTTTATGTGTCTATGCGTGACGAATTAATGCGACGATTTGGAGGCGATAGAATGTCGGGGTTGATGGAATCAATGGGGTTGAATGACACCGATGCGATTGAGAATAAAATGATTTCAAAATCAGTTGAAAACGCACAGAAAAAAATTGAATCGTTCCATTTTGATGCCCGGAAACACGTGGTGCAATATGATGATGTGATGAATGTTCATCGGGAAAAAATGTATGATCGACGGCGACGAATTTTGTTTAGCGAAACGCCTGAGGAAGAATTGATACGAGTGTTCACAAATTTTGCTCAAAATTTGGCAGAAGCCCACATTCCAGGTGAAACGGTTGATGCCACGGCGAATCTTGATGAAATATTTGAGACGCTGCGGTCTATTATTCCAGCGTTTCCAGATAATGGACGGGCCGAGTTAGAAAACTTATCGGCGCGGGTGGATATTGCTCAGTTTATTGAAACACAATTATTGAAAGCGTGGGAAGTAAAAAAAGAGTTTTTCCCGGCCGAACAACGAGACGAAATTATTCGGTTCGTGTTATTGAAGTCGTTTGATGACTTGTGGCTAGAACATATTAATTCGATGACTTCTTTGAAAGATCGAGTGGCGTTGAGTGGATACGCACAAAAAGATCCGATTGTTGAGTATCGACGAGAAGCGTTTAGCATGTTCAAACATTTGTTATTTGAAATTCGATCAACTGCTACCAATAATATCTTCAGAATTGAAATGGTGGAAACGCCAACGGTGTCGGCGGCTCCAGAAATGCATACGAATGAAAACCAAATAGCCGAGAATCTTTCCGGTAGTACTGACGTACCAAATTTGACGAGGGCTGAACGACGACGGTTGGAAAAAGCCCGCAACAAACAATAAGCTTCTTGAAAAAATTTAAATTAGCGTGAAAAAAATTTGCGTTCGCACAGAAAAACGATAGAGTCTCTGTGCGTTTTTATTTGCCGGGGTGGCGGAATTGGTAGACGCGCGCGACTCAAAATCGCGTTCCGCAAGGAGTGAGGGTTCGATTCCCTCCCTCGGCACCAAAAAAATCTCTTGAGCCAATGGCTGAAGAGATTTTTTTTGTTTCCACGAAAGTGGAAAAGGGAATTGAACCCTGGGGTTCGAAAACGTAGTCTTTATTTTGAAAGCAAGCAGTTCACGGAGCGAAGCGAAGTATTCCCTCCCTCGGCATAATCTAAGGACTTTCCACGAAAGTAGAAAGGGGGCTTTAAATTTGAGCGGTTTGTTTTCAATATGAGTTCACCGAGTAAAGTGGAGTATTCAATTTTTAGAAAGTTTTTTAATGGCAGATTGCCACGCTTACGCTTGCAATGACGGAGAAAATTATTGTGGAGATTTATGGTATTTGAAATATTTTTTTCCCAACAATATTAGACTTCCAATTATCGCTCCCAAAGTCATTTGAATCCAGCCCCAAAATACAACGAGTCCAAGAATAATTACTGATGGTTCGTTTCCATAATGAAGTTTTTTGGCTTCGATTGGCATGCTCAATATTTCGGGGATAGTGTAAAATATTATGCTTAGATTAATAATTGAAGCGGTATAAAATGAATAGAAACAAATCTGTTTTATAGTTTTATATTTTACGAATAAAGTTAGGAGTCCTGGAATTAGTACCCATATCAGACTGAAGAAACTGGTATAAATTAAATGTAAAATTGGTGGTTCAATATATTCGTAAGAATAACAAAAAAGGATGAGGATGAATTGCAGTTCAAGTGTTAGTAAAAGAGTGGTTGGTTTTGATAGAAATTTAATCATCTTTGTTTTTTGAAAGAAGTTATAATTATACCAATTATAGCACCCAATAAAAGTGGTATAAATCCATACATAAATAATAAAAATGGAATGAATAAGGCATCTTTTTCGTTATTTAGTAATCCGTATAACGTAAAAAAAAGAGTTCCTAAATTTACGGCTGTAATGGTATAAAATGAGTAGCAACAAATGTGTTTAAAGCGACTACTTTTTTTAGCGATGATAGTAACGATGCCACTAATTAATGCCCATATTATTATGGATATGGTCATTCTTAGTAAAAAAGTTATTCTGATTGAGGGTAAATTTGTTGTAAAGAACAATAAAACTAATCCAAATTGAATGGAGATTAGGCTTATTATTGAGAAAGGATTTGATAGAAAATTCATTATTCTAAAACACAATCAATTCGCCCATAATCGATTCAATATTTTCAATCGAATGTGTGTTTTGTTCGCCAGTAGTCATATTTTTTAATACAAAACTATTGTTTTCAATTTCTCGTTCGCCAATGATGGCCACAAACGGAATTCCGAGTTTATCGGCATAGTCTAATTTTTTTACAAACTTCTTTTTGTCCAAATATGTTTCGACACTTAATCCTAAAATATCACGTATTTGTTGGCTTAATTCAATCGCGTTTGGTACCAATTTTTCGTCTTGTGGTACCACTAATATGTGGCTAGGAGACGCTGTGTCGGCTTGTATAATTCCAGCATCAAACAATTGCCCGAGTAGACGAGTGAGTCCGATAGAAATACCAACTCCTGGGAGATTTTTTTTCGTAAAAATTTTGGCTAAATCATTGTATCGTCCACCACTACAAATCGACCCCAGCGATTCGTGGCCAACTAATTTGGTTTCGTACACGGTTCCGGTGTAATAGTCTAATCCACGAGCGATTTTTAAATCAACTATAAAATTTTGAGCGGGCACTTTAAGGGCTTTAATTCCGGTTAAAACGGTTTCTAGTTCTTGTACACCAGTCGTAAAATCTTCGCCTCCGTTAATCCCTTTAAGATAGTTTAAAATTTCGGTTGGTTCACCCGTAACATTTGTAAATTCTAATATTTTGTTGGTTTGGTCGTTAGTTAACCCTTGCTCGGCAAAGTTTTCCATAATTTTGGCTGGTGGCAGTTTCTCCAAATCATCAACAATATCCAAAACAGGTTTAATTTTGTCGGCACTAATGCCTAAATCGGCAAAAAACCCAGTAAGGATTTTTCGGTTATTAATGCGAATCACAAATTCGCCAATGTTAAGTTTGGTAAAGATTTTGGTAATAATTGCCACCATTTCAGCATCGTGAAAGAACGACAAATTTTCGCTGCCAATCACATCAATGTCACACTGATCAAACTGTCGGTAGCGTCCTTTTTGGGCTCGTTCGCCTCGAAAAACTGGGCCGATGGCTTGCCGTCGAAACGGAAACGAAATATCGTTTAAGTGCCGAGCCACATACAAGGCCAGTGGTACGGTGTGGTCAAACCGGAGGGCGTTTCCAGAATGACTTTTGTCTTCATCGGTGGCTTGCAGTCGTCGCAAGGCATAAATTTCTTTGGGGTTTCCGCCTTTTCCCACCAAATTTTCGTCTCGTTCAACTAAGGGGGTATAAATTGGTTGGAATCCGTGGCTGGCGTAGGTTTCTGATATGACTTTTATCCATTGTTGTCGTACTTTTTCTCGCTTGGGGCAAAACTCTGGAAACCCAGACGGAGTGGAAACATTAAACTTTTTATTCATCATTGACAATGATACTTTAAACTCTTTTTTGCACAAATAATTGTGATTTAAACTCAAAATGAATAGTATTGCTTCGAAGATATTTTTTAAATAAAAAGAACAATGAAAGCCGTATTTAAAACCAATCGAGGAGATTTTGAACTAGAATTGTGGGATGAACACGCTCCAAACACGGTAGAAAATTTTGTAAAACTAGCCAAAGAAGGGTTTTACAATGACACGAAATTCCACCGAGTTATTGAAGGTTTTATGATTCAAGGGGGAGACCCATTATCAAAAGATGATGAGCAAGTAGCGTATTGGGGAACTGGTGGACCTGGATACCAATTTGATTGTGAGATTCATCCAGAAAACAAAAACGAAATAGGAACTATTTCGATGGCGAATGCAGGGCCAAATACCAACGGAAGCCAATTTTTTATCAATACCAACGATAATCATTTTTTAAACACCAAACATACCGTGTTTGGAAAAATTTTGTCGGGTATGGATACGGTAACCGATATTGAACAAGTAGCAACCAACCATATGGATCGACCAATGAATGATGTGGTGGTAGAGTTGGTTGAAGTGTTGGAGTAATTTATTGGAGAAATTTTTGTCCGAAAATAGACTTGAACCACTGTTTTTTATGAAAAAATTTGATAGAAATAAGCAAATTTGTTTGCCTCGGAAAGAATTAAAAGATACGCAGATTGACTTAGAAGGCAGAGCGTTGATTCTTGGGTTTAATGAACCTCGATTCCGTAAATCAAAAAGAAAAAAAACGGTGGGAGATATTGATTCGAAATTAAATGCTCGTTTTGTTACGTACTTTCTTCCGTTAGTGGAGTTAGCAAAACAGCAAAAAAATCCGCCCAGAGTCTATATAATGAGCGGCATTGTGGCGGCTCTAAGGTATAATTCTGAAACGGAGAATCAACGAAAAATCCTGTTAGCCAACAATAAATTGAAAATTGATTTCTTGCAGAAATTTTTTGAATATTTTTTTGATGATACGTTTCTCTTAATTGAGTATGTGTGTCCGCAGGACATCCTTAAGGTGTCAGAAACGGAATTATTAAAATTCTGGGAGATAATAGAGCAACGGTATCCAGACGAATTGAGAACGTTAAAATTTCATTTAGCTAAATTTGCTTATCCGAGAAAATTTAATGTATCGGATATAAAAGATTTAACCTTAGAACAAAGAAATGAATTACAAACGATTGATTTGTCGAATCCTATAACGTACTGTTTGTTTCATGTTTTTGCTTTAGGTGATATTAATTTTGAAGGGAATTATGTCCATTGTTCTCGTGGATATGTTTCGGTTGGGGGACCATCAGAATCAGTTTTTAATACGTTTCGCGATTTAGCCTTTAAAACCTTAAAAGATTTAGATTATAAATTTTTTGAGAAAAAAATAGAGTTGTTCGATAACTTTAAAATTGTTCTTACTGACGAACAAAAGGTTCCAACCCCGTACAATGGAATGATAAAGAAAAACGAGTTGTATGAAGTGACGTACGAAAACGAAAGAAGTTTGGATTTTTATGACGAGGAACCCAAAATAAAACCACAAATGGATTACATGTACGAAAATATTGTACCAAAAGACCAATATAAATTATTTTGGAATAATTATAAAGCACGGTATTTCAAACTAAAAGAACGATACCGCAGGGCTTATGAGATAGAAGGGGAGTGGTAATTTTTTCTAGTTGTTTTTTATAAGATTAAAATTAAATTTGCTTCCCTTATTTCTCTCGTTCAAATTTATATTTTAGGAACAATAATACCCACATGATTTAAGGTTGAATTGTTTGGTGGGTAAAAGGTTGCTTCTCCTAGTCCTCCGGCAACAGGTCGACCGAATCCGGTTGGGAAACCTGCCTGAACCCATCCAGATACTGGGTGCGGTGAAAAACTATCAGCACTCATTATCTTTAATGCTTGCCGATATTTTGCATTCATTTCATCATTGTTTATTGCGGCCCTAAATACATCATGATTACAAAAATCTTCTACACTGAATGCTCCACCTTTTGCGTCTAGATATGTTTCTTTATCAATAGTTGAATAGGCGTTATCAATGATTTCTGGCATATATTGAGAATAATCAAATCCTCCGTCTTTTAATCCCTTCTTAATGGCCTTTGCTACTTCATTTGCTTCTAGTTGTTTATCTACAAAATAAACTTCATCTTCTCCCATAACAACATTGGTTGATGTTACATATCGGTCATACCACACTAAAAACTTTTCTCGGTTTGCATGCATGAAATGTTTCATGGCAGCCATTACTTGAAAATATTCTTGCGATTTTTCTTGATTTATAATGTTTTCTAAATGAGGCATTTCTGTTAGCAGTATCCCTACAGATTCTATTCTTTTTTTTATTAATTCTCGGTAGGTAAGGAGTCGGTTTGACTCATCTATATTCGAGAATAATTCCGGAATTGTTTTTCCTTGTATGAGTTGGATATTTTCTTGTAATGTTGTCATGTTTTTATATTGAAATTTTTTTTATTTTTGTCAAAAAAACATCGAAGTATTCGAGTCTTTGTTTTTTCATCTATTAATACTTAAGAAAATGTTCCGCATTCGTTTATACGAATGCGGAACGGATTTTCCTTTACTTTTTCTTTTTACATAATCCAGCCAGAGTAATGATTATTCCTATGACTAGAATTATTCCTATTGGAATGAATATAGCATTCCAATTCTGGCTCCACACATCGATGAACCAGACTAGCAGTAGGATAGCCAGAATAAGAAATCCCAAACTATCACCTGCTACGGATGTCATGATGCAAATCGCCATTGCTATCATGATAAAGAACAGGGTTACTCCTGTTTCTAATAATGTTGTTTCCATAACTTTTTATTTTATTTAAATTTTTAACATAGTGAAACTGATAAAGATTCTTAAAAAATAAAAATGCTTATCAGTTTCACCGTGTTTTATGGAAAAAGCACAAAGAAGAAGTAAAAGAGCAATAATTAGAAGAAAACAAGCTACATAATTTAAACAAATTAGTATTTGAATATCATTCTAATTGATTTTATTATAAATTATATTCCTTTGTTTGTCAATATTGATTCTTCGACAGAAAAAAACACCGAATTACTCGGTGTTTTTTCTTTCTTCGTCGGTTTTTAATAATTATCGAAATGAAACGTATTTTCGTTTTCGAGAGAAAGCATCAAATATTGGCGCTCCACCTTTATAGAATTGATTGAAGAATTCAATAAATTGCAAACGCATAGAGTGGATGAAGGCTCCTAAGGCTGAAAGGGCAAAGTTTAAACTGTGTCCGAAAATAGCAAAGGCAATTACCACCACCGGCACTAGGTATGGAGAAATTCCTCCCACAATGTCTCCTAATACCACCGCGGTTTGATTCATTGATGCGCCAATAATTCCGGTCGCTAATCCTAACGCCATCAACCGTGAGTAACTTAACACACCTGAAAGGTATCCAATCAATCCATTGAAGATTCCTAAGGTACCCATGAGGGCCGCTTTTAGCACCCAAGCAATTCCTTTCAATCCAATAATTACTGGATTGGTTCCTTTTTCAATCTTAAATTCGCTTCGTCCTTGTGCCAAGACAAACAAAGCCGTGTAAACAAAGAAGATTGGAGTAACAATGCTGGCTGGGATAATTTCTGGCAAGGCTTTGGCCGCTACCCAAAGAGCGAGTAGTACCATGAAAACAAACCATCCAATTCCGTCAAGCCATCCGCCTAATGTGTCTTTCGTTGCAAATCTTTGGGCGGCGTCCATCAAGTGTCCAAATACTAATTGGATAAATCCAATGGCGAATACACCGGCCAAGAACATGATTGAACCACTTCCTTTGAGCGGATCCATTAATTGTCCGTAGAACAAACCGTTGGCAGGGTTTTTCAAGAATGGAAGTTGGTCTGGTGTTAATCCAAGCCATCCTCCGAGGAGAACTCCACCGATAATAGCGGCGGCTCCACAAATAGCCAACATTCTAAATGAAACTTTTGAAGATTCTTCGTGTTTTCCAAAAATCAATAAGAATAACGCTGGCAATAACATCAAAGTTCCGTATCCAACGTCTGATAAACAAATTCCAAACGCAATAACGAAGAATGGTGAAAGCCCGGCGGTTGGATCAATTTCGGTTTTGGTTGGGGCTCCAAACATTTCTGTTAATACTTGGAATGGGGCAAATCCTTTGTTATTTTTCAATAAGGCTGGGATTTTTTCGTCTTCGGCTGGTTGGACTTTTTCTGCCACTACTTCACCCACAAACACTTGTTTTAACCAAGTTTGGAATTCTTTTAATTGAGCGGCTGGAATCCAACCTTCGTATACAAACAAATTCTTGGTTTGCAAACTTTTTCGTTGGGTATCATTTTTGTCTTTTTTCCAAGAATAATAATCATACATGATTCGCAAATCATCTGATTTTTGTGCGAGTTCTACTCGTCGCACTTTTCCGTTTTGAATTTCTTCGTTTAAGGCCAAAATATTCGCTTCGAGTTCTTGAATAGCTTCGGCTGGCGTTTTTCCTTCGAATTCAGCGAATAAATTTTCTAAATTTACAATTTCAAATTTGTTTTGACTACACACACTTGTTACCTCGGTTTGAAGTGTTTTTGGATACGTCAATCGAGCCAAAATCTTCCCGTTTACTTCATCGATAATTTCTATGTCTACGAGATTTGATTTTTCTGACATAGCCGCCAAAAATGCTTCTTGTTGAGCCAAACCAACAATTCCAAAGACGGTTTTTGTTAATTGTGTATCGACTTTGTCTCCAATAGCAAACTGGAAATTCTTGAATGGTTCGAGTGCTTGGATTTTTTCTTTCAAAGCCTTGATGGCATTTTTGTTCTCAGCGAACATTACTTCTAATTTTTCACATTCAGTTACAAATGCTTCAAAATTTTCCGAAAACTCGTTCATTCGTTTTTCGGCTTCTTTTTCTTTCATGAAAATCAATCCTCCGGTCAAAATTGATTGTAGAACGGGTTTCTTCGGAGCTTGTTTTTCTAAAAATTTAAGGGCGAACTCAATTCGATTTAAATCAAATTTATCAAATAAATCGTGATGAGTTTTAATAGACATTTCTTCAAACGCTTTATTTTCAGAAATGTGTACCAATCCTTTTTTCTGTAATTCTTTTAGAAGAACTTTGGCGTGTTGGTGGAGTCCAACAATTTGAATTTTTTCTAAAGCAATTTTCATAATGTAATTTTGGGAAGAAAAAGATTATGCACTAATAGTTTCTAATAAAGTAGAAAAGGCTTCAGCATTTAATTTAGAGGCTTCTACTTGTTTCTCTTTTTTTAATACTTCTGTGTCGGCTTCGTATTTTTGAACCATTTTTTCAACCTCTTTGTCAGCGGCTATTTTAGCGGCTTCTAAGGCTGATTGGTTGGCTTTTCGAGTTTGTGCCAATGTTTCTTGTTTTTGTGTTTCTCGATCGGCTCGAGCTTCGGCAACGGCTTTTTGTTTTTTATCCAAAGCGGCTTGAGTCATTGTTTCGGCTTGAGCTTCTGTTTCTTGGATACTTACCAAAAAATCGTTGTGACTTTTCTTTCCATGGGTGTCTTTTGTATTACTCATAGTGTTGTTTGGTAAACATAAATAATCAGGCGTATTCTTTTTGGATCGTCAAAAATGTCAACTAATTTTGAACTTTTTTCTGAGTTTTTTGGTCCTCCTTTTAAAAAGGGTTTGTAAAAGTAAAAAGGCCTCGTATAATGCAAACCGATATGAAGCATATAAACACAAAAAGGAACGCAACTGGATTATTTATATTCCTAATGACGATGGTGTTAGTGGGATGTCAAACCACCACCCAAACAACCGAATTGCCCCCCCAAGAAACGCCGAGCGTGGTAACCGCTCAAGAGTCATTTGAACAAATTCAAAACACCGTACAACGACTGAAAAAAGATTCGCAGTACCAAGCGGCCATTTTAGAGGCGCATAAATTATTGAAAAAATATCCAGAAAATCGAGTAGGCTATTTAGTGTTGGCTGATTTGTATGCTGGACAGTCAATGACCGAAAAGTTATCAAAGTTGGTTGATGTTTTGGCGCAAAAGTTTCCGAACGAAAAGGGGGTGTTGCTTTGGCAAGTAAAACGAGAAATCCAACAAGAAGATTTCCAAGGAGCTTTGGATTTGATAAATCCACTTTTGTCAGACAAAACAGACGCTGATTCATCGGTGGCTGACCCAGAAGTTTTGTATTATTATGGGTTATTGAAGATATTACAAAACGATATTGAAGGTGGAAAAGTGGTGATGCAAGCGTTACGTACCAATGATGAAGTGTCTGAATCAATACGCAAACAAGCCGGCGAAATAGCAACCATTTATGATAATTTTTCAGAATTTTCTGACGGAAAAAATGCACACTTTTTTGCGTTATTAGCGAAAAGTTTGATTGATCATCAAGAGTATGTATTAGCCAAAAAATTTGCGGAAAATGCCGGAAAAGAAGATGCAAACTACATTGATGCTTGGATTTTGTCGGGGGTGGCAAATTTTAAAGTAGGAGATTTTGAGGCCGCGTTAGTTGATTTGAACCTAGCGTATGATCAAGATCCGTTACGACCAGAAACACATTTCTTCTTAGCGGAAACACTCCAAAAATTAAGACGCTACACCGAAGCCGCTTTGTATTACGAAAAAGCTCTAGAAAACGGATTCGAATTTAATGATTCGGTAACCCGCCAGTTGATTGGGATTTTTAGTCGGCAAAAAAAGTATGATAAAATCGTCCAATTATATGAACGTCTTTTGCAAATAGAAGACGCTCGTGCTGATGAGTTTATTCCAGCTATTAATGTAGTGTTGAATAAACAAAAAGATCCGCAGAAAGCGTTGGACTTAGCGCAAAAAATATACAAAAAGTTCCCGAAGAATACGGTAACGTTGAATTTGTTAGCGTGGGCACAAATGGACAATAATTTGTTGGAAGAGGCACAAAAGACACTAGATAAAGCGTTTAAATTGGAAAAAAACAATGCACGAACATTCTTAAATCAAGGGTTTTTGTTGGAAAAAGAATCTGAATTAAATGAAGCCGTTGAGTGGTTTCAGAAAAGTTATCAACGGGGAAAAGAAACGGGGGAGTCGGCGATTACGAATTTAGCGGCAGACAAATACAATGAACTCGTGCAAAAGGTTCAGGCCACCGTGTCGTCTGATTTGGAACGTCCAACGAGTGCTCCATAGAATATGAATTGAAGATGAGATTTTTTTAAAAACTTTCAAAAAAATCATCCATTCGGCGGCGGTCTTTTTTTACTGGGCGACCTTGGTCTTTTCGGTAGTGTTTTTTCTCAATCCGTTCTTTTTGCGGAGCGGCACTAAATATTTCTGGGGTTTCGTACTCGGTATGATCAATAAAATATTGGGCGACTTTATCTGCCGAAGTTTGTTTGTTAATGAATCCAACTACTTCATAGTCTTTTGCTTGTTTTTGGTATTTGACCGTAATTCGGTCTCCAACTTTAATTATTTTGGCCGCCTTGGTAGTGATTTGTCCGTTTACGGATACTTGTCCTAGTTTGCAGGCGTTCGTGGCTTGAGTTCTAGTTTTTACTAATCGAACCGCCCATATCCATTTATCAAGTCTCATCTTTTTTGAATAAAATTTTTATACAAAATTACCACTTTCGTCGACTTTTCTTTTGGGCGGCTTCTGCCGAAATTTGCAAAAGAATTCCCGCTGATAAGAGTGTCATAATCATTGAAGAACCACCGTAAGAAATGAGTGGGAGGGTGATTCCTGTGTTTGGTACGAGGGCAAGGTTTACGCCAATGTTAATAAAAGCTTGTCCAACAATGAGCGTCGAAATTCCAATGGCGAGATATTTTGAAAATTCGTCGCTACAGTTTTTGGCAATAACGGTTCCGCGAAGGGCGATAAATAAAAACGCTCCTACGAGAAAAATGACTCGAATAAATCCCATTTCTTCTGATATGGCAGCAAAAATAGTGTCGGATTGTACTTCGGGGAGGTAATCAAATTTTTGAATAGAGTTTTGAAACCCACGTCCAAAACTTCCTCCAGAACCAATGGCAATCAGTGATTGTTTGATTTGAAATCCGCTTCCTTGAAGGTCATTTTCGGGGTTTAAAAACGTCAACACTCGTTCTTTTACGTACGGAACGGTCAGCGTAACAATAAACATTCCCAAGATAGAGGTGACCAAGCCAGAAAAGAAATGCTTGAGGTTGGCTCCAGCCACAAAGTAGATGGATGCGGCGGCGATAGAAAGCACTAACAGTGAACCAAAATCGGATTGAATAACCAAGATTAGAGCAGGAATTCCGAAGAGAAAAGCAAACGGAACAAATCCGCCTTCAAAGGTGTTGGCGGCGTTTTTTTTGCTCGCAAAAATAGCGGATAAAAATATGACCGTACAGAGTTTGGTCACCTCAATTGGTTGTACGGAAAACGAACCAATTTTTAACCATAATGAGGCAAACGTATTGTGGTTTTTCCCAATAAAAAACGTCAGTAATAAGAGAATAATTCCACCGACAAAAATCAATGGAGAAAGTTTTTTTATTTTAGCAATAGGAGTTTTGAACCCCAAAATAAAGGCCCCAGAACCAAGTATGAGATACAAAAAATGACGCCATAAGAAGTAATCGTTTTCTCCTTTAATTCGAAAACTGGGCGCAATAGACATAGAACTCATCATGACGAGTCCAAATATGGCTAATAATACGATGGTGATAAACAGCCAGTTATCTACTTTTTTCATTCTTTTACCGATTTGATTTTAAAGATAATTCTGTCGGGAGAAATAGGGGTCGTGGTCGCCCAGAAAGGTTTGATAGAAATATTCAAAACTTCTTCAATCTCTTGGTTGTTGGCAAGGATTGGTTTAATTTCTTCTTTGGTTTTATTGGTAATGTCTTGTTTGATTTTCAAAATCCATTGTTGGAATGAAGGGTTCGTAGAATCGATGCTAAATTGTTCCGTGGCAAAGGCTTTTACCGAAATTTTCCCCCATAAATTTTCTTTGAAATTTTTGATATCAAACGGAATGTATTGAATTGATTTGGTATCAATATCAATAATTTTTCGGCGTTCATCCAACGATTTCTTTAAAAATTTTTGCAACGCTTTTTTGACTGAATTTTGGTCGAATATAAGCGCCGATACGGTCAAACTCCCAGTGACAGACACCGTTTGTGTTTCTTTTCCAATTTGGTCGGTAGGAAACTGAAAGTCTTTTAGTTCGGTAAAAATAAAATCAGGGTTGGTTAACAAAATATGATTTTCGCCCAATTTGTTTTTTCGATTGGCGATTTGTTGTTTGAGGATTTGCAAAGCTCGATCTTTGAAATTTTCAATGAGTACTTTTTTCGCAATTTCTTCGTCTTCGGCTACTAATTTGTGTTTGACTAAGGTTGAGCCGCCCACTAATGGTCCATTAATCGCTTTGGCGTAGTATACTTCTCGTAAATCAGACCGTAAGGCTGGAAAGAATAACTCAGTTCCGGCTTCGATGTTTCCTCGAATTCCGATTGGTTTTTGGTGTACATCAAATTCATCGGCTATAACACTGACAACGTATCGTCCGGGTTTGTTTCCTTTTTTGGCCGGAATAGTAACCGGTTTTTGAAACCGAAAAACTAATCCGTTACTGGTTTGTAAACGAGATGGAACCAATTTTTTAGGTTTATTTGATTCATTAAAAAGGGTGACTTTTCCTTTGGCGGGCGTTAGCTCGTAGTCTTTCCCACTAGTTGGAACAACCTCGGTGTCAGTAACAGTGGTATCGAGTAAGATGCTTTTGATGATGGGTAAAGTTGATTCTGTTTGGTCAACTTTGGCGTTTGGAAGTTTCAGAATCATGTTTTGCATAATTGGAACGGTCGAGATTCTTGGACGCAGGGTGATAATAGCGGTTGGTGTTTGCCACAAGAATAAAGCGAGTCCGAGTAGAAACAAAGCCAGGAACCAAAAGAATATACGAGCTCGAATTGGGGTTTTTTGTTTTTTAATTTTTTGTAAAGAAAAAACAGGCGCTTCGTTTTTGTTTGGTTTTACCTCCTTTTCCTTGGTTTTGGTGGTGACTTCAGTAGTTTCTTTGGTAGTTTTTTCTACTATTTTCGTTGTTTCTTGGTCGGATAATAAGGTGAATAAAGAGATGATTTCGCCTTCTTTAAACTTAGCTGGTACAATTGAGTAAGCGGTTAATCCTGATTTTTTTAAGAAATCTCGTACCAATTTCTTTTTTGAGACAAAAATTATTTCTTTTCCGGCTTGTTGTGACACTTGTTTGATTTCTTTTAAAAATTTTTTTTCTAATAACGGTGGATAATGACCGTTGAACAAAAAGACTAAAGTGTTGGATTCGCATTTATTAATTCCTTCAAAAATGTCTTTTATTCGTTGATTACTTCCGATTGTGATTTTCAAAAAACTCATCGTCAAAAATCGTACTGAAAAAATGTAAAAAGAAAACTTGATTTCTCTCAAATTAGATTTAATATCGGCGAGCTGAATTTTCAGCAACAATTGGCAATGGGGTGTGGCCAAGCGGTACGGCAGCTGGTTTTGGTCCAGAAGATCGGGGGTTCGAATCCCTCCACCCCAGCCAAAAAATTGTGTATGACTCCAACGGAGTTATAGACAATTTTTTTTATTTTATTGAAGAGATAAAAATCATTTGATGCCGAGCTTTGAGCTGGATAATAAGCACCGTGAAGTTTTGAGGTATAATATCTATGAAATATAAAAGGTGTTTGAGGGAATAATAGCACTTTTTTTGTTCATCTTTTATTGACATTGTTCTTTTTATACATATAATAAATACGACTTTTGGTTGATTTCATTTTCAACTAAAAGGGTTACATATCCTAGAAATAACTTGCTCGCGCAGGTTATTTTTTTTGTTGTCTATATTTAATTTTTCTTCCCCAAATTGGTAGGTCTAAGATATCAAAGTATCCGTTAGTACCAGTTCTTAGTTCTTTTGATACATTATTTTTAGAGGAAAAAACAAAACAGAGTTTCTTTCGATTATTTAAATATTTAATAAGTGGAAAGAAATCAGAGTCTCCACTAAAGAAAATCGCTATATCATATTTAGAACTATGATGAACAGCATCTATCGCTAGTTCAATATCCATATTCCCTTTCTCCTGAATATAAGAACCTTGGTTACTTTCAAGGTGAATTTGTTTAATTGGTTTTTTTCGAACTACAAATTCAAGTCCTTTTTTGAGAAAAGTTAAGAATTTATGTTTCGGATCCGTGTCATATTGGCGAGTATGTTCAAGTGGATATGCTTCGTAATAAAAAATTTTATCAATTTGGACTGGAATTTTGATTTTGTTTGAAAGTGTTTGTGTTACAACTTTCTTTAAATTTGGGTAATCAATGAATCTGCTTTTTGATTTTTGTGCGTTCCAAACATTCGCGACATCAATAAACACGAAAACTTTTTTAGCGGAAATATTCTCTTTCATTATTTTTCTTTTCTTACACCTTTAAATGGTTTGTTATCAGACTTCATGTCTATAAATCGACCAGTTGTTGAGTCTCTTTTTATAAATCTTTTTGTTAAAGGATTAAACGTTTGAGAGCGTCTTCTAACGGCTCCTTTTCGGTGTCCGTCGCCAGTTGGGGGATTAGTAGCCATTATATTGTGGTAAATATGTCTTCTTGCTACTAAATATAGTTATTTTTAACAAAAAGTCTAATAATATTTTTCAGCTTTAGAAATCTTTAGTAAACCTTTTTTATTCTGAATCCCAAAAATCTATTTTGTGAAATTTTTTGTTGGAAAATTTATACGTATCACTTTATAATGAAAACAGAATTAAATATTTTATATTCACTAATATTATGAACGACGCATTAAAACAAGAGTTATCGGCGGTAGCCAAACAAATGGTGACCAAAGGAAAAGGAATTTTGGCCGCAGATGAATCAACTGGAACTTGTACCAAACGGTTTGTGGCTTTGGGTGTAGAAAGTACGGAAGAAACCCGGCAAAATTACCGACAAACTATTGTAACGAGTGAAGGATTGGAAAACTCAGTAGCGGGAATCATTCTTTTTGATGAAACATTTTGGCAAAAAACTGATGACGGAGAATCATTTGTGTCAGTGTTGAATAAAAAAGGAATTTTGCCTGGAATTAAAGTTGATACAGGGTCAAAACCACATGCTTTGTTTGAAGGAGAACAAATTACGTCTGGGTTAGACGGATTGCGAGAACGATTAGCTAAATATAAAGAAGCGGGCGCAAAATTTGCGAAATGGCGAGAAGTGTTGGTAATTGATACCGAAAAAGATTTACCATCAGTTGGAAACATCGAAGCTCATGCCTTTGGGTTGGCTCGATACGCTGGACTGTGTCAAGAAGCGGGAATTGTGCCAATTGTTGAACCAGAAATTTTGATGGACGGAAACCATACTATTGAAGATTCAGAAGCCATTACAACCGAAGTGTTGGGGACTTTGTTTGAAATTTTAGAAGCCCAAAATGTATATTTGCCAGGAATGGTTTTGAAACCAAACATGGTTATTGCCGGAACAGAAGCTGAAAACAAATCAACTTCGGCTGAAGTAGCCGAAGCGACTATTAGAACCTTGCGAAATACTGTACCAGCGGAAGTGCCTGGTATTGCGTTCTTGTCAGGAGGGATTTCACCAGAAATGGCGGCTGAAAATTTGAAATTAATGAATCAAATGGAAGACTTGCCTTGGAATGTGACGTTCTCATTCGGAAGAGCGATTCAACAACCAGCCTTGGAAGCGTGGTCTAAAGGAAACGTGGCTGAAGCTCAAAAATTGTTGGTGGAATTTGCCAACAAAAATGGAGCCGCTACCAAAGGGGAATAATTTGGAGAAGTTTAATGAGAAAAAACCGCCATTTCGGCGGTTTTTTATTATGTTATCCACAAATTTTTCAATGATTTAATGACTTTAGATAAATAACTCATTTCAACTATAATTCCTAATTTTTTTCCAGCAATCATAAAACTGTTATTTATTTGCACATCATCTAATATATATTTTCTGTTTTTAGAAAAATATTTTATAATTTCTTTTTTCAAGTCTTGTATTTCGTTTGATTGTACACAATTAAGTCCCTCTTTTTTAAATAGTTTTTCGTCTATAATTATTTCTTTTATTCCAGATTTTTTCAATCGATTCATCCATTCAACGCAACAGCTAGAAGCAACTTCTGAATGACGAAGTCTAGAGATACTTACATTGGATTGAGTAAATAATGGTTCAAATTTATCTAATAAATTTCGTATTTTTTCGTTATATTCTTCTTTTATTTCTAACTTCTTGAAAATTAAATCAAATAATTTTTCAATAACTGCAAAAACTTCGATTAATTCTCTTTTTGCATCATTATTCATAAGCTCTTCATATTCAGTGTTCACAGTTTTATCTAATGCTTCGATTTCGAGTCTTTGTCTTTCTTCTAGAAGCCCTAGGAACGTTGAAGCGGTAGATTTCATGGATTACTGTGTGTGAAGATTACAATAAATTGTTTTCAACATATCACTTATTTTCTTTTTTGTAAAGATGACTTTATTTAGGATTAAAGGGAAACGAGGAATGGTGCAAGTTTATTTTTAGTTTCCCGTTTAATAATTTGTACCCAAACGTGTACTCAATTTTGGTTTCAGTGCCAGTAGCATCGGTAAAAAAATAATTTCCCATGGCGAGTGCCCGGTCTTCTTCGAGAATTAAGTTGGCGTTTTCAAACCGCACCTTGGTCCATGGGTTACTGATAAATCCTTGATCTTCTGCGCATGCTCGCTCTGGACCACCTATAAAGTATGATAAGGCGGTTAGTTTAGTTGGTCTAAATTGTTCTACCGAGCATCGAGTTGGTTTGAATAAAATGGGACCATCTTCAAAAGCATACAATTCATCAAGAAACGCTAAGGTAAAAGCTTTATATTTTTTAGGATGATCTCTCAGTGAACCAATTTTGACAATTCCGTCTCCCCATTGTTTTTGAGAGGCTATAATTTGTGCTTCGGTAATCATTTTTTGTAAATTTATAGTTGGTGTTACTATAGCCGTAGCCGTTTTTTTGTCTATACATATTACTTCAGTGAGAATTATTTTGTTTGAACATATTGTGCTATCTGATAAACTAGTACTAATTTAAACTGATACTACTTATGAAATTCTTCTCATTTTTTAAAAACTTTCGGCACCAACTCACGACGGCCGGGAAAAAACAACCCATTCATTTCTTTTCATTGTTCGTAATTTTGGCCTTGGATATTTTTGTTCTGACCAATATTTTTCAGGGGTTGGACTTTCAAAAACGACAATTAACCTCACCCAATGAGAGTATTCCGTATACTTGTGAACAATTTATTCCTGATTTCGAAGCTAAAACGCCTACTGAAAGGAGAAACGCATCACTGGAAGTGGTTAAACAAGCAATAAAAAACAATCGTTCTAGACGAATCATAAATAAATATTCGGCCGAATTGGTAGCGAAACACAATCAATCAAAACTAGCGGCTGGATGTCTTCAAATTTTAAATAAAGCCAAAGAATTAAATCAGTCAAAAGTGTTGAGACAATATTTGGCGGTGGTGAAGGATTTAGAACAATCAGTCTACGAAGAAGAACGAGCGTTAGACAAACTAAATAAACTGTATGATACGGCACTATTAGAACGAATTGCAAATCAATCGGAGGAAGATTTGGTTACAGATTTACCAGCCCACGAAGCTAAAAATCGGATTCAAACACACAAAAAACTAATTCGTAATTTGCAATCACAAATTAACGCCCAAGAAACCCGTATTTTGAATGAGGCGGCCGTGAAAGAATTTTTGGCATTAACCAAAACACAAAAACCACGGCTCGAACAAACTCGGTCAAATTTAGAATTTTGGTATCCGATTAAAGTGTTTGGCGTACAAATGTTGTTCTTGTTGCCGTTATTTTTGTTTTTCTTGTGGCAATACATTCGAATGCAAAACAAGGAAAATTCTTTGTTATCGCTTATTTTCTCTCATTTGTTTTTGGTCACCCTGATTCCTATGTTGTGGAAAGTCTTTAGTGTGTTGGCCGATATTCTGCCGTTCCATTTCTTGGCCGATTTATTAGCAATATTGGAAGCCCTTAACTTGGTGGCTTTATGGAACTATTTTGTAATTGCTCTAGCGATTGGTTTTGCTTTTGGTTTGATTTATTTCTTGCAAAAGAAAGTGTTTTCGGCTGAAGCTATTTGGCAAAAACGATTGGCCAAACAACAATGTTGGAATTGTGGAAAACGTAAATTTTCAAAAACAGAAAAACATTGTTCATTCTGTGGTGAATTACAACAAGAAACTTGTAAAAAATGTGGAAAAGAAAAAAGAGTAAAAGCATCGTTTTGTCATAATTGTGGTCAATAAAAGTTGCTATTTTAGTTAAAAAATAATCACCGCAGGGTGATTATTTTTGTATAAATTTTTTATTCATTTATGAGTTGTAATTTTTGCGCCTTAGTTAGTTGCTTGATTCGGTATTCTTCTTTGCTCGCGAGGGATCGATTTTCAAATTCAGCCCACCATTTGACCCTAACTGGGCGGCGGGTGGCGGTGTATTTGGCCCCTGGGTTGGGGCCGTGTCCGTTGTGTTCAGACAGGCGACGGTTTAAGTCGGTGGTAATGCCACAATAGAGCGAGTCATCGGCACACTGCACTAAATAAACAAAATATTTCATTACGTTTAGTGTAGGGGAGTTTCTTTTTGTGAAAAACTTTTTATACTGCTTTGGGATGGCAGAAATAATTACTTTTGAACAATATAAAGGGCGTTGTAAGCGATTGATAGAATCGTACCAGTTGTTAAAGAAAAAATTTCCGGAAGACGTGAAATTTAAAAAAATGAATCGAGTGTTTCGGCTAATGAGGTCTTTGTATGGTCGAGACAAGATTTATGCGGTAAACCATTTAAATTATTTAGAACATCATCAGGTATATTTTGATGAAGAACGGCGCGCCTTGATAGTGCAGGGGATTGAGTTGTTAAAGAAACTTATTTTGCATAAAAAATTAAATAAACCCGTTGAAAGTCCGATACGGAAAAAGAAACTTGATATAAAGACTTTGATTAGGAAGAGTAAAAATAAAACTAAATAACAACTATTCTAGAGCATTTGTTATTTAGTTTTGTATAAATTTTTTATTCAAAAAGAGCGTTAAACCAGTCAATAATTTTAGTCCAAAGGCTTTTTTGGGGTTCTGTTTTTTTGGTGCGATTATCCTGTTTTTCAGGGGAGTTGTTTGCTTCTGTTTTGGGCGTCATTTGTAAGTTTTCTATCTCTTCGGTTTTGTATCTAGTCCAATCATCTGATGAACAACCAATATCTTGTTTTAAGGTTAATACTCCATTTTTTACACTAGATTTGGTGGTAATTGGTACAATTTCGTCCTTTTTGAATTTGGTTGGAATTCCCATCCAACTAGTGGCATCAATTCGTAGTATAAACTCCGATGAGTTGGTTTCTCCTTTTTTTAGAGTGTCCCATTTAACCTTATGAGTAGTGTATTTTCTTGGTTTTCCTTCGGCGGTTAAGTCCGGAAATGGACCATTCATAAGATTTAAGGCGGCTTCTTTTTCAAAATTTATAATTTTTAAGGTTCCAATTGTTTGGTATTGGTTTTGTGTTTCTTTTAATGGAGGTGTAACAGGTGGTTTGGCACAGCTTAAGGCAAAAGTTTGACTGGCACTAAATAGTAAAAGTGTGGCCATAATTAGTTTTTTCATAATATTGAAAATTAAAAAATATGTTTCCTCTTATATAATACGATAAAAGTATCAAAGAGTAACAAAAAAAACCGCCAACGGCGGTTTTTTGTTTTATTAAAGGAAACTTCTTTAAATTATTTTTTTGCTTCGTCTTTCATAACAGCTTCAATTTTTGCTTTCATAGCGGCAGCTGGAAGCATTCCATTTACGAATTCAACTTTTCCAGTTTTGTTGTTTACAATAAAACTGGCTGGCGTTCCTTCTACGCCAGATTTTTGTCCGCTTTCAATATCAGCTTGTACTTTGGCCGCAATGGCTTCGTCTTTTAGACAAGTATTAAATTTAGCTTTGTTTACGCCTACTTTTACGGCTAGAGTTGGAAGTTCTTCTGCTTTCATTCCAATGTTTGATTTGGTAGTTTTGAAGACTAATTCGTTGAATTTCCAGAATTTTTCGGCTCCGCCTAATTTTCCTACACATTCTACGGCTTTGGCTTGTTCAACCGCTAAGTCTCCGTGGAAGGGAAGTGGAAAGTGTCGGAATACTCGGTTTACTTTTCCGTCTAAGTCTTTCATAACGGTACTCATAGTTTCAGAAAACCGTTTACAGAAAGGACATTCGAAATCAGAATATTCAACAATGGTAATATTAGCTTTTTCTGCTCCGGCTACGTATTCGTTTTCGTTTACTTTTGGAAGATTTTTTATTTTTTTTGCTTGTTCGGCTTTTTTGGCCGCAATCGCTTTTTCTCGTTCTTCTTTCATTTTGGCTTCTTGCTTGGCGATGTATTTTTCAATTCCTTTTTCAATCGCTGCGTCTAGGTTTTTCGGATTGTTGTTTTGGTATTGCATACCAAAGAACACCAACGCTCCAGCAATGATCAAACTTGATACGATGATAGAAATAGGAAGTAGTAGTTTGTTTTCCGTTTTCTTTTTTGTCATTTTTTTTAGGTTTATAAATAAAAACTCGCCACTCATTGTGCGAAAAATTCATAAAAAATCAATTCTGCCACGATTTTTGAGCGGTCAGAGGGAAGAAATAATGGTATTTTATAATTCTTTTGATTGGGGAGCAAAAAATAGATTCCAGTTTTTTATGCCTTTGTACAAATGATAGGCTTCTTTAAATCCAAACTGTTTTAGTTTTTTTAACACTTGTTTACTGCGATTGCCCGTACGACAATATATGGCGTAGATTTTGTTTTTATTGAGTTGTTTTATTTGCGTTTCAAAATTTGGGTCATAAAAGTTCAGTTCTTGGGCGGAATCCAGAATTTTTCCGTTTTTTATTTCTTGTGGGGTTCGAACATCAATTAAAACCGTATTTGGGTGTTTCAATATTTGTGCGAATAAAGACGGGGCCACAGCTTGAAAATTTGGGATAGTATCAAAACTTTCATATACACGGTAAGAAATACCACTTGATTGAGCCGCCTGATTGATTTGTTCTTGTGGTGGGGGAGTTGTTTGACAAGCTAAGAGAACATTCGTGAATAGAGCGATGCTCAATAATTTTATTTTGTGTGTGTGCATGAGCAAGTTTTTGGTTTGTGAGGTATATGTAAAAACATTCCCAAAATGAACCCACTTCCAAGATGAATAAAGGCGTCTACGAGTGGGTTTACTTCGAAATGATTGAATGAATGTGCTAGATACAAGGCGGCAAACCAAGTTGTTGCAATGACGATAAAACTACTGATTTTTTGCCAGGTTTTTGAAAAGGCCCAAGAAATAGATCCAGCGACCAAAATGTCAATTATGAGGTGACAAAAAAATCCAATTTGGGCGAAGAGGTGGGTGTGTTCATTGGCTAAAAGTTCTTTGCGTAAAAATGCTTCAGGGAAAAAATGGAAACAGAGTGCTACAATGGCTCCTAAGTGCCACCATTGTGTTTGGATAGAGCAATATTCATGGTTGCATGGCACAAATTTTTTTAGTTTGGTTTTTTGCCAGATAATCATAATAACGACCGCTCCGATAAATCCGAGCAACGTTTCAAACGTGAATAAATTTTCAAACAATTCCTGCCATCCAATTTGCGTTCCGTATGATTGAAACCCATGTTGATGATGAACCTCAAAAAGGAGGAGTATTCCATGTCCAACTAAATGAGTAATAAGGAAAAAGAACATGGGAAACGCCATAAATTCAAGAACATAGCGTAACGTTTGCAATCTTTTTTTCATGATATATTTATAGGTTTAGTCGATTGCATATTAAAAAAGCCTGTCTATCAGGCAAGGCTTTTTTTTGGGGGAGTTATTGTATATGAGGCGTTTCTACTTGATTTTTTGAAAAATAAATTATTAAGCCGTCAATTATTTCGTTTATCTTTTTTATTAGAAGTTCCCTGTATTGCTTGTTTTTACCGTTTGCTCTATTATTTAATTCTGTTACAACAGGAAGAAAACTATTTGCCGGAAGTAAATGAGATAACCTTTTTTCTAATTCTGTGAGTGAAAGAGTGTTCATATTTTTCTCATTTTCCCAGATACTCTTTCCTTGTCTCAGTGCCGTGGCTGCGGCTCTTATTTTTTTATCTACAGTTGATATTGTATAAACGTTATTTAGATAATTCACAAACATTCGGTGTTCTTCTGAAGACACGTTATCCGCTAAACATTCTCGATCAAGTTCTATTGTTGATGGAGGTTGATTCTGTACTTCTTGTACGTTTGTTTCTATTTCTTTCAGCACTTTTTTTATTTCTATTTCATCTATGTCTTTTGGTTTAAGTGCCTTTACCTTTTTATCGCCTTCTTCTAAATATTTGTTTACAGCTGTTTCTAAATCCATTTTGGTTATATTTCTTAAATATTTTTATAATTACAAGGAAATTGGGATTCCTTTTTTCACTTGTTTACACACTCTTAACAATGCTTTAGTGTACGGTCCATTCTCTAATTCAGCATATTTTCCTACTACTCTCATATAATTATTGTGTGATAAATTATTTTCAAGAAATTCCTCTAAGTCATTATAGGTGAAGCGTTTATCTAGGTTTATGTCGAAAAGGAGTCGTCCTTCTCGGAGATTGGCGGCAGCTTCGGTTATTCTTTTGTTGAGGGTCATGGCTGATTTATATTTATTACGTATTTGTTCCATGAACTTCTCAAATTCTATTTCCCCTAGTTCTTCTTTTAGGTATTCAGTATCTGTGTGTAATTGATTCACTGTTTTTTTCCTTGCTCGGCTTCGGGAGGCTCTTTGTTCTGGAGTAAGTTTTTCTTTTTCTGGAAAGAAAGTTGCTGTTTGTGCAATGATGTCTTCATCACTCAAACGAGGTCCCATCTCATCTACGGCAATTGAAAAATCGGTTTCTAGATTATTTGTCATTTGGATATATTTTAAATTATTGGCTATTGGTTGGTATGATAATCTCTCCAGTTCTTAAATGCTGATAAAAAATATTTTTTAGTGTTTCTCTTTCATTTTTTTCATTCATGCGACTCGTAATATCAACTATGCTTTGGAAATCTTGAGATGTACAGGATTCTCTTAAATAGTCGATTATATGATTTGCTGTTATTCTGAAATTAACCGACTCTGCAAGCGATAGTCCGGTTTGTAAATTGTTTATAATTTTTCTTATTGGTTCGTTTGAAAAGATCGTTTTTAACACTTCAAAACGTTCGTATTCTTCTTCAGATAATCCTAATTCTTCGTGGGGAGACTTTTTGGCAATATTTTCTTCCACTGTTTTTTTGGTAGATTCGTTTATCTTATTTGTTCTTATTTCAACTGATTCTCCGGGCTTTAAAACTCGAGGCGGTCTTTCTTTTGCTTTTATAGCTTCAGGAGAATTAGAAATTTCTATTGCTTCTTTTCGAATCTCTTTGATAGTTTTTTCTTTCATGATTTAGATATTTATATTAAGCATCGGTTACAATCTTCCATTTTACTTCTTTTTTGAGGTGTCCCTGTGGCACGGTAAACCCAGCGGCTTTGACGTGTCCACCGCCACCAAATTTTTCGGCAATGGCTTTTACGTTTACATCATCTTTCCGGGTACGGAGCGAGGCTTTTACATTGCCTTTTTCGTCTTCGGAAAGCATTACTGAATATTGAACTTCTGGCATCGAATTAATTAAATCAATAACGCCTCCTAAATCTTGTCGTGTAGCACCGAGACTGAGGTAGTCATCTTTGTGTACGCCAACAATGGCGGCTCCTTCATCGGTTACGTGGAGTTCTTCGAGCACTTTTCCCCAGAGTTTCAATTGTTTGAGGTCATTTGACCGAAACACGTTTTGTGAAATTTTGCTCACGCTTCCCCCGAGTTCGACTAATTCGGCGGCGGCGGTATAACTGTCTGGGGTGGTATTTTGGTGTACAAATCCGCCAGTATCGGTGTAAATTCCTAAGAGTAAACTGGTGGCAAGTGCACTATTCATTTCTACGCCCATTTTTTTCCAGAGATAATACACAATTTCGGCGGCTGATGAAGCGTTGGTAATAACCAAGTTCAAATCACCAAAATTATCATTACTCGGATGATGATCAATATTAATTTTAAATTTTTGATCGGATAAAATTTCTGGATGATTTTTATCAAATCGAGTGAGTTTTTTGTCTCCACAGTCAACAAAAACAATATTTTTAAAATCGTTGAAGTTTGGGGTTTGGGTAAAAGTATCTTTCGTATCGACAAATTTAAAAGCGGTTGGCACTTCATCAATGCACGATACGGTTGGTGTGAGCCCCAATGACTTGAATCCAAGATATAATCCATAGGCCGACCCAATCGCGTCTCCGTCAGGGTTGGCATGGGTGAGTATTAAGATTTTTCCATCGTGTTGTTCTTTGATGTCGGAAATTTTTTCCTGTAATGAATCAATGTATTTGGGTGTGATTTGTTGCGTAACTGATTGATGACTCATAATTTTTTGATTAATACTAGATTTTATTTTAGCATTTATTTTTACACTTGTCAAATATTATTTTTATTTTTTTATAATAAAAAGACTTCCTATTATTTCTGTACTATCTATTTGATGGGTCGGGGACTGTGCGATAATTAAAACAAAAGCACTAACGTCAGTTAGTGCTTTTTTCTTGTTTTTTAAAATGTGAATAAAATTTTTATTCAACAAATAAATCAACGAGTTTTTCCGATTCGCCAGTGTAGGTTTCTGGCGTTAAGTTTATTAATCGTTCTTTGGCTTCGGCTGGAATATCAATTGTCCCAATAAATTCTCGTACTTCTTCCAAATTCAAGGCTCTTCCGCGGCTAAACGCTTTGAGTTGGTTGTATGCGTCGGCGTGTCCGTGGGCTCGCATAACCATTTGTACGGCTTCGGTTAATACTTCTGGGGCGTTTTGTAAGTCTTCTAATAATACAGCTGGTTTTAGTTCTACTTTTCCAAGTCCTTTTTTCAGGCTTCGTACTGCCAACAAAAAGTGTCCAAATACAATTCCAAAGTTTCGTTGTACGGTCGAATCGGTTAAGTCTCGTTGCCAACGAGAAATAGGTAATTCGTCAGCCAAAGTTCGGGCTAATCCGCGGGCTAATTTTAGGTTTCCTTCGGCGTTTTCAAAATCAATCGGGTTTACTTTGTGGGGCATCGTTGATGATCCAACTTCGCCGGCCACTACCTTTTGTCCAAAGTATCCCAATGAGATGTAGCCCCACATATCTCGGCACAAATCAATCATTACGGTTGATAATTGGCTGAGTAAATTCATGGTTTTGGCCTGATTGTCGTGTGGTTCGATTTGCGTGGTTAATGGGTTCCAAGTCAAATTTAATCGTTCGGTTACAAATTCTTCGCTCAAATTAATCCAATCTTCGGTTGGAAACGATTCTTTGTGGGCGGCAAAGTTTCCAGTAGCACCAGCAAATTTAGCCGAGAAGAACAAGTTGGTGTGATTAATCAAGTCTTTCATTCGTTTGTAAAATACGGCCATTTCTTTTCCAACGGTTACGGGCGTGGCGGTTTGCCCGTGGGTTCGAGACAACATTGGTACGGCTTTCCAGTCTAAGGCTTTGGCTTTGAGGTCAGCCAAAATTTCGTTTTCAAAAATATCCAGTACGGTTTCCATGCCGTCTCGCAAAGTTAAAGCGTAACTGGTTGAGTTGATGTCTTCACTGGTACATCCAAAGTGGATAAATGGATGAAATCGAGCCTCGGTTTTTGATTGTAAAAATACTTCTACTGCCTTGACATCGTGGTTGGTAGTTTTTTCAATATCTTTAATAGCGTTAAATTCCGTGTCTGAAAAATTCTCAATCAACGCTCGTAATTCGGTAATTTGTTGGGCTGATAATGATGGAGCAATGTTTTTGTCGCTCAAAAAAATCAACCATTCAACTTCTACTTGGGTGCGGTATTTGGTAAGTCCAAATTCCGAAAAAATAGGGGCAACTTCTGCTACTCGGCTAGCGTATCGTCCGTCTAAAGGAGAAAGAAACATGAAAATTGTAAGGTTAAAAATTCGCCTCTATCATATAAAAAAGAATGGTTTTATCTAATTTTTTTTGCATCTCTTAAAAAAAGGGTAGAATGAACTTGATGAAATATTTATTAGGCGTTTTGGTGGCGGTATTGAGTTTGGGGAGTGTTTTTGCAACTGGATACACTAGCGAGGATGATGAAGCTTACCAGAATTCTCAAAGTGGAGAAACAAACGAAATAGACTATTCGAATTATGATTTATATGATTATAATATAGACTGTGAAGAGTTGTTATATCTTCATTATCCATTTAATTCTAGCGATAAAAATTCTCTTTTGGAAGCGGTTAAAAGATGTGAAGAAGAGGGGATATTAGCCGCAGAGAAAGTTATAAAAGGGTTACAGAAAAAATTGAATCGTACTAAGAAAGAAGAAGAAGTGTTATTAGATTTTAAGGAAGCACAAGAAGATAATTACAAAAGTGTTCATGAATTTTTTAGTTCTTCAGATTTTTGTTGGGATCAAGAAAAAACGTTTGCTAAGAAATTAAAAGGAGATACCGCGGATTTTGATGAGGCATTAGCTTTTTTAGATAAGTTTATTAATTCTGCTAGAACGACCGTGGTAAAAAAGGACGCAGAGATAGAAAAAAAGTCGATTGAGTCAGAATATGATGACTACAAACAAAAGCAAAATCAGCAGAATACTGGCGATGAATCTGCTAAAGAAGGTGCTTCTCAACAGGGTTCAAATGATGATACAGATGTAGACAAAAATGCAGCGGCTCCTGTAGAAGAGGGCGCGAACGTTCCAGTAGAATTACCAGAAGAGGCTTTGCGTGATGACGAATTTAATGGCATCTTACCTTCCGCGAAGAAATGTTTGAAATGGCAGGCAGGACTCTGTGTTAAATGGGATAAAGGCTACGAAAACACCAAGGCTGGACAACTCGGAAAACGAATAGAAGAGGGGACAGTAACGTTTGCGGATATTCCGGTGTTTATTGTGAAGTTTATCGACTTTTTGACGAAACTAGTCGGAACGGTGGCGCTTTTGTTTATGATTTATGGGGGATTCCAATTGATGACTGACCAACGAGATGACGGAAAATCAACGATTAAATACGCGATTGCCGGTGTATTTGTGGCGTTTTTGTCATGGTTAGCGGTGAATATTGTTAAATCGCAGTTAACGGGGGTTGATTATTATGGAAACTGGGTAAAAGAAGAGTTAGAAAAAAAGTAATTTATTTTTTTAATTTTTTATACAATGACCGAAAAGAAAACGGTTTGGTGGCGAGAAATTCCAGCCTTGGCTGGTACACTAATTGGAATCATTTTAACGGCGATTGGAGGCGTAATGATTTTGAATGTGGTAATGAAATTGTACGTGTTTGGGTTTGATACTCCACGATACGGTGGAGATTTTGAATACCAATGTACGTATGAACGAGATATGGGGCCACGCGGAGACGAACCACGAGTAAAATTATCGGAAGAGAAAAAACAGGCTTGTATTACAAAACACAAAAAACGAGCCAAAAAACAATACATACGACGACAAAAAGAGAATTTGGTAGATGCGTTAGCAATGTTGTTGCTTGGAATTCCGTTTTGGGTGGTGTTTAACCGACGACGAAAAAAATAAGAAAATCATAGGTTTTAATAAAAAACTCTCAGTAAATGGTTGAGAGTTTTTTGTTTTATTTGTATGCTCATGGTATGAAAAAATTAGTGTTTTGTTTGTGGTCGGTTTTGGTGTTTGGTCAGGTGTTGGCTTTTACCGATGTAAACTCAAACACGCCGTATGTGGTAGAAATAAAAAAACTAAAATCGCAAGGAGTTTTGTCTGGAAACCCCGATGGTACATTTTTACCGGAAAAAACTATTAACCGTATCGAGTTAGTGCAAATTTTGTATAAATCAGGTTTTTTTGATGGACCTTGCCCGTATAAACCCATTCGGTTTACTGATACCGAACTCAATACTTGGTACACACCGGCTCTGCGGAAAGCGGTGCTTTGTGGAGGATTTACGGGGTATCCCGATAAATCGTTTCGTCCGGCTAGTCCGTTAAATTTTGCCGAATTTGCCACTATTGTTACCCGAGTTAAAAATAAGTCATACCAAAAAACAAATCCTTGGTTTCAGGCGGGGATATCGTTTTTACAACAACAAAAAATAACTTTAAACGAACATCCAACACCAGAAACCAAAATTAACCGAGCCCAAGCCGCGTATGTGTTGGCCCATTTTTTTCCTAACAAAAAAATTAATAAAAACGATTTTTCAACGCTTTCTCGAGCCAAGTTTTTGCAAGAAGTAAAAAAACAATTAGGCGTGGTTACTAAATATGATGCGGGGTATTATCAAGGTGGGTTTCCGCCGAACGACCGAGGCGCGTGTACGGATGTAGTAGAACGAGCCGTGCGAACGGCGGGGTACGAGTGGAAAAGGCGCTTAGATGCCGATATGAAACGGAATCCGCATTTGTATCCGTCAAAGTACGATGCCAATATTAACTACCGCCGAGTGCGAAATGTAAAAGTGTTTTTGGATCGTTACGCCAAAAAACTGAGTTTGAATGATCCGTATTTACCGGGTGATATTGTAACCTACGACCAAATTCCTGGTGGGTCATGGCATATTGGGGTGGTGTCGGATAATAAAACGAATGATGGTACCAACACGCCGTTATTGCTTCATAATTACGCTCGTGGAGTAGTAGAAGAAAATTCGTTACATACTTGGCCCGCACCAAAGACAGGGCATTATAGGTTGGGGGATTTATGATAAATAATTTTTCAAACTTTATTTAAGGTTTGTGAGATAGAGTTTAAATTATTTTTTCCCTCATTCCGTACTTGATACGGAATCTCTTAAAAGTGTTTTTATAAGAGATACTCAATCAAGTTGAGTATGAGGCGGAAAGAGGGGATAACTTCTTTGAATTTAGATGTATTTTTGTCGTGGCCTACGGCATCGAACCCTTTGCTTCAAATTACCTTCAATTTTCTTCAAAATTTAAAAAACAAAAAAACAGAAAGGAAGGGATGACGCTTCGCTAATAAACGAACCCTAGAATCGGGTTCAAATTCCGTACTTCCAAAAGAAAAAATTCTTCAGTCCGAGGACTCAAGAATTTTTTCTGGCGGAAAGGAAGGGATTCGAACCCTCGGTACCCGATTGGGTACACATCCTTAGCAGGGATGCGCTTTCGACCACTCAGCCACCTTTCCGTGCCAACGCATTTTAGAAAAATAAATATGAGGGTCAAATATTTACGAGGCAATTATTAGAATAAGTTTTTGAAAAAATCCATAATTTTTTGCCACAAACTTTGTTTGGGTGTTGTTTTTTGAGATAATTCGGTTTTAGTAGCAGTTTTGGATTGTTGGTTTACAACTATTTCTTCTTTATCTGCTAGTTTAACCAGTGTGCCATCTTTTTTTCGTAAAAAATCACCATCCTCATTCCCATAAAAGTCGGTCTCGGTTCCGCCGTACCGAATAAAAGCATTTAGTAACTCGTGTTCGAATCCTTTATTGGTTACTAGTTTTGTGGTTTTAAAATCAACGGTAGTTAAGGCTCGAATACCGAAGGCACTTTTATATCCAGTAAGGGTTTTGTTTACTCCCAAGAAGAATGGTTTTCTCGCTTCAAATTTATCACATTGTACTTGTCCTTCGGAACAGGCTTGAACATTGATTGTTTTATTCGTATCTAATTTGGTTCTCGATTGTGGGAACACATAATATGGTTTAACGGTGGCTGTCTTGTCTTGAACCGATTCAACGACTCCAATAAAAATGGCATCGTTGCGGTTACCGCCTAATAAACATCCAAATGGGTCGCAGGCGTTGGTAGTATTTAAAGCTGTTAAAGATGCACCAAGTATAAACGCGAAAGCAAAGAGTATTTTTTTCATAGGTTTTTCATCTAAATATGTTTTCATCCTATACAATTGGATATTCTTAATCAAACTTTTGTTCGACCATAAAAAAGAGCCATTTAAATGGCTCTTTTTTGTATAAAATATTTGTTCGATTTACCCTTCGCAAGCGGTACAAACTTTCTTTTGATTCATTTGTTGAGCAGCATTCATACTATGTTGGTAGTACAAAGTCTTAATTCCCATTTTCCAAGCATCAATATATAATTTATTAATGTTTTTCGTTGATTCATCTGGGTGAACCATCAAATTTAATGATTGCGCTTGATCAATGTGTTTTTGCCGAATGGCGGCTTGTCCAATAATAGTGTTCTGGTCAATTTCTGGATAAGTTTTAAACACTTCTTTTTCGTGGTCAGATAAGAAATCCAAGTGTTGAACTGAACCGTCATGATCTCGGATGCTTCGCCACACTTCAGATGTATTTTGTCCTTTTTCTTCTAACAATTTAACCAAGAATGGGTTTTTAATCGTTGTTTTAATTTTTTGAATATCTTTTACGTAACAATTACTCCAAACTGGTTCGATTCCTTGTGAGACTTGTCCCAAAATAAAGGCAGAAGAAGTAGTTGGAGCCACCGCCATAAGCGTGGTGTTTCGTCGTCCGTATCCTTTCAAAATTTCTGGTTCGCCAAATTGGTCTGCTAATTCTCTTGAAGCTTTGTAGGCTCGTTCTTCCAATAATTTAAAGATTTCAAGGTTTAGTTTTGCGGCTTCTCGACTTTCGAAAGACAACATATTGCTTTGCAAGTATGAATGCCAACCAAGAGCTCCCATTCCCAACGCTCGGTGTCGTTTGGCAAACTTGTAGGCTCGTTCCATAAACAAGAAGATTTTTTGGTCGTCAGCTTCGTCAGAATCTCGGTATGCTTCTAGTTTTTCCAAAAATTCACTCATAATCGCATCAAGGAAATACACCAATGTTTCCACGGCGTCTGTATCTTTCCATTCATCATAGTGCAAAATATTCATTGAAGACAAACAACAAACAAACGATTCGTCTTCTTTACTTGGGAGCATGATTTCAGTACACAAATTTGACGCCCACACGCGCATATCTTTGTCTTTGTATACATCAACTCGGTTGTTGTTTACATTATCTTCAAAGAAAATATATGGATATCCAATTTCTCCTCGTCGTTGAATCACTTTGGCCCACAGGGCTCGTTTATCGGCGTCACCGTCGATCATGCTTTGCATCCATTCATCGCTTACGGTTACTCCATGGGTAAGTTTTTGAATAAGGTTTCCTTCTGTTCCGATGTCTAAAAATTCATCGGCATCTGGGTGTGATAATGGTAAGTAAGGCGCAAATTGTCCGCGTCGAGTAGCTCCTTGCGATACAATATCAACCATTTTATCAAATAATTGCATAAAATGAACGGCTCCTGAAGAGTTTCCATTGTTGGTAATAGGTGCCCCTCGGTGTCGGAGTTTTCCAAAATAACCAGAAGTTCCACCACCCATTTTTGACATCATTCCAACTTCGGCTTGGGTGAATAGAATTTCTCCCATGTCATCACCGATGAAAGACCCAAAACAACTGATTGGTAATCCGCGTTTTTTTCCGAAATTAGACCATACGGGCGAAGCCAGTGAATAGAACCCTTGTTCCATGTAGCCATAGAATTTGTCGGCAAAGCCTTTAATGCCATTAATTTCTTCTGCTCGGTCAGCAATTTCTCGAATTCGTTCTTCTGGCGTGGTTCCTTCTACGAGGTATCCTAGTTCGAGGAATTTTCTACTATTTTCGGTAAGCCATTTCATTTTTTGTGGGGTTAATAATTTAAGTTAGTGGGCAAGTTGCCATTTGTTTTCTTTTTTGCAAACTCGCTCTCTGGCGGACTTGCTAACTAGATAACACTCAATGTTTAGAAGAGGTCGTCTCCAGTAATACTTTTACTTTTTTTGTTGTAGTTAATGCTTCGTTTTACAAAGAAATCTACGTGTTTGGTTCCAATAATTTCTTCATCGAACCATTCAGTTTCTTCCAGCATTTTAGGGTCGGTTTCAAAGATTGGTTCAATATCAATACTTTTGAGTGAACGATTAAATCGGTCCTTGATGAATTCGTTGACCACGGCTTTGGGTAAGAAACTTAGTTCTCCTTGTTCGAAAATCCAATCAATAATTCGACTTTCGGCTTCAAAGGCTTTTTTACATACTTTTTGAATTCGTTTGCTGTGTTTTTCGTCAAACCAAGTTGGGTTTTCTTGCTTGATTATTTGAATTAAATCAATCCCGAAGTTTCCGTGAATTTGTTCTTCTTTAGAGGTGGCTTCAACTGCGTTTGAGATTCCTTTTAATTTGTTTTCGTACTTGTTAAACGCCATGATAATTAAGAACTGTGAAAACAGAGACACGTGTTCAATAAAGAGTGAGAATAACAAGATTGATTCAGCGTAGTCTTTGTTGTCTTCTGCATTGGCGTTTCGTAGTGCCATGTCTAAATAATCAACCCGTTCCATAATAACTGGGTTTTCTTTTAGTTTTTCAAATTCTTCATTTAATCCCAAAATTTCTAGCAGATGAGAATATGCATCGTGATGTCGAACTTCTGATTCAGAAAAAGTCGCTCCTACACTTCCTAGTTCTGGTTTAGGCATTTTTTCGTAGAGTCGTCCCCAGAAAGTTTTTACGGCTACTTCAATTTGTGAAATGGCCAACATTGTGTTTTTTATGGCATTTCGTTCTGAGTCGTTCAAATTTACTTTGAAGTCTTGAATATCACTCGTGTAATTAAACTCGGTGTGAATCCAGTACGAATGACGAATGGCGTCAACGTATTCTAATAAATCTGGATATTCGTAAGGTTTTAAATTGATTCGTTTTTTGAAAATATCTGGTTTCCGAATCAACGCTTGTTGGGTTCGGTATCGAATGTACGATTTGGCAGTGGTGTGAAATTCACTTTCAAGTAACGCGTCTTCAACCATATTTTGTACGCCTTCAACCGATGGAATGTATCGTTTATCGATTTTTTTCATAGAATCGATTTTTTTCAACACTTCTTTGGTGATGTTTTGGGCATCTTTCAGACTTCCTTCATTTGAAGCTACCATTGCTTTTTCTACCGCGGTGGTAATTTTTTCTTCTTCGAAGTCTTTGAGGCTTCCATCTCGTTTTTTAATTTTTGTAATGTTCATGAAGATATAGGAAATAATTGATAAAAAAATTTATACAAAAAGTAAGCAAATCAAAAATTGTGATTTTCTCCACATTTTTTTGCGAACTCTTGTATATTTTTGTTTCGAAAAAATAGTATTGTTTTTGTTTTTCCCTGTCAACGGAAAATGTTATTTTTTTGGAATATGTAGTGTCTTTTGTTTTCTTAAAGCACAATATATTGTGTTTTTAAAAGAATATTTCGTAAAGTCTTATTGGTAGCCGTGAGCGGTGATTTGTATTCACAAAAATTGTTCAAATAAAGTGAAAAAATTTCTCCCATTCTTTCTTATTTATCTGAAAGAAGATCTGACAATGAAACAAAAGTGTAACCTTGTTTTTTAAGGGTGTTTATGATGATTGGCACAGCATCAATGGTTCGTTGATAAATATCGTGCAAAAGGATAATTCGGTTTTGTTTTGTTTGTGCTACCACCGATTCAGCAATTTTTTTAGACGTTTGTCCTTTTTTCCAGTCAAGTGGATCGACGTGCCAAAGAATCATTTTTTTGTCAGGAATAAGCTTAAAGATTCTAGATTTAAAAGCTCCATAGGGTGGGCGATAAAATTGAGGTATCGTACCAGTTGCCGCAAGAATCGCTCCATCAGTTCGATTAATTTGTTTCAGCATTTTGTAGCGACTTAGCTGTGCAAAATTTTTATGATTCCAACTATGATTAGCAATTTCATATCCCAAATCATGTATTTTTTTTGTTATTTCTGGATCGTCTTGAACCAAATGTCCGAGCATGAAAAACGTAGCAGGGATTTGGTGTTTTTGTAAAATTCGCAATAACTGATTTGAAAATCTTCGTCGTGGTCCATCGTCAAACGTTATGCTGATGCATTTTTGTTTGGTGCAATCGACGGTTGGGGCTGTGTTTGTGGTAATAGGTGGAAAATAAGATTGATAGCGAGGCAGAATATGAGGTTTGATTTTTCGATATGGAATTCGAATATTTATCCAGTCTGGAAAGGCTTTTAATTCAGGTTTTATCCAAACCAGTAAGTCTCCGTTGGAAGCAAAAGAAAGCGTTTGAAAATTTTTTTCTTCTGGTGCCGTGGTTGTTTCGAGCCATAATTTTGCCGATTCCGTTTTGAATTTTTGAGGAAATTTTGTCTGTAAATAGCTTGAACAAATACTTGATATTTGTCGGATGAATAATTCGGGTTCTGCGAAGAGTGAGAGGGGACGTAAGGATTTTTTTTGTATAGTGTCTAAAAAGAGACTTGAGAGTTTCTTTTTATTTTGTGTCTGAGAAAAGAATAATAGGTTGTGGAAAGATGAACTTTGAAATGGAATAGCGGTAAATTGCTGATAAGATGTTTGGTCATCAACTGTTGGAGGCGTATGTGTTTTTTGAATATGATTGTTTATGACTTTATTCAAATTGGTATCAGAAAATTTTGGCGTTTGTGTTATTTGTGTTCGAGAGGCGGAAATAGTTTGTTGAAGGGTCAATTGACTCAAATTTGCTTGAGAATTATTACAAAACCAGGTATAGGTTTTGTGGTTTTGGTTTACACAAACTTCTTGCACGGGTATTTCGGTACTTCGATTCAACCAAAAAGGGGAGAATTTTTGTACGAGTAAATATCCATTTAATCCAAAAACGTACAGCAACAGTGTGAATAAGATTTTCATTTATTTAGTGATTGAAGATTAAAATTCCGTTAAAAATAATCGAAGGGTTGCCTCGGGATTATCAGATTTAACAATAGCTGAGGCAACTAAAAATCCTTGGGCTCCTAAATCTAGTGCGGTTCTAATGTCAGCGGGCTTATTGATTCCAGCACCAACCAAGAGGGGAATCCCATTGGCTTTTTCAATTGACTGAGTAATTAATTCTGGTTCGTCCGCGACTGAAATATCTGATGAACCAATGAGTTGTGGCGGTTCAAAAGCCAACATGTCGGGTTTCAGTTCGGCAAATTTTGCTACTTCTGCGGGTGATTCAGCACAAACAATTGTTTTTAACTCATATTTTTTGCAGGCGGTAATAGCCGCTTGTAGGGCTTCAAACGACACACGATTTTCTGAATGATTGAGTAAGGTTCCAATCGCGCCCGCATTTTGAACAGTAGCAGGATGAATGTGTCCAGTATGTGAACCGTATTCGATTCCGTCAACATGTTGAGCCAATACAGGCGAGAGAATAATATCCGCCGTTGCTTGTAAATCAATGGCATTAACGGCACACCAAACATTTTTTCCAGTTTCTTTGGCGACTTTCTCATGGATAAGTCCTAATTGAATAGCGTTTTCGTTTACGCTTTGCTCGTATGTTTTAAAGTTGGTAATCCAAATGGGGCTGTTTGCGTTCATTTGTTTATGTTCAATAAATGTCTTACCGATGATAGTTAAAAAAAATATTTCGTCAGATTATTTTTGTGTATTTTTTTATAAAAAAAATTTGCGTCGAGAAAAATTATTCTTATATTGAACCAGCCTACTTGACCAAGTAGTGTACATTGTCGGAGGAGTGGCAGAGTGGTCGAATGCAACGGTCTTGAAAACCGTCGAGGCGGCAACGTCTCCGGAGGTTCGAATCCTCTCTCCTCCGCCAGATAAAGATATTAAACAAAAAATACCCCTTGTGGGTATTTTTTGTTTTTTAAAAGAAAAGGAAGACTCCAAATCAAGTTTGGAGAATGAATATATTTATCATTTTCCGTGCTCCGACACGGAATTTCCA
>PDQG01000003.1 GCA_002747745.1 bacterium DOLZORAL124_38_8
AGCTGAGAATGTGCAGAGATTATCGGTGGCAACAGAATATATAAACGCTTTGAAGCGTATGAATGCCAGTGGAGAATCATTTCCGACTTATCTTCCATCACAAGGAAATCATTCTGTGTGTTTAGGAAAGGTTGGTGTTACGTGTTGGGAAGATGATCCAGGTAGTGTGTACAATGCTGCGGTACAAAAACAATTTGATCGGCATATACAAGGAATGTCGAAAATTAAGCCAGTCACAAAAAGTAATGGATATAAACGGGGTGGTATTTTATATTCATATCCAGCTACAAGGCATCCAGATTGGATACATCATTCCAAGTTGTTTGGAATGAATCCTGAAAAAACAGCTTTTTTTGACTTTATGATGGATGGGGCTAATGCTGACTGTGATAAATTATCTAATTCATCTTCGGAAGTAAATTATGATGATGGTCGTCTTACGTATTGTCGAATTTATGTAGAAAATACGAATTAATTTTGGTAATCACTGTTTAAAATTTCTCAATCCCTAAACTTTTGGCCAGTGTTTCAGTTTTAGGTGCGTATGGTTTGTGGAGTAAAAAAGTTCGTTTAGGATTTATTAAATGGGCTAAAATCAAAAAATGGAATCGTTGCCCAATAAAGACTTGGCTGTTTTGAAATAAATTGATGGTATCTTGATAGGTTTGTGGAAATACAATCTTTTCGGTTGGTAGGTGGGTGTTTCTTCGAATAACTGGTATATCTATTGCATCAAAGGCCACAAATTGTATTTGGTGTTGCGGGAACCGTTTGGCAATTTGCGTTCGGAGTTTTTCGGCGTTAAAGTTTTTGCTGGCTTGAATTAATATTTGTTTTTGGTTGGTTTTTATTGGTAATAAATTTTGAGTTTGTAAAAATTCGTGGGCGACATCTGGGACAACCTTTATTTTGTGTTCATATCCAAGGTTGATGAGGTTTTGTTTTGATTGTTCGTCTCGCACACTTACCCTGTGAGCTTGATTAAAACTCCATAAAGCTAGTTTTTGAACAAAATAATTGTTTAATTTATCTACCCCTTGGGCTTCAAAAATTATTTTTTTGTTGGGGAAAAAATGTTTTAACCAAAACACATTTAGCGTCCAAATCCAAACAGCCTTGAAATTGTTTTTAAACAATCCGCCGCCAGGGAAAACCATTTTTTTTATTTGTGGCGCAGTGGCTTGATAGATTTTTCGTTGTTTGGGGGATAAGAAGAAGCGAAATAAACTTTTTATTCCACAGGGAAACGATGGAATGGTCGCAAACCAAGTAGGACTAAAATCGATAGAAGCCTCAGCGTTGGCCGTGGCAACAATGACTGACTTGTGTTTTTGTAAAGCTGCCTGCAAGATGAGTTCATCACCAATGTTTTTGGCTCCAAAACTTCCGACCAACAAAGTTTTCTTCATGGGCTAAAAGTTTATGATGTATCCACCGAAAACTTCATCAATATCGTCACAAGTTTCTTCGATTTTTTCGGTAAATTTTTCTAGTTGGTCTAGTGTGGTTTGGTCTTCAATTTTTACGGGATCTTTCGTTTGGTAGCGGGTTTCGGCTTTTTTTACTTCTACGCCAGCGTCGGTTAAAGCGTCTCGTACGGCTCCTAAATTATCGAACGTCGTAAATATTTCTGTTTCTTCGTCTTCTCGTTCGAAGTCTTCACCACCAGCGTTGGCCACTATTTCAAATAATTCGTCTTCGGTGCGGTTTTGTGTTTCGATGAGGATTATTCCAATTTGATCAAATAAGAATTTTACGGAGTTCGGGCTCCCGAGTTTTCCGCCTGATTTTTCGACGGCGGTTCGTACTTGGGGGAAGGTTCGGTTTACATTGTCGGTCAAACCAGAAATCAAAAAAGGTACTCCGCCTGGGGCATAAGCTTCGTATAATACCTCGGCGTATTGTACGCCGTCTTTTCCTTCTCCTCGAAGTTTTTTCAAAATACGTTCAATGTTGTCTTTTGGCACTCCGTCTGATTTGGCATTGGTAATAGCCGTTTTTAGAGCGGAGTTTGTGTCTGGATTTGGGTCGGTCATTCCAACCACACTCAAAATTTTAGAATGTTTGGTTAAAATCTTTCCTCGTTTGGCATCATTGGCGGCTTTTCGGTGTTTGATGGTGCTCCATTTATTGTGTCCTGACATAATATGCTTGGTTAAATCGTTTGGTAGTATAAAAAAAATTGGATTTGAATCAACGTGAAAAGACCAATGTTTTACGTAGTGAATATTTGTTTAATGGTTTTTGGAATTTTTCCTTCGATTAATACATGGTCATTTTTTTCTAACGTTTTTTTCAAAATTTTTAAAATTTGGATGGTTGTGTTTTGGCGTGGATTGAGGGCAAAGAAATTTGGTCCAATAATTTGTTTTCCCAGTTTTTTGAAATCGTCTTTTAGCCAATACACTTCGGCATCACATTCTTTTAGGGCTTCGAATATTTGTTGATGCGATGTTTGGGCGTCTGAGCCAAGTTCTAATAATGGCTGACTGACGAAAATTCGTCGCCCGTTTGATTTTTGTAAATGTTGAATAGCTGATAGCACGCCTTGGGCATTTGCCGAATACAAATCTTGGTATAAGGTGTATTGTTGTTGGGGATGCGTGGTCTTGTTTAAGGCTCGTTTGAGGCTAGGAATAGTGTGTAAATATTGGGCTAGCTTTTTGGCTGGAATGCCTTGTTCTTTGGCACATTCTAATCCGAGTAGGGCATTTTGGACAAAGAATTTTCCGGGCCATGGCAACACAAAATGTTCTCCGTAGAGCTTGAAGGTGGTGCGATTTTCGTAACTGCGGATTTTTTCGGCTTTGGCTTGGCTGACGGCAATAGGCGTGGCTTCAATAGTGCTACTGTTGAATATTTCTTCTAGCAAATGATTGTCGGCATTAAAATACACGGTTTTGTGGGCTCCTTGGGCGAGTTCGAATTTTCCTAATTGTATGTTTCTTTGACTTCCAAATAAATCTAAATGTTGGTTTCCAATGGCGGTTAAAATAGAGACATCGGGTTGGAAAAAATCGCATACTTGAGCGAGTTCGCCTCGTTTGTAAGCACCAGTTTCAATAATAACAAATTTTTTCTTTTTGGTGCGAGTGGTAAGAAATCGTTTGTTTTTTTGTAACATACGAGCAATGGCAATTTCATTATTTTGATTGGCTGGGTTGTATAAGACCGATTCGGCACCAAAGTGTTGGGTGAGTAAATGTACTAGAATTTCTTTGGTACTTGATTTTCCATAACTTCCACCAATGGCTATTTTTACCAGGTTTGGAGGGGTTCTTTTTAGCAATTTTTTTGTGCTTTTGAATAATTTTTTTGTTCTAATTTTTACGGGGATTTCCGACAATTTTACACTGACAAAAACTGTGAGCCAAATGAGTCTTTCAAAAATTAATAAGGGGAAAAAAAGTGGAAAACGTGATTCTTGAAAAAACCAGTATATTCCAGATAAATGTGGGGTTTTTATGAAAAATAAAAACGTATTTAAGAACAAAAATATTGTACAGATTAAAAGAATCCTAAATGAACGTTTTGGTCTGGGGAAAATTCCTGGAAAAACCCAAATAGAAAAAATTTCCCATCGTCCTTCGACGGTTTTGAGTCGAGCCTTCATTCGGTCGGTACGGTATTCTCGGAGTTGCCAGTTTTGGAGATGCCAAAAAAATGTCCTGATGGCTAGAACCCCAAGAATAAAGCTAAAAAAGATTTCAAATATTCCCATCATGGGTGATTTTAGTGTGGTTGTCTTTGTTCGTCAACGAGTTTACGAATAAACGGTCTGGAAGTGAATGTTTTTCTTGAAATTGCAAAAATGGTCAACATTTCTGCAATTTTGTGGTTGTTTTTCTTTCTTAAGCTTGATTTTTTGCAAATTTTCAGGTATAATAACTGGACTAATTTTAATCAGAACGCGCGCGAGCATGAAATTTTTATCAGCTTTTAATCCATTTTCTGACGACTTCCGAAGAGGAATGTTGTTTGTGGAAGGTGATGATGCGAAGCAAACGCAAGCGGGAAATGAGGAGCAAAAAGTCGCTTCTGATTTGGAGAAAATTCCGGCCACAAAAGCTGATATTGAAGAAATTAAAAACTTATTGGCACAAGAAAAAACATCTGGTTTGTCAGATGATGATAGAAAGCGGTTACGAGAATTACAGCAAAGAGCTCAGACAGCCACAAATAATTTATCAAACGCGGTTGATGATATTTTGTCAGGAAAAAAAATAGCGGTGCCAACTGGAAATGAAGTAACGGAAAAAACGGAAACAGCTGAGCAAAAAGAAGGAGAAAAAACGCCTGTAGAAAAAACCGTAGAAAACACCAATGAGGTGGTGGCAAAAGTCACTGAAGAGAAAAAACCGGAGGCAGAAAAGCCCGAAGATGAAAAGAAAGCTGAAGAAGCTGACAAGGCGACAGCACAATCAATAAAGGATGATTTAGATAGAGAGCACAATCAGAATCGGGAACATGAATCTGATTTGGCAGGGTATAAAGAGCGGTATGCGTTTGCAAAAAATTCACAAGAAAAAATTGATAAAGTAGCGGGACGAATTGAACATGAAGAACCGACACAAAAAACACAGGCTGATTTTGATCGAGAAGCTGAAGACAGAGAAAATTTGAGTGAAGCCGGGCAATATGAAACAGAAAAATTAAAAGCTTATGACAACTTTTTGAAAGAATTTTTGGATGCAGATACAAAAAAATTAGCGGCTGAATTGGATAAAGATCGGAAAGAGATATTTGGGACTTTCTTGGAGTTTCAAAACGACTATGAAGCTTTGTCGAAAGAGGAAAATGTTTTCGTTCGTCGTCTTAATAAACAAGATTTAGAGCGTAAAATTAAAAATTTTATCGATGATTTTCGTCCGAATACGGGGAAACATTGGAAAAAATTACGGGCTCATCGAGACAAAATTGTGGCGCGTTTGAATCAAGTGTTTGATGAGGATCCGACTTTGAAAGGAAATAAATTTGGGCACAAAAACCGATACGCGCAGTATTTTGTGACCGAATTAAAGCGAAAAGAAGACGCGTTTGGGAGTATATTACAGAATCTAGAACAGGGAGTGCGTGCGAAAGCGAATTATAACGGAAGTGAGAATTTTTGGGAAGAAACGAACAAACGAGCCAAAGATTTGGCATCTTTTTATAATTTTAATACGGCTGAGTTAGGTGAAAATGGAGAACCAGAAAGTTTCTTTCAACGAGATATTAAGTTCTTGAAACAAGATGTACAAGAAACGGTTGATGGAACCGAGTATTTAGAGAGTCAAGGGTTTTGGAAAAATAAGGCTGAGTTTGAAAAAAACTTAAAAGAAAGCCAAGGGAAATTGCGAGACGGGATTGCGAAACATGAAGCGTTAATACGAAAACTGGAAAAACGGTTAAATAGTAAGTGGGGAATGTCGGATGAAGCGTTTGCCGATCGTTTTGGAAGTACACGGGAAAAAGTAGCGGCCGAAATAGATAATTTGAAAGAAGGGGTTCGAAAATCGAAACATAATTTAGAATTATTGGCGGATCCAAACTTTTACGACGATTGGTTAGACAAATATAATGAGACCGGAAAGTATAATAATAAACATACTCGATCGGAAGCGATTCGAGATGCGTCGTTCTTTAAAAACTTAATTGCGGAAGATGGATTTTTGGCACAATTGTCCGACCAAAATGAAAAAATAGAAGAATTTTTAAATTCCGAAAAACAAGTAGCGCCTCCAACGATGGTGTCTTTATATGACATCTATAAAATGTTTGAGGGGTATGTTCAAAAACGAGAAGAAGATTGGGAATCGCGATCAAAACTAGCTGTAGCCACTATTGGAGAAAAATTTGCTGATAAAGATTCACCGATACATTCTAAATTTGCCAGAGAAAAGAAAAATCAAGAAGAGGCTGAAAAAGGAGAACAAGATGAAGTTTTGAAAAATCGGTCAACGGGAGAAATAAAAGAAAAATTCTTATACGAAACGTCGGATATATTTATGTTTTGGGCGGCGGTGGAAACATTACGTGAACGTTCTGATTTTGTGTGGCGAGACCAGTTTGTGCTTAAAACAATTAATCGTATTTCTGGGTATGATTATTTCAAAAAAAATGATTGGAAAAATCTATCAAACGATACATTTCGAAAGAAAATTGAAGACTGGATTCGGGCACGACCAGAGTTAGGAGATGCGAAAGCTAATATGTGGACGGATGATTACTTTGCCGATGGTATGATTAAAGCTGATGATGATTATGCGGCGGAGGCTGATTTAGCGGTGGCCAATAAAGCACATTTTTTGAAAACGGTTTCAGAAGCCTTTGAGGATTTTGCGACGGAACCACCTAATGCGGAAAAATTAGCGAAAGTTGATAAAGGATATATTTTATCTTTTATGCGGTTGGCGTTGAAACGTCGAAAAATGAACAGCGGTATGGAAGGGGATGATCCGTTGTGGCTTTTGATTCAAGGGTTGGCGATTGGTTTCTTCTCTCCGGCGGATATACAAAAAATTGAATCGGAATATAAGGGTGGTTTCCCTCCACTTTCATTTTTGATTGATTCTCGTGGAGCGAAAAAGAATGGTCGATTAGTTGATAAAGATGTTGACACTGGTTGGGAAGAGCGTCCTTGGGATATGCAAGATTTCCGTATTTGGGCTCGGGAACTAAATGGTGGAACCATGCCGACGAAGGCTTCTGATTTCTTGATGAATACTGAAGATAAAAAACAACGATTTCGAGAATTTTATGTGCATATGTGTGATTCAGTTGAAGTTGATTCGACATTTTATAATTCTTTTGCTCCTAATATTAAGAAGGCTGATTTTGCCGATTTGTCTTTATGGGCTACGAAATTCCGATTGGATAATGCGACAGAAGTATTGCAATCTACCTCTGATGGTACCTTGAAAATCCGTTCAGATGGTTGGGAACAATTGTTGAGTGGGTATCCGAAAGCTATTGAAGAGTGTTGGAGGCAATATGTTGCCGAAAAGGAATATTATCAAGGAAATCCTAAATGGGATGTTTTGCGTGAAAAACGGTTAACTCATTTAGCGGATATGATGCGGGCTGGACTAACTTTTACAGAAACTTTGGTTGGGAATGGGGTTTTCTCTCTTTCTCGTCCTCAAGCGGTTACCTTGGCGGCGAATGATTTGAAAGATACTTCAAGGCATATGGACTATCGAAGACAAATGCATGGAATTGTTGACGGTTTTTTTGATTTAACGGATGAAGGTGATGATTATAGGTATGCTTTAAAGCATAAACTTGCAGCGGGTTATCCACCAGAGGCCCCTGATGATGAAAAAGGGAGAAAAGCGTTTAAGGAAGAAAAAGTACAAGCGAAGATTTTTGATTTAGTGGGGAAAGAGAAGGGGAATAAATTATTTAATATAGACAATGTGGAAAAGGTTCTGGAAAAAAGGTTTGCTTCTATTCAACCACCAAAACTGAATCTTCTTAATAGTTCAAGTGGTGGTCGTGTAATATCAATGAATCCGTCTCATTCTTCAGGAGGTAGAATGGCGGCATAGTATAAAAGAATTTTTTGCGGATTTTGTCTGTATATAATTTTTGCAATTTTTGACTCGATTTGGCATACTGTTTTTGGTAATTGCCTTGTTTTTTTATGAGACTTTTTCAGCCTAAAAGCAATATTCGAATCGTGGCGTTTTTGGCGTTAGTTAGCGTGTTGTGTCCACCAGTTTTTGCTTCGGTGCAGGCGTTTTCTTTGTTTGGAAAGCCAGCGAGAACCATGCCGAAAACTGAAACACGAAATATTGTTTCGTTGTTGGTAGAAAAAGAATTGTTTGGATTTACGGGCGTTAAGCGAAAAATTGAACGATACGCTCGAGATGTTCAGTTAGCGACGAATGCGCAGGTGGTTTTGGTTCCAGTTCCGTCTACCGCCAGTGTGAAAGAAATTCAAGAGGGGAATGCGGCGTTGTATTTTTCAGGGTTGAAACAAGATAATACCTCAAAACTGATTGGGACGGTTCTTATTGGAGATGTACCATTGCCGGTAGTGTGGGACGAAAACCGTCCCGTGGTTTCGTCTTGGCTGTATTCGGATTTTGAAGACCCTGATTATGTTTGGGATGAAGCAACGAAACGGTTTGTGTTTGTGGGCGGAGATAGTCAGGCCGAAGTGTGGCAAGGGGTGATTCGTCCGTATTCGAAACAAACAGAAAAAGAAGAAAACTTAGCCGATCGGGTGGCTCAATTAGAGGCGTATTTTGACAATAATAATGCGTTTCATAGAGGTCAGATCAAATACGGAAAACGTGTGTTTCATGCGAATTTATTATTTCAAAAGAAAGGATTACCGTTATTAATGCGACGGTCGTATGACAATTATATCAAGAACATTGAAGATGTTTTATACCAACGGTTTACGAAAGAATTGGCCAAAAAACTGTTGGATGAACAGCAATTAGAAAAATTAGTGGATGTGAATAAAATTCCTGGACTAGAAAATGTTGAAATGCCCAAGATGGATTTTTCGGGAATGCCCGACATTTTTAGTAAAAATACGATTCAAAGTTTACAAAAACGATATTTAGAATTGTACAAAGGGTATGTATCACAACTTAACCAACGAGTGAGTCAAACAGGACGTTGGGATCCAAAATTAGTAGAGACCACCTTTTCGCTGATTACGAAAAAAGATGAACAAGCTGCAAAATTATTGAAAAAGTTTAATGATGCGGTGGAGCAAAAAATGTTTCAGGCTTTGGCTGATTCAAATATTCCGGCTCGAATTTCTATTCCGAAAGGGGGAACCGTAAAACGATATGTATGTCATACTGAATATTTGTTGAAACATCCGAATGGGCACGGAAAAGACGTGTGTCCAAGGGTAGATGATGAAGATTCTTATATTCACTTTCCTGATTATTGGAACGGAGAAAAAATTACTCAATTTCGGGATGGAACGCCTACATTTTTGGGTGTAAACACCGCTGATAAATGTTCGTTGTTGCGAGGCGGAGGGGCTTCAGGAAAAGTGGTTGAATTTAATAAAGCCTTTAGTTTTCAAAATATTAATGATAAACGCACAACCGATAAGTATTTCTGTAGCAAAGACAAGAATTTGGTTCGTGCTTGTGGGCAAATTTTTGAAGGAAAATCATTGCCAGTTACTAGTCAAGCTCGTTTTGATGCCTTGTCTCGGTTTCCGTATGTTTTTACGACGAATCATTGGGAACATGTTTTAAACAAATCGAAGAAGGTAAAAAACAAAGAACCTTTTTATAAGTTTCAATTTGAGCGAAGTCCCTTGTTTGACATAACGGCAGCGAAATTAGCGACGTCTCGTAAGATTGGGGCGTCTGGATGTCACGATATTATTTGGCAAATCAATAAGAATAGAATTAACGCCAAATTGCATAAAAGCATTGAGTCGAACTTGCAAACCTTTTCTTCGTTGACGAATCACGTTGAACCAACGACTTTGACGATTAAAACTCAGTTTTCAAAGGCGATGAAATCGCCCGCGTTTGATTTGCCGATTGATAATCCACGAGGGGTTTCGTTTTACGATCAAGAATACCAATTTCATCGAATTTCGTATCCGAATATTTTTGATTTGCGCGGAGCAAAAACTGAAAAATTGAAAGGTTTGTTGAATAAAAAATTAGTACAAAAAATAAAAGAATTAAATGCTGTGTCAGACAAAGACACGGTGTTGTCGGCTTCAGTTTTGACCGATGTATTGAAAAATTTTCAAGAAAAAGATTTGTTTGAAGCGGTGCGGTGGTTGGATTTGCCGTTAGAAGTGAAGAATGAACAAGTGTTTACCGCGGTTTTAAAAGAGGTGTCGGTGGCTCGGACAGAATTAGGCGCTTCTGATTTTCAAGGGTTTGAAGTATTACAATTATTTGGAGAATCTGCGGTTGGGCAAGAAGTAGGGGCGATCAAAGCCGATTTTGAACGGAGTGATGAACTTGAAAAGTCATTAGTGTTCGCCGAAGCTGAATTAGCTGAATCTGAGTTTCAGTTTCGAAAACAACCTACGTCCGAATCGGTATTTTCAAAACTCTTTGTGTCTGATAATCAATCAACTGGAGCAAACACAAAAAATGGCCAAAAGTCTTGTAATCGAAATCTTCTTTCTTGGACGGGGAGTTGTTTGATGCCTTGGCTTTCGTCTTTGCCGAATTTGTTTCAAACGCGTTCAAAATTGGTTCCTAAAACCACCGATGACGGAACGGTTTCGGCAGATGTAGTGGTGAACTCAGGCGATACAAATGAGTCGTTGGTGCAGGAATTACGGGTGAATCCTGCCAGGATAACGCTCACGAAAAATGCGATTCAGCCACAAAAAATTCGGGTTCAGTTGTTAGATAAAACGAAGAATATTTTAGAACAAGATTTTTACTCAAAAGTGGAAATAAAAACTCCATCAGGCATAACGGTTAATGGATTATCAAGCAAAACGGCTCAAGCAGGACAAGTAGATTTTTTTGTGTCAGTTGATTCCGATATTTCAGTAGGAACCCATACCATAGAGTTAATTTTCGGAAAATTGAGACAAACCGTTCCTGTGAAAATTATTCAAGAAGGTTGGGTGAGTAGTGTACGGAATCGAACATTAACAGCCGGAAACCCGATTGGAACCGTGATTAAATTATGGGTTAAGGATGAATCAGGGAATGTTTCTGAGGCGTATGACGGAACAAGGGTTTCGATTTCTACCACGGGTGATGGAACTTTTTCCAATGAGGGTTCAGCCGTTATTAAGCATGGAAAGATTGAGTTTACATATTTTGCTGGAAAAAAGGCACAAGATATTACGGTAACGGTTCATCATTCAGTTTTGCCACTGAAGAAAATTTCTTTGGAGGTGGTACCAAATAAACCAACGCAGGTAAAATATAAGAGTCGTTCGACTGTGTTTTTAGAAAATAGCTTGCAGCCACAAAAGGTAGAAGCGGTACTAACTGATGAATATGGGAATGAAGTAAAAAAATCGTCATTGTTTGATTGGCGTATTGAAGGGGGGCGGTTAGAAAAAACAGCTAATAATGCGGTTAATGTGTGGCTTAATAAAGGGGTTAAACAAGTATCGGTGTCGGCTGATGCTCGAATTTTAGAAACGAAGGCGAAGCCTTTGAAGTTTTCAGTTGTGAAAAATGTGCAAATCGTTCCGAAATCATTGCCTAAAATTATTGCGGGTCGTAAATCAGCACAAATTCCGTTTGAAGTGCGACACAATGGGAAATTGTTGTCAGGAGATTTATCATTCGGGGTGGTAGTTTCTTCGGCTGCGGCAGGAGAATTTCCGTTGACGGTTGAAAGTAAGAATGGGCAAGGGGTGTTGTCTTTTACGCCAGGGGTAATGGCGGGTACTTATTCGGGAAGAATTACCATTGATGGAGCCGCACCACAGTCTTTTTCGTTTACAATATTACCAGCAGATCCAGTTAAAATTGAAATAGATAAAACGTCGTTGGTTCGTTCTGTTAAAAAGAAAAAAAGTATTTTGAAAGTGGTGGCAAAAGACCGTTTTGGAAATATTGCTCGTTCATTTCAAGATACAATTCGTGTGCGAGTAAACCCCGTAGATACAGGAACTTCTTATGTGCTTCCAACGGGTATAACGTTCCGACCCAAGATAGAATTTGATACGGTGTATGGAATAAATGTATCAATGCGTGATGGAGTGGGTGAAGTGGAAATGTTGCCGCAACAAGTGGGAAAATATTTCTTTTTAGCGGAGAAAAAAGGTTTAGTGTCGAGTACGGCAGTAATAGATTTTGTCAACACGTTGACGCCGAGTGATTTTCGGCAATTAAAACCACAGTCATTACTGACGACTTTGCACGGATGGAATGCTGGGACTTGGAATGAACCGAATATTGCGAATTCGTTCTTATTTCAAGGGGAAACGCAAGCGGTGGTAACAGAATCAAAATTGGCGAATTCGTCATGGCATGGGTGGATTCACCCGAATGGACAGAAAGATTCGTCGGTACAAACCGTTTTGCAAGAAGGAAGTCGTCCAACGATGATTTGGAAATCTGGTGAAAAACCATTGGCTGAATTGACTTTGAACTTTTCAGATTCACCAGAAGTGCAGTTCGTAGACGATTTTGATACTTCGGCTCGTGCGGGAATTTATCTCAAAACGCCTTCGTCAGAACAAGCTCAGTTTTTATTTGAGAATCATCAATTATGGTACAAACAGAAACCTTTATTGAGTTTTAGAAAAGATGGTGGGGTGTATTTTTTGCAATCAGAAGGCAAAGTAACGTCAACCGATTATTGGAATCGGTTTTTGGTAGAAATTCCGAATGTGCCAACTTTTTGGGTGCAGTTTTCTGTAGCGTCGTCTAAAAATATACAAGTCTCTTTGCTTGATACCTCATTGCAAACGAAGTTACAGTCAGTGTTAACGAGTACGTCTGATACATTAGGATTGGCTTTGGTGTCCGCCGTTTCAAAAGAAAATACGCCCAATGAAACGGAGTACAGTTTGGACACTGATTGGGTTGGAACCCAGAAAGTGGCCACTCTCTTTGGAGCGAGAAACTCAGTGGGAAACGCATGGAGATTTTCGGCTAAGAATCATTTAGTTTTGTTGGGAGATCCGACGGTGCAAGTTGCTACAGAGAATAAGTCGTCTCTTATTGGATTAACAGAAGATTTAGGAACGCCTATTTGGCAGACTCCCAATGGTAAAGATATTCGTCAAATACTTTCGTCAGATTTAAATGCCGATGGGAAAAAAGAAATTTTTTCTCTTGTTGGTGATACGTTGTATTTACAATTTGCGGATGCCAATGGGAACCATATTTATAAAGATGTTGGTCCGATATTGCGGTTTGCTGATGGGGTGAAAAAATTAGCCACGTATGAGGTTGGGAATGTGTTAAAGTACCTGATTCAAATTAATGATTCAGGAGAATTAATCTTTTTTGAAAATCAGTCTGGAGTGTTAGAAAAAACCAATACTAGAGTGAGTTTGAATCGTGTATGGACAGATGTGCAATTGGGCGATATGAACGCAGATTCGTTTAAAGATTTAGTATTATTGGATGATAATAATATGATATACATTGTTCATGGAATTGGATCAGGAAAGTTTGGCGTGGGAACAAAATTATATGATTTCTTATCGAAGATAAATCCTGTAACGGAAAGATTTTCACCGAATAATAACACGACTCCAAACTCGTTTGAGTATCTTTCTTCTTTTGAAGTTCGGTTTCAAAATAAGAACAATAAAATTGTTCAAAGGGAAATAACAGATAGTTCGTTCTTGACGACTGAGTTTCAGTTGGAACCATTATCAAAGTCATATATAAAGGCAAAAGTGAAAGCTTCCTTGGAAATCCTTCCACGTGTGGCAGGAACCAATGTTGAAATTCTTATTCCTGCGATAGAAGGGCTGGTGTTGGTGCCGAATTCTTTGCAATGTGTTGGTGGAAAAAAAGACTGTTCGATGCAGGATGAAGATGGAAGTTTGAAACTTTCTGGATTGAGTGGCGTGGTTGGAAAACGCCAAACAGTTTCTTGGGAATATGAAATAATTCAAATTCCTAAAATATCGTATGTGGTCAATGATTTTTATGGAAAGGATGGAATTGATGATGTGGTGGTTCCGTGGACGACCGATGAAGGAAAACAACAATTTGTATTGTTCAAATCGAATGGCGATAAGAAGCAATACCCAACTAAATTGAATTCACCAGCAAAGCCAAAATCATTATTTGACAATTTGTCGCGGGCGTTGAAGTCTCAGTTGGTAACACAAAAAGAGGCATCAATGACTCATACTCATGCTTTAGAATATCAACTATCAAGTACCGAAAAAGATTTTTCAAATTTAACCGATGTGAGTACGTTGAAAGATTTATCGCAAAAAGGGTTTGATGCCCTTACCGAACAAGGGTTTGGTGATACGTCTATAGAAGATTTAATGTCTGGAATGTCTTGTGGGGGTGGTTGTGGTTTAAATATTCCGTCTTATACGTTTATGGGACCGGGGCAGCAATCATTGTATCTTCCGCCCGTGTCTTTCCCGAGTATTCCAACACTTCCTATTCCTGGGGTTGGAATGCCGTCTTTGCAAATAGTCCCATTTTTGCCGTTTGTTTTGCCGTTTACACCAACGGTTCCTGCGTCTACTTTCCGTTTGTTTGTAATGCCTTCAATTACGGGACAAGTAGGTATTGCAGCGTGTTTAGGTGTGCAAGGAACAAGTATTCCTCCTTTGCCGGTCGGAAATTGTTTTGCGTTTGTTCCACCGATAAATTTATTTGGAGGGGCTTGTAAAAATAAAGCTAAATCGCCTTTAGAGAATTTAACGTCTTTGTTTAATTTTGGAAATACGGGGCGTTATAGTCCACCCGTGGTGGCAGAAACTAAGAATAAAAAAATTATTGCGGCCGATATTATTACCGCTTGGGTACAAGCTCAGTTTGAAGAGTTTTCAAACTTTAAATTCCCCGCGATTAATTTTGTTTTGCCACGATTTAAAACGGCTTCGTTTAAAAATAAACAGGCTTCTATTTGGGAAAAACTTTCATCTTCGCCGTTCTTAAAAGTCCAAAAAAATCCAATTCGAATCCAGTATCCGTCATTTTCTGATGAAGATTTTGAAGGGTTGCAATCTAGTTGGAAACTTTGGAAAAAAGAATATGAAGATTGGAATCAAAATACAAAACAAAAACTATCGGTTGATGAAGATTTAAAATCATCGCTTGAACGTCCTCTCTCTGGGTTAAAAGCCAAAATTTCAATGTCGTTGATAGCAGACACGCTATCGGCGTTGCCTCAAGAAATAGCCACCGCGGAAAAGGGTTTAACTGATATTGAAAAACAAATACTTCATGAAGAAGTGTTGGGACAATTAGAAGATTTCGAGTCTTTGTTGTCTGCGTCAAAATCACTGGTGGTACAATCAGAAGAAGCGGCTGGTGGGGTCGTGCAGAATTTTAATAAAGCCACGAAGCAACTGGGAAATCTGAAATCAGAATTGGATCAAAAAGTGAAACAATCAAAAGCATTGGTTGTTTCTCAATCGGAAGCTATTTCTAATGAAGGGAAAAAAGTGATTGAAGATTCAAAACAGTCGGTTGCTACCAAAAAATCCACCCTTTCAGAAGCCTCGGTACAAGCTAAAAAATTGATGGCAGTAAAAAATCTTCGAGCCCAATTACCGCCTCGTCCACAAACTCCGGCTTTAAAATTAGCGATTCCGAAACAAGAAGTGGGGAAACTTTTACAAAAACTCAGTCTTTCAATCAATATTAAGCCCTTAGAAAACTTGGTATCTAATTTTGAACAAAATATGGAAATTTTGAGAACGTATAAGCAAAATCAAGCGTTCTTACGAGGGATAAAACCTAAAATAGAAAATTTGAAACAGCAAATTAAAGATTCTACTAATTTGATTAATGAATATTTTGTCGAATGGCAAAAAGAAAATAAAAAACGTGTCTTAGAATGGAAAGTCTTCCGCTCACAATTAGAAACGACGCTTAATGCCTGGAAATCAATTCCACGAATTTTTGCGGGGCTTACAGAACAGTGTCCTACATGTAATGTGAATCGAGGAACGGTTATTACTTGGTTCTTTAAAGTAATATTAGGCGGAATTAAATTGCCCGTTATTCCGCTTCCTAAATTTGCGGATATTATCATTGATTTATCAAAGGCCGGAATCGGTATGACGGTGGCCATTCCAGAAATAGAATTACACAAAACGCCCGTTAATTTACCGAATATTCGAAATAGTTTGCCCGTTCTAGATAATCAGGTTTTGTTACCTGATATGTCAGATATGTTAATGAAAACGATTCCAAGTCTGCCAATTGATGTCGCCGGACCGGCTACTGGAATGGCGAAAAAAATAGTAGCAAGTGGGGTTAATATAGCTCGGAATATTACAGCAAGAGCGCAAATGAAGATTCAAAAGGGAACTCCATCAACTGACGTTAACAAACTAGATGGCGTGAATACAAATCTTGGAAGTGGAGTAGTTTTGTCCAAATCAAAAGTAAATATACCAACGCCTTCTCTTGAGAAAGAGATAAATCTGCCTACTCCAAAACGATTTAATGCGGTGTCATATATGAATGCCTCAATTGACACGTCATTTAGCCGAGTTCTGAATGACATAAATCTTCCTAGTATTTCGGTATTGCCAAATATTCCGAATATCCCGTTATTACCCGCGGTGCCAAATTTATCGAATTTACCGCTTAATTTACAAATCCCAACCATCGATTTACCACAATTGCCATTGTTATTGCCGCCACCAACACTTCCAAATTTCTTGGCGCCTATGACTCGTTTGATGGCTATTCCTAAACCATTCTTTAGTTTGTTTTGTTATTTGATTCAGGGAATAATCCCAATTCCAGAATGGAAACTCGCATCTCATATTCAAGAAAAAACGAATCGGTTTGAGCTTAGTTTTGGACTCGATTTTGTAGCTGCCGCGTTATTTAAAGCGCCGAAAAAACCGGATCTTCCCGATAAGACGATTGGGTTTGAAGGGGTGTATCCAAAACGATTAGATGATTTGAATGAACAGTTAGAATCTATTCGAGATGTTTCTTCGTGTTCGGTACAACAGTTATCAGGAAAACCGTGTGAAACCAGTGCTTCTACTCAAACCACGGCTTTGAAACGGCGTCCTGAGGCAACGGTGGTGTATACTACGTCTTTGGCACCGAAAATGTCGGTAGAAACCCAATCAAGAAAGAATGAAATAGGAGCGAAACAATTAGCTTTATCGGCTCGAAAATCATGGTCAATTCAAAAACAGAATGTTGAGAAAATTATGGCTTCGTTGCAAAAAGTTCCTCGAAAATCAGTCTCATCTCGTTGGTTAGCGTCGTTAAATCCAGTGGCGGTAGAGACGGTGAAGAAAGACTTATCGAATGTTTCAGCTGTGGCTTCGCCGGTAATTGCGTATTTTGATGTGCAACGGGGTATTTCAGAACCAGTCTTTAAATATTCATTAACTGGACAGAAATATGCTTCGTTGGTAGTAGATTTAAATGCGGATGGATTTGAAGATATCTTATATAGCATTAATAATGTATTATTTGTGAAATATCGAAAATCAGCGAAACCATCAAGACCAAATTGGTCTGTGATAAAATGGGATATGTCTGATTTTTCAAACTTATTTGTGCCGGCTAAAACGATTGATAATAGTACGTATCCGAATGGGGCTGATACGGTACTACAAGTGCAAGATCAAGCCGTTAAATATTATGAGTGGCGTTTGTCGAATCGGCCAGATGTGTTTTGGGAAACACAACGTGATTCAGCTGAACGTCGATCAAAAATCTGGCATCGAGTAGGGATGTTGATTCAATCAGATTCAAGAAAATATCAAGTTCGTCCAACCTCGGCTCAAATAGTAAAGGTCAAGGGAAAAGCTACTTTAAGCGCTCCAGCAAAGAAAGCATTGCCCGTGTTTGAAGACCGAGCGAGTTGTACTGATGCGACCATTCATAAACCGTTTTTGTCGTCTGAAACCGTTCTTCTAGGAACGGAAGACAATACAACTTTCCGCATTGAGACGAAAAAACGGAACGGAGAATTGCAAAAAAGTTTTTGGAAACGGATTAATAAAGGGGAAGAAATATTGGTTGATTTTGCGGAAGTTTGTGTTATTTCTGGGGGAATGCAAGTGTTGGAGTTTTCAAAACCAGAGACGTTCCAACCAAAGGCAGGTGATTATTTTGCGTCAGGAGCTTATTTAGAAACAACCCCTGGTTCAGAAGTCGAATTATTGATTGATGGAACGTATGAAATTACAGTGCGAGATGGGGAAACCTACCAAATTGAAACGTTTGAAAATGAAACAGAATTTGTTTCGGCTTTCAAAAAATTACCCATTGGGAATACGTATGGAGTGGTGCAGGCTTATCGTCCAGATGGGGTGAGTGCAACTCGCTATAAGTTGTTGCATGATCCTCAGGGCGAAGATGATACGGAACCACCAGTGATAAAATTAACGTCAGGCAATCAGTTTACCGTGCCCGTTTACCAACCGTTTACGATTGATGCGAGTGAATCTTTTGACTTGGTAGGCATCAAAAAAATTCAATGGCAATCGAACGACTTTGATACGGCTGGAGAAACGGGGTTGACGTTATCGGTGCCAGCACAAACGGTTCCGAAACAGCTTCAAGTGGAAGTGCTTATGACGGATTTCAACGAGAATCAATCACGACAACGTATTACGATAGACATTACTCCGCCTAAAGTTGAAATTTTAAAAGGAACGACGAAAGAAATTCTGTTGAAATCTGAGGATGCGCAAAGAACTCCGCTTACTTTGTTTCGAAATAGAAATCGTGTGACGAAACCATTGGTACAAAATATTCTTTTAGAGAAAGGTCTTTTTTCATTGGTTCCCCAAACCAAGCGTAAAAGCATTGATATTTGGCAAGTTGTACCACGAAAAAAAATAGCCGAAATTTCTGAAACCGGACGGGTGATGATTTTGGATGCTCGTTTTCGGGTGAAAGTGGTTCCAAGTACGAACAAAACCCCACCACAAATACAAATACAAGCTTTGAATGGATTAGTTATTGGAAAATTGGACTTAAACTTTGCTTCAAAACAAGTTTTGGGGTTTGACTCAAAAGCGAATATTGTGGTGGAAGATTTAGTTCTATCCGATCAATTTGTTTGGCAAAAATTTCATACGAATACGGCTGGATTAAAAGGGGCGTTGGCATTGGTGAATAAGCGGACACACAAAACAGTGGTGGTGTTAGATGTTTGGGGAAACTTTTATGCACTAAATCCGACGATGAATTTTATGTTGGCCGCAGGAAAATTATCGGATCCGCTTATTATTGCGATTAAACATCATCAGAACACGGTTGGAACGTTTACGTTGCCAGCAAAACCAATCGTAGCTCAGTAATATTGAACCCTAAGCCACCATTTCAAACGGAATATTGTTGGCCGCGTTTCGAATTTGTTTTACGGGTGTATTTGGTTGGTAGTGCGTTTCTATTTTTTGGAATTCAAAGGTCTGTTCCGGAAGGTGTAAAAATGTTTCTTGATATTGTTTTAAGGCTGATAACACTTGTTCTTGAACGGTTTCAAGTGGCAATTGACTGATTATATCAACTCCGAATCGACGAGTTGTGATTGGTCCGATAGCCTCTAATGTGTTTTCAAAATTAAAACTTTCACTTCGACTTCGTACTTGAATTAATACGGAGTCATCTTCTTGTTCTACAAACAGGCAAGAAATATTAGCATTATTAGTGTGTCGTAATACTTGGTCACTCCAGTGATCGATGTTTTGAGCCGTGGTATGAAGAGATTTAAAGTCGTTTTGCTTGAGCACAGACCACGATAATTTATGTGATTCGGCCACGACCAAATTATTGAGAATTCTCCCGAGTGTTTTTAAATCAGTAAATGATTTTTTCTTGTACAGATTTTCAATAATAACTGATTGGTTGGCTCCAATTTTTTGGAGTTTTCCAGCTCGTTTGAGACTTTCCGCTGGAGTGTTTTCAGATAAGAAACTGTCAGATTGATCAATGATTCCTGTCAGAATAGCGGTAGACATATCTGGGGTAATAGGGATTTTTTTCTGAGTAAAAAAGTTATACAAAATTTCACACAAAGAGTTTTCTTGTGGTTGAATAAGATTAAATTTAGCAAATGATTCAGTCGTAATATTGTTAGAAATATTGATAACGGGGGTTTGTCGGAAGAGCAGTTTATTTTGTGTATAAGGCGTTCCGATAGATTCTTGATTAATAGCGCCGAGCGAAACAATAAGGTCAAAACTCTCCGCTGATTTTTTAAAACTGATATCTTTATTTGAGAAAGGATTTTTATCCCCTCGGATAATAATCTCAACTCGACCGTCTTTTACGATGTGGTGAAGATTTTCGAGCGATTTTTCCGAAGTATCAATACTCAACACGAAATCATTTTTGTGTCCGATTTGAGGTTTTACTGATTGTAAAACTGACAAAAATTCTACCGCTTTACTTGGTTTGGTTTCATTTACTAAGCTGACAGTTTTCCCTTCTAATTGTAAATATTGTTGGAGGGCTACCATAGCGGACATTTGGTCTTGATTCCAATCTTTTGTTCCGACGAGTAATATTTTTTGTGCGTGTTGAAACCATTTGAATAGTTCGGTATATTGTTTCATGCTGAATATTTTTTGATTAAATATTAGGTTTTATTTTAGCACTTAATTTTTATGTTGTCAAATTTATTATTTATGTTTTTTTATGTATTTAAAATTATGGAGAGGATTCTAAGAATGATTGAAAAAAATTAGACAAAGAAAGGGGGAGAAAATAGACTTAATTTGATGAGTTTTATTGAACCGAACCGAACCGAACCGAACCGAACCGAACCGAACCGCGTTAGCGTTTAAGCAATTTGCTCGCGGATTAGTTAAAGGGTTTACTCTCATAGAGTTATTGGTGGTAATTGTGATAATTGGGATTTTGTCTGGAATGGGAATTGCTCAGTATAATTCGTATGTCGATAAAGCTCAAAGAGCCAAACTTTCGGCTCAAATTACTCAAGAAAAAAGACGATATTTAGCCGATTGTGTTGGTGAGGATAAAGTGGATTGTCCGTTGAATGTAGAATATGTTTCAGATTCGTATACTCATACAAGGGAACAATGTGAAGTTGTTTGTTTATCTAAGGGGAAACGATTACTTACCATAGAAGAAATGTTTTGGTATGCTCAAACTGGAAATGAAAGGTGTGCTTGGACATGGGTATATGGCGATAATACGGCAACCTCTTTCTCTTATGTTTTTCCAATGTATTCCGAAGGCTCTGGTGGTTGTGGGGGAGAAGAGCCAAAACCAACGCCGCGTCTAATTAAGTTGCTTAAAAATGGTGGGTGGAAGACTGCCTATTCGATTGTAGAATCTTTAAAAGGCATCAGACTGTACGATGTTACTTATGATAATCCTGCTCAGAAAAGAGCTTGTGCTTGTATTCAATATCCACCGTTATGATTTTGAAGATAATGAATCTTATTTCTCTTTTTTATAAACAAAAAAATAATCCGCTGGACGGACTATTTTGTTATCTTTTTATCTGGTGAGTGATACAGGATTCGAACCTGTGACCTCCTGGGTGTAAACCAGATGCTCTAGCCAACTGAGCTAATCACTCATGTGTTGTCTTCAACAACGCAGAGATATTATAAAAAAAATGAGAGAGTGCAAATTTTTTCTGGTTATTTTTTTCTTAGAATTCGATTTTCATCGCCATTGGATGATTTCGTAGTTTTTCTAAGACTTTTCCTTCAATCTGTCGAATTCGTTCTCGCGTCACGTTAAATTCTTTTCCGACTTCTTCTAATGTATGAGGAATTCCATCTTCGAGTCCAAATCGCATCTTGATGATTTTTTGTTCTCGAGCAGACAAATAATCCAATAATTCGGCGATATTTTCTTTAATTAATTGTCGGTGGGTCGTTTCGTACGGCGACAACATTTTTTCGTCCTCGATGAAGTCTGATAATTTGCTGTCTTCTTCGGTTCCGACTGGGGCTTCTAACGATACGATATCTTGTGAAATTTTGACAATGTAATTTACTTTTTTGATATCTAAATCCATTTCCACGGCAATTTCTTCTGGTAATGGTTCTCGTCCGAGTTCTTGTTGGAGACGTCGTTGGGTGTATCGTAATTTATTAATGGTTTCCACCATATGTACTGGAATTCGAATCGTTCGAGCTTGATCAGCAATGGCTCGAGTAATAGCTTGTCGAATCCACCAGGTAGCATAAGTTGAAAATTTAAATCCTTTTCGGTAATCAAACTTTTCTACGGCCCGTAATAATCCAAGGTTTCCTTCTTGCATTAAGTCTAAGAATGATAACCCTCGTCCAATGTATCGTTTGGCGATTGATACTACTAATCGAAGATTTGATTCAGCGAGTTTTTGTTTGGCTCCTAAATCTCCTCGTTCAATTCGTTTGGCTAAATCAACTTCTTCTTGGGCGGTTAATAGTTTTACCCGTCCAATTTCGTTTAAGTACATTCGTACTGAATCATTTGAAATTTCAGATAAATCGACTTTTTTATCTTCGATTTCTTCTTCTTTCTTAATCGCTTCCGTTATTTCTTCTTCTGGTTCTACCTCAACTTCTACTTCAATAATTTCTTCTTTTTCTGCCTTTTGATTTTTTTCTTGCCAAATTTTTTGGTCTCGTACGTCAATTACTTCTATCCCCAAATCAAAGAATAATTCGTATAAGTCATCTAACAAATCTAGATTTTCTTCGATATCAGGAAGTACTTTGGCTAGTTCCTGTTCGGTTACAAATTTTTGGTCAACTCCTTTTCGAATAAGATTTTGGGTGGCACTATCAAATTTTTCTATTCGAGATTGGATTTTGGTGCTTTTAAATACTTGTTTGGCGGCGGTGCTATGAGCGTCTTGTACTTGATCGGTATTCTTTTGAGTCTTTGCCATATTTTTTGACATAAGAAAAATTCTCGCTAAGGGTACAAGTTCTTTTCTATTTAGCAAATTTACTTCTAAAAATAGTTGAAATTATTTTCACTTTTTGATATAATGCGTCAATTAATTTATATAACTTAACTTGATTACAAGATGAAAAAAATGAATTAACCCGCTTAAAACCTTGAATAGTTGATTGATTTTGGAAAAAATTGTTCCCCGAAGTCAATCATGCTCTTCATAATTCGCTTAAAAAATATTGTCGGTTCTTTGGAACCAGTCGATACAATCAAACAAAAACAAAAAAATTGGAGAGAGTCGTCCTCTCATCTCAAAAGGCGATGTGAATTAGGGAAAGAGTTCAAGAAAGTTTTGCTACACCTCTCAGTTAGTATGTGGAAAAAGCAAAACTTTTTTGTTTTTAAAATTACATATTTTTATGAATTTGTCTTGCGTAAATAATTGAAAAAAAAGTTTATTTGTGCTACAATGAAACGAAGAAATTGAAAACAAAAATAAACCTACAAAAATTATGACTGATACTGGTTTAAATCAAACAAATCAAGCAAACAATTTGGCCTCTAATACTCCGTCCGTTGGATCTGGGGTGGTAGCCGAAGTTCAAAAAGCACAAACACAAGCGGCACCACAACCAGTTCAAACACCGCCGACGCCTGTTTCGTCAAACGCAAATCAAACCCCAACTCCAACAGCAGAAACGCCGAAAATTGGTATTACGATTAAAAATACGGAGAAAAAAGGTTCGCCGATGTTTGGGTTTTTAGAAAATATTAAACAAAAATGGCAAGCACACGTTGATAAAAACAAGCAAATAGCGGCGGCGAGAAAGAATAAGTCAGTGGCGCCTGTTGCTGGCGGAATTCCCGTCGGGGCTGCGGCGGCTAGTGCTACTCCGATGGTGGCCTCAAACAATGCGGCTACAAATGAAAATGAACAAATATTACAAGATTTGTTTGAGAATTTTGATCCGAAAACGGATAAGAAAAAATTGAATAAAAAATTACGCGCCAAAATTATCGAAGCCGAAAAGTTGTATCAATCTGGAGTGTCGGATATTAAAGATTTGATTGCGCCGAGTTCGTTGGAAGTAAAGCCAACGCATATGAAACTTAATGGTTTGGCAACGAAAAGCTATTTTGTGTTCTCGTATCCGCGGTATTTAGAAACCAATTGGTTAAATCCGATTATTAATTTTGAAGCCACGATGGATATGTCATTGTTCGTGTATCCGATTGAATCGGCTCGAATGATGAAAATTTTGCGAAAAAAGGTGGCCGAAATGCAATCGACCCGACGAATCCAAGCCAAAAAAGGAGCGGTGAATGATGTGTCGTTGGATACGGCTTTGGAAGATGCCGAAAGTTTGCGAATTAGTTTGCAGCGCGGAACCGAGCGTTTTTTTCAAGTCGGGATTTATCTAACGATTTACGCTGAAAATGAAGAAAAATTGAAAGTTTTAGGAAAACAACTTGAAACATTATTAGGGGGGCAACTCGTTATGATTCGAGCGGCGGATTTTCAATGCGAACGAGCCTTTGAATCAACTCTGCCACAATGTACCGATATGCTTGATATTGTGCGAAATATGAACACGGGGCCGTTGTCAACCACTTTTCCGTTTGTATCAAATGATTTAACTTCGAGCGAAGGGATTTTGTATGGGTTAAATCGGCATAATAATTCGTTGATTATTTTTGATCGTTTCAAGATGGAAAATGCCAACCAAGTGGTATTCGCCAAATCCGGAGCGGGGAAGTCGTACGCGGTAAAACTGGATATTTTACGGTCATTGATGATGGGAACTGATGTGATTGTTTTGGATCCAGAAAACGAATACGAAGAATTATCACGCACGGTGGGGGGGAGTTATGTGCATATTTCGCTTAATTCACCGCACCGAATTAATCCGTTTGATTTGCCCGCGCCTATTGAGGGCGAAGACGAACCAGTGGGAGACGCTCTGCGAGAAAATGTGATTAATATTTCGGGTTTGATGAATTTGATGTTGGGAAAACTAAATCCTACCGAACAAGGAATTGTGGATCGAGCTATTTTGCAAGCGTATTCATTGAAAGGAATTACACAAACGACGGAAAATCCACACGAATACGAAATGCCAACGATGGTTGATTTGCAAAATATTTTGGAATCAATGGACGGTGGAAAAGATATGTCGGTGCGCTTAGAACGGTTTACTACCGGGACCTTCTCAGGATTGTTCTCCAAACAAACCAATGTAGATTTAACCTCTGGTTTGGTGGTGTTCTGTATTCGAGATTTAGAAGAACAATTGCGTCCGATTGCGATGTTCTTATTGCTGAACTTTATTTGGGCCAAAGTTCGTTCTGAATTAAAAAAACGCTTATTGGTAGTAGATGAAGCGTGGAATATTGTGCAATATGAAGACTCAGGACGATTTTTGCATGGGCTAGTAAAACGAGCCCGAAAATATTATTTAGGAATTACGACTATCACACAAGATGTTGAAGATTTCTTGGAATCTCCATGGGGAAAACCGATTATTACCAATTCGTCTATTCAACTATTGCTTCGTCAATCGACGGTAGCCATTGAACGGTTAGAAAAGGTCTTTAATTTAACCACGCAAGAAAAAACACTGTTGTTAAATTCTGGGGTGGGGCAAGGATTGTTCTTTGCCGGCAATCAACATGTGGCGATTCAAGTTATTGCGTCGTATATGGAAGATAAAATTATTACCACTAATCCAGAAGAAGTGTTGGCACAACAAGGGTAAAATTTAAATTTATAATATAAAGTAGTATGGCAATGAATATTGGACTGGTATCGGATAAATATATAAAACAGCACGCGGGTGCAGTGTATCAGAAGGAAGATGTTCCCAAATCAGAAGAACGTCAGCGTATTTTGGGAGTAATTCCTGATATGATTGGAGAACCTAAAAACTCGGTTAATGTTTATGCTGATTTGGTGGAAAATAAAGTTTATTATGTGATTACGAGTTTAACGGTTGAGTCGAAAGATCATCTTCGGACAGATGAGCCTGTTAAAAAATTTTTGGATGAGTATTCCGATGCAGAATTAGTTGATTTGTCGGGGTTAAAGTTTATTAAAAAAGTTTATATATAAAGACGGAGGTTTTTTGGTGCTTGTTTGAGGATAATTTTTTGTGGTGTGTTTTTTGGTTTTGAGTTAATTATCAAATAACTTTCCTGTCATTCTGGCTGGTCTAGAATCTAAAAGTAGTTTTAAGAGATTCCCGCCTGCGCGGGAATGAGGTTTGCTTGTCGACTTGTAAACTCGTAAACTTGTTAACTTTTCTAAAGGAGACCCCGTCATTTTTCAGACACACCTTGGACGGGGAGGAGATACTTTCGTTTCGTCCAGTGAGACTTTGAATATGACGAAATCTCCGAATTTTTTCTCCCTTTAATGTAAGGGGAGACTAAGATGGGTTATATTTTGAAAAATTTTTTCGTCATTCTGGCTTGTCCAGAATCCAAAAGCTGTTTTAAAAGATTCCCGCCTGCGCAGGAATGAGATTTGGTGGTGGTAAATTTAATGAGTAGATGGAATTGTCATTTGGTATCCTCGTCCAGAATTGAACTGGAATCTTAACCTTAGGAGGGTTCTGTTCTTCCATTGAACTACGAGGATAGCTGGTTTTGAAGGGACGGAAAAATCAAATAAAATTTTACGAATGTTTGGTGGTTGTGCAAGTTTCCCCAATGTTATTTAGGGACAAAAAAATTATTGACTCGCATATTGGTCAATTAGTTTAGCTTGAAACAAAAAGTGGTGGTATCCCCGCCAAGAATCGAACTTGGATCTTGACCTTAGAAGGGTCCTATTCTATCCATTGAACCACGGGGACGAGGCCTAACGTTATTTTAGAAATTAAAAAAAAACTCACAATGTTTTTTTTACTTTTTGAATTTATAGTACAATTTGGGGCGAAAAAAATACTTTTGATGTACCTTTTTAATCATGAAAGATTCATTTTTACAACTTAATCAAGCGCGTCGAGCGGTGCATTTTTATCAATCGGGGGTTAAATTATCGGATGAAGATATTAAAAATATTATTGAACCCGTGCGTTATACTCCGTCGGGCTACAATGCGCAGCCGTGGCAATTTGTGGTAGTGCGAGATGAGGAACGTTTGGTGGAATTGCAAAAAATTGCCATGAACCAATCACACGTGACGGAGGCGGGAAATGTGATTATTGTGTTAGGTGATAAAAACTTTGGAGAGAACGAAGCCGAACGGATTTTGGCCGAATGGCAAGAATATAAAAACTTGCCGCCTAATAAAGTGCATGGCTTAAAAACGTCTTTGTTAAAAAAACGAGAAGATTGGAAACAGCGAGAAATGATGTTGCGAAACGCGTCGTTGGCGGCGATGAATTTGTTATTATCGATTGAAGCGAACGGTTTTTGTGCTTGTCCAATGATGGGGATTAAGCAAATAGAATTGAAAAAATTCTTGAAATTACCAGAAAATATTTTGCCGGTGTTGTTTATTACGGTTGGGAAACCACATACGACGAAGAATGACGGACAACCATTACCACGGAAAAAATTTGAAGAGCTGTGTTGGAATGAAACATTTGGAAACCATTTTTAGAGACCAACCTCTAATTTAAAAGATTTTGTAGTCATTCTTGTTTCTCGTGTTATAATTTTTCGCCTTCAATCCAGAAAACATCGTCTCGCCCTCGCCACCATGTAAGTTGTCGTTTGGCGTATTTGCGGTTTTTTTGTTGGTTGGTGGCTAAGGCCTCTTCGTAACTTATTTTTCCGTTTAAATAGTCGATTACTTCTTCGTTTCCAATACTAGTAAAAGCATTTTGGCTCATATTAGGAAATTTTTTTTGTAAGAATTTTGTTTCCTCTATTAAACCGTTTTCAAACATATGTTGGGCTCGTTGGTTGAGTCGTTCGTATAAGGTCGCTCGGTGCCAGTGAATACCAATTTTTAGAACGGGAAATTTCGGGGGATTTTTTTTCGTGGATTTGGTTCCTTTTTCGCCAAAATCGTAATTTTCACTGATGGCATCAAGCCACAGCATGGTTCCACCACACAAAATGGGAAGCGCCTGACGATTTTGAATGGCTTCAATCGTTTGAAAAGCATACTGCTGAAATTCCGCGGCGTTACAGGTTTTGTCTGGGTTTTTGAGGTCTAATCCGTGGTGCGGAATGCCTTGTTTTTCGGCTTCGGTTATTTTGGCTGATCCAATATCGATGTGTTTAAATATTTGGCGTGAATCAACAGAAATAATTTCACACGGTTTTCCAAGTTTTTTGGTAAGGTGTTGTGCTATGCGGATAGAAAATCCAGTTTTGCCACTGGCGGTTGGACCGAGTATTTCTAGTACGCCGTTTGGATATTGGGTAAAAAAGGCTTCGATTTTTTCGGCAATTTGGGCAAAATAAGACGTATTCATCGGTGCCTACTGTATAATTTTTTTTTAAAATGAAAATATTTTTTATTCAAGTGAGAATAGTGGAAAAAGTCTGGTAAATATGATACAATGGTGTTCACATGAAATATGAAAAATTTATTCTCGAATTATTAGAAACTGCCGAAGAGCAAAAGTTGGCAGGGAATCATGAAACGGCGATTAAAACTTGTCAGCAAATTGTTTTGCAGGAGCCACATTGTGCCGAAGCTTTTGAAGAAATGGGCGATAACTATATTTCTCTCCGGTTTTTGTCAAAAGCCGAAAAAGCCCTAAAACAAGCCATAAAAATAAATCCTCAAGCCTCAAATGCTCATTACTTGTTGGGGTTTTTATTTTCGTTACAAGAAGAATGGGGTAAATCAGTCGAACAATTACAAACCGCTGATGAATTAATGCCGAATCATCCAGAAATTTTGCGGTGCATGGGGTGGTCTTGTTATAACCAAAATCGGCAATCTCAACGCGGAATTGCCATTTTGGAACGGTCAAAAAATTTATCACCAAATGATCCGAATGTGTTGTGTGATTTGGGGGTGTGTTATATGAATTCAAATCAACATTTAAAAGCGATTCCCTTGTTTGAGCAGGTGATAAAATTGTCACCGAATACTGGTTTGGCTGAAGAATGTCAGCGATTTTTGAATATTTTGAAAGGGGTGCAATAAAAAAAATTGACTTTTTGTTTTTTTGGTTTTATATTTATCTTGTTTTAATTTTATAAACTATTTTTTATTATGAGTTTTGAAGCGGGATTAACGGAGGAAGAGCAAACAGCTATAGATGAGGCCAAGTCTTTAGTTGACGCAAATAAACGTGTTCTTGATTGGGATAAATATATGCGTATGGAAAATATATTGAATGGTTTAGATGCAGAAGCACTAGGCTATATATGTTCTGGGGAATTTTTGGATTTATCTCCTGAAGTGCAGAAACAGATTCGTGAATTTAAGGAGTTGTATGATAAAGTGTTTGATATTAAGCGACGAGCAAAGGATCTATAGAAACCTTGCATTGATGTATCGGGTTTGGTATGCTTTTACCGAACATGAAACAAATACTCAACAATAAAACGTTCCGTTTGTGGCGACGCAGTGTCCGAGAGGGGATTTTGCAAATGTGGCGGAATAAGTTTTTATCCATTACCACGATTGGTTTGGGCGTGGTAATTTTGTTTTTATTAAATTTTGTCTTTGGCGTGTCATTTTTTGCGGATTACTCATTAAAAAATCTCGAATCACGGGCCGATTTTTTGGTGCCATTAGAATTGAAATACGATCCGTTTGAATACAAGTCTTTACAAAATGAGTTAGGGCAATTCTCATTAGTAACGAGTTTTCGAAAAGCTGAAACTTTTGGTGAATATGCCATTGAACCGAGACTTCATATTAAATTTAACGACTTACAAGAAGTACCCGCTGTGTTTAAAGTATTAAAAAAGAAACGATATGAGGCGGTGGTAGCCGATTGGGACACCGAAGGCGAACGAGAATTTTTGATTGTGGTAGAAAAACTCCTGACCGGCCGAACCATTTTGGAGAAAATTACGTTGGTTATGGGAAGCATTTTCCTAGTTGGTGGGGTGTTATTGGCTATCAATGCGTTTCAGATTATTTTGTTTTCTCGAAAACGAGAAATATTTGTGGCGCGATTAGTGGGGGCTGATCCGTGGTTTATTGTGTTGCCGTTTATTATTGAAGGACTTTTGCTAGGATTTATGGCCTTTTTCTTAGGAGCGGTAGTGTTTACGGTGGCGTTAAAACAAGTAACGGTGTTGCCGGCGGGAGAGATTTTTGAATACCTCTTGTCGAATATTTGGATGCGTGAGTTTTGGTTATCTGGGGCTGTTGGTGGCCTGGGGGCTTGGATTGCTGCGCGAAAATATTTGTTTGGTCGATTAGAGAAATAGCGTATGGGCGAACAGAAAACGTTTGCGATTTTGTTGCAAAAAAAAATATTACCGAACGACGACGGCGTGTTGGAATTTTTTACGGAATCATTTGGTCGGATTACCGTATTTGCTCGAAAATTTGCCCGTTCGAAAAAACAGTCTGAAGTTGATTATTTTCGGGTATTAGAATTAGTTTTTTTTCAAGGAAGAAACTCAAAGACGTTACGAAGTGTAAGTACTCATACGGTGTTCCATGGTTTTACGGCTTCGTATGCCACTACCGAAGAAGGGTTTGAGTGGTTGCGTTATTTAACCATCAATTTTCCGATAGAAGAAGCGTATCCAGAATTTTTTCGGTTTTGTTGCCATCTGTTTCGGCGTTTTCACTCCGAATCGGCTTTAGTGTTTCGGTTGTATTTGGTTTTACAAATCTATCGAATGCACGGGTTTTTGCCGCGGTTTGATGCGGTGCGGTCTGATATTTATTATCATCCCATTTCAAAACAAATATCGGCACAGCCTTTGTCGGGGGCGGTGTTTTTTTCAAATCGTCAGCGTCAGGTGGCAGAGTTTTTACGACGTTCGGATTTGTCGGAGTTTTTAGAAAAATTTCAGCAGTTTTCTGAAACGGACTTACAGCCCTTAGACTTGCTTTTGCAAAAAATAGAACACTAAAATGGTTCAGACTTTTTGACAATCAAAAAACTTTGACAATTTGGAGGAATTCCTTGAATATGATACTGATTTAAATCTTATTTATTCTATGAAAAAATTTCTCGTTTTTGCGCTTTCGGTGCTCGCGTCTACTTCAGCGTTTGCACAATTTATTACGCCTAATCCCGGAGATGATATTGTTCAGTCAGATTTTGTTCAAGATACTAAAAGTGAATACAATTATACTTTTACGGTTTTGAATATCTCAAAAGACAATGTTGATGCGACTCAAAATCAACCACGAATTGGTGATATGCTTTTGTTTAAAATTAATTTAAGCGGAAAACAACCAATTGCGGATGAAGCGGTGATGGTAAATGTAGCTGGTTTGAAAGATGCAGTATCTTTTACCGAAGTAACACCAGGAGAAGTAAAAGGGAATAATTTGGAGTTTCCAAAGTTGAATAAAAGTGCCGATTTGTGGGAAGAAGAATACGGGTTTTATGTGCGTGTGAATGATACAAAAACGGAAAAACTTTCAGCTACATATAAAGACACCACATTGGAAATTCCTTTGAATTTATCAAGAGAAACTCGTTGTAAAGATTGTGAAGTGCCTAAAACTGGACCAGCACAACTGTATGTATGGATTTTAGCCGCTGTGGCGTTTTTTGTGGGAATTATTGGCTTGAAATCATTTAAACGCGGATAAGAGAAATTTAAATTGAAAAATAAAAAATGCCCGGAAGGGCATTTTTTTTTATTGGTGTTGGTTTAAGAAATTTTTTACGGCGTGTTTGACTTCGTCTTGATTGTGGCAATTCATTAATACTTCGCGGAAATCTTTGGCTCCCTCAAAACCGTTAATATAAATTTTGTAAAATCGTTTCAATGTGGCAAAAGCTCTGGTTCGACCACCAAAATAATGTCGATTCCAAAACGTGTCGCCAAACTCTTTCTCAAATAATCGGGTGTGTTCGAGGAGAATATCGGTTTTTTCTTTGATACTTTTTTCGGCAAATATTTCTTCGGCAAACAAGGTTGGGTTTTCAAAAATTCCGCGTCCAATCATAATTCCATCGGCGCCACATTCTTTCAGTTTGGCTCGTCCTTGGGCTATTGATTTAATATCACCGTTAAATAGTAACACCGTGTTGGGGGCGATTTCGTTTTTTAAATCGGTAATTTCTTGGGCTAGTTCCCAGTGGGCGGGTACTTTTGACATTTCTTTTTTTGTTCGTAGGTGGATAGTTAGTGCGTCGAGGTCTTGTTTGAGTAAAAATTTTATCCAATCTAAATCAATGTGGTTAAACCCTAATCGTGTTTTGACCGCAAATGGTATGGGGTTTTTGCTGGCGGCAATACCCGCTTTGGCGTTTTTGATGATTTCCGCTACGGTTGGCCAGTGTTCTTTTTGGGTTAATGCGGCACCACACACCTGTTTTACAATATTTTTTTGCGGACACCCAGTGTTTAAATCAAGTCCGTCAAAGCCCATATTGGCAATTTCTTGGGCGACTTTAAAATAGTTTTCTGGTTTGCCTCCAAAGATTTGGGCGATGATTGGTTTTTGTTTTTTTTCAAAACGAAAAATTTGAGTTTTTATTCGTCGGTGGGCTTGTGGGGTTGACATTCCGTCAACGGCTCCAAACTCGGTATAAAACAAATCAGGTCGTCCTAATTGATTTATAATCGTTCGGAAAGCCTGGTCGGTTACATCGGCCATGGGCGCGAGCACAAAAAATCCGTTTGGTTTTTTCGTTTTCAATTCCTGCCAAATATTGGTTGGTTTTTTCTTCCAGAACATCGTTTGTAGGTTTTATTCGAGCGTGAATATAACAAAACAGAAAAATTTAGCAAAGAGAAGTCCTAGTGGAATAATTCTGGATAATCAGTTCCTATTTCATCAATGCCGAGTGGTATTAACTTTGTTCCAAGTGGTTTTGTTACATGATACGCATAAACGATTTTTCCCCGTTTGTGTGCTTTTTCTATCATATCCTTTGTAACAATAATTCCTTTTGGACCAATCATGTCGACAGAAAGTTTATCTACTAATTGCCAGATATGTTCGGAATATTCTCTGAATAATAACCCTGTTTTTAGGTTTGGGTTTATAGATTTGATTTCTTTTAAAAGTTCTGCGTCGAAAGAGGTTATAATGGTGTTATCTATAAGATTATTTTTCAATAGAATTTCATATACTGGTTTTGGTGTATGGGGTGCTTTTAATTCTATTTGTAAATCAATTTTACCTTTAGCAATATCAATAACTTCTTGTAGAGTTGGAATGCTTTGTCCATTTTCTAAACGATATTTTTTTAATTCTGATAATTTTAATTCGTGAACCAATCCGGTACCGTTCGTCACTCGAGAGATTTCATCATCATGAAATACGACCACATGATTGTCTTTTGATAATTTCACATCTAATTCGGCTTTATCACAACCAAGCTTAATAGCTATTTGAAAGGATTCAAGACTGTTTTCGGCGGTGTGTCCAGCAGCACCTCTATGACCAATTATTTTTACCATACGATTGTTATTATATTTTTTTTAATATTTGGGTCTAATGATTTTTATTCAGGAATAATAGGCATAAACAGTCGAAGACAAAATACAATGAGGCATAAAATCATTAGCACATAAGTCCATTGAAGCCATTTGTTAGGAATGAATGCGCTCAACAATGACAAAATAAAAACAGCGACTAATTCGATGGTGTTGGCTAAACTTTGGGCTCCGAATCCAACGGCGGTTAGAAATATCCAAAATATACTGGGGAAAAGTATAATACCGATTTTTCTGGTTCCCTTTTTCATGTGAAAATTTGTTATGAAAAAATCCTGCCGCAAGGCAGGATTTTTATTAGTGTGTTTCGTTAAACTTTATTACTTGTTCGCGGAGTGATTTTTTTAGTTTATCAGCGAGCCCTTTAATGTCTTCATTATCGGCTTCTGCCATGAATTTTCCTCCGTGTGGGCTCGTCATATATAATTTCCCGTGGAATTTATCTCCACTGTGGTGTTTATCTTTGCTTAGTTTGACTTCAATTCGTACTGAGTCCTCATCGCCGGCGTGTTTTCCTAGGTATTTAGTTATTCCTTGTAATCGTTTTTCAAAATATTGTTGGTCTTCTTCAAAAAACGTTACATCACCGGTATTAAATTGGATAATCATAATGATTAAAAATTAAAAGATAGATACTCTCAATATGTTTTGAGAGTATCTTGATGATAACATTTTTTAGCGTTTTTCCCAAAATTTTTTGGGGTTCATTTCGGTCATTCTGGCTTGTCCAGAATCTAAAACCCATTTTTAAGAGATTCCCGCCTGCGCGGGAATGAGGTTTTAGTGTAAACTTGAAGACTTGTTGAATCGTTAATTTGTAAAGGAGACCCCGTCATTTTTTAACATATTAGACGGGGAGGGATTAAAAAAGACCCTGAATCAAGTTCAGGGAATTATTAAAGAATTTTTCGAGTTGGACTTGAAGTTTCCAACGTTTTCTTATTCAGTCTCGAAAGTCAGCGTATTGTGCGTGTATTGAGAAATCAGTTCGATTTTACCAGTCGTATTAATTTCTCCTACAATTTGCGCTTGAATTTCTTGGTCATACGCATTCAACGCGTCCGCAATATTTTGAGCGTCAGCTTCATCAACAATCAACATCATAGCCGTTCCTGAATTCCAAGTGCGGTAGGCTTCTTCGTCGGCTACATTTCCTAATTCTTTTAGTTTTTTTAGGGCGTCGTGCGGAGCGTGTAAATTATCGAGTTTGGCTCCAAGGGTTTGATCGTTAAAAATTCGTGGTAAGTTACCTGGAATTCCACCACCGGTTACGTGCACAATACCGTGTACGTCGTATTTTTTTTCGCCGTCAAACGTTCCAATTACGGCTTCTAAAATGGCTCGTTGGAAAATTTTTGAAGGAGTTAATAGTACTTCGCCCCAAGTTTTTCCGTCTTGGTATTCGACCGTTTCCCAATCAGGTCCAAAATTGTTGGCACAAATTCGTCGGGCTAAACTTAATCCGTTACATCGAAAGGCGCGTCCTTTAAGTCCGACAATTTTTTGTCCAGCGGCAATATTTTCACCCGTAATAACGCGGTCTTTTTGTACCACTCCTACGGCGTCAGCGCCCCAACCAGTTCCGTTGGTCATGTCTCCAACTTCGGCAATTTCTCCCCCTGGAATCACTACTTTTTGTTCTTGGCAGGCTTTAGACAACGATTCCATCATGGCCGAAATTTCTGATGGTTCAATGGCGGTGGTTTCAAAGGTGTTCGTGATAGAAACGGTTTCGGCTCCAGAACAAATAGCGTCATCGGCTACCATACATAATAAATCTTGCCCGAGTCCGTCAAACTTTTTAATTTTTTCGGCAATGGTAATTTTGGTTCCAACGGTGTCGCAGCATTGGGTTAAATAAAAATTTCCCATATCAAGTAGTCCCGAAAATCCACCGTCTTGAATAACCGGAGCACCAATCATATTGGCTCGTCCAGCAAAGGTTTGTTTGGCAAATTTGTACGCATTTTTTGAGGCTGCGTCGCCTGCGGCAATGTTTACTCCTGATTCGGCGTAGGTTGTCATGGTTAAAATTATTTATGGAATACAATGAAGGCTACTTTTTCGAAAATAGCTTGTAAGTTTTTTATTTCTGTCAGAGTGGTTTCGCCAATTTTTACTAATAAGACGGGTGTATCTCGAATTTCTGAAACTGAGTCTCGGGCGGCGAGTGAAAAATACTTGTCGGCTTTGGCAAAGGTTCCAATTAAACGTGGAGATTCGAACGTACTTAAGTATTGGTCGAGTAATAATTGGTCGTGTTTTCCGAGTTTTTGTGAAATATGTAAAATGGGTGTGTCTTTGGCTAAGGCTTCTATTTGTGAAATATGTGATACTTTTTGGTTGGCGGTTTCGATGATAATCGGTAACATTCCCGCAAAGAAAAGTGATAACATAACTGCTCCTACCCAATACCAAGTGGCTGGAATGGCGTAAATTTGGTGTGAAACACGAGGGGTGCTAATGTTGATGGGATAGGGGTTTTCGGTGTTATAATCGGCTATGTTTTGGGTAATGGTTTTGATAAGTGAGTCCGCCATTTTTTGTTCCAAAGCGCGTTCTTCTTCGTACAACGTCGTTGTCCAAAACACATTCATTCGGTTTTGTTTGCGGGCGGTTAACTTTTTCTTCAAATTATCAATGTAAAAGTCACCATTTTTTAAGATTTCAGCTCGAAAGGCTGGGTCTTTGGCCCAACCAGCTAAGGTGTCGGCGACTTTTTCAGCTGAATCGGCTGGATCATCAAGGGCTGAATTTTGTGTATGCGCCATTGGTTTGACACTAAAATACACAATGGTTCGGCTCATAGCTGGAATAAGGGCTTGAATGCCCCCAAAGATTAATAGACTAAGACAAAAAGTGACAATAGCGAGTTTTTTTTGTCGGATGATCGGTGAAAGCATATCGAATATATTCATTTTGTTCGGTTTAAATATTTACTAAAGGCATATCACGTTTTTGAACACGAGCTGATTTTTCGAGTCTTTCAAGGTAGGCTTCATCAACGTCGCCCGTGATATATTTTCCATCAAAACATGAACAATCAAATTGTTCAATGTTTGGATTTCCCACCTTAGCGGCGGCGATGGTGTCTTCAAGAGTTTGGTAGAACAAGTGGTCAATTCCGAGTGATTGAGCGACTTCTTCGGTGGTTAAGCCGTGGGCCACTAACTCTTTGCGAGTGGGCATATCTACCCCATAGACGTTGGGATGTTTTACGGCTGGAGCCGCGCTGGCAACATACACATTTTTCGCTCCTGCGTCTCGACACATTTTTACAATTTGTCTCATCGTAGTTCCGCGCACAATCGAGTCGTCAACGAGTAATACGTTTCGGTTTCTAAACTCTAACGGAATAATGTTGAGTTTTTGTTTCACTGATTTTTGTCGTTCTTTTTGGTCGGGCATAATAAAGGTTCGTCCGACGTAGCGGTTTTTAACCAATCCTTCGCGGTATTTAATACCTGTGGCTTTTGATAACTCTAAAGCAACCGGTCGAGAAGAATCTGGAACCGGAATAATTGAATCGATTTCTAACCCAGAGGCTTTGACTTGTTTGGCTAAAGCGTCGCCGAGTCGTAACTGGAATTTATAAACGGAAATATCATCGATCATTGAATCTGGACGTGCCAAGTAGATATACTCAAAAATACAAGGGGAGAGATTTCCTTCCACACATTGTTTGGTATGTACTTGTCCGTCGAGCGTTATGAGCAAGGCTTCTCCGGGTTTTACGTCTCGAATTTTTTGATAATCATTTGGATAAAAGGCGGCATCTTCAGAGGCAAAAATGTATTCGTCGCCGGTGCTAGTTTTTTTTGAACCATAACTTAATGGTCGGATTCCAAACGGATCGCGGAACACCAACATTCCAACTCCATGAATTAAGCTAATTACAGAATAAGCCCCTTTGACGGTTTTCATGAGTTCTGTGACAGAGTTAAAAATTATGTCGAGTGAATCGGTATGTCCGTTTTTTATTTCGTGGTGGATATAATCGGCAAACGTGTTTAGCAGCATTTCGGTATCCGATTCGGTTCGAAGGTACCGGTGATATTTTTCTCGAATTTCGAGTGAATGTTCGGCGGTATTGGTTAAATTTCCGTTATGAATCATATAAATTCCAAAAGGGGAATTTACGAAAAAAGGTTGGGCCTCAGAGACGTCGCTGGTACCAGCGGTTGGGTAACGTACGTGTCCCATTCCGAAGTTTCCTTGCAGTTTGGCAACATTTTGATTGTTAAACACATCTCGAACGAGTCCGCTGCCTCGTTGTTCATGGAATTTTTTCCCGTCATAGGTAACTATTCCGGCGGCATCTTGTCCGCGATGTTGGAGCATTAAAAGTCCATTATAAATATCAAGAACCGAATTCTTTTCAGGTTTATAGATTCCAATAATTCCGCACATAGTAAATTTCACAAAAAATACGCGTCTAGTGTAAGAACCTCAAAAAATAAAACAATTAAAAACCGCGTAAAAATTCAATGAATTATCGATGAAATCCTGATCGGCGAGAGAATGTCCGACGGATTCGTCGTCTTTTTTTGATGTTTTTGTTGGGAGCGTGTCGTTTAGAAAATGTATACCGATTTTTAGAACTAGGATGATACTTTATTTTATGTGTTGGGCGGGTATCAACGGTTTTGAGACACTCGGTGTTTGGGATTCGTTGTTCAACCAATTCACAAAAAATTCCCGCTCGTTGAATTTGTTTTCGGGTTGGGCGGTAATAATTGGGAGTTGAAAATTTTTTGGTGTAATCGGTTTGTGTATTTTGGAATGGGGTTTTGATATTCTTTCGGCTCAATCGAAACCGTGGACGATTGGTGTTGCGTCGATGATAGGGTATTTTTTGTCGTTTTTTGAGCATGTAGCCGTTGAAGGTGCGTGGGTACCGAAATCCAACAAAACTACGAGCAGATAAAGATTCAATCGTAAGGAAACATCCGAATAATAGGGCGAGTCCGAGGTATATTTTTTTCATCGGCAATAATTTTAATGTTTAAAATGTGAATGGTCAAACAAAGTGATTTAATCTATTTCGTTCGATGGTTTTAAAAAACGTTCTGTCATTCTGGCTTGTCCAGAATCCAAAAACACTTTTAAGAGATTCCCACCTCCGTGGGAATGAGGTTTTTGCGCGAATTAATTTGTCTCCGTTTGGAAACAGGCATTAAACAAAAAAACACCCTTCTGCTAATCCTGAAGGGTGTTTTTATAAATGAATGTCGGGACTACCGACGCTCAAAGCCATGCTCTGGAAATCTTTTTAACCGCATTTCCTCGTTCGGCATCCATATGTAGAAATAAATTGACTTTTTAAGTAAAAGAATTTAATCTACGGACTGTTGGTTTACTTGATAAACAAAAACCACTTTCTTGATTTATAATTCGTATAATTCTTGGAAAGGATCCGGACAAAAATGAAATAACTCTTACCTCATTCATTTTGTTTGGATTTTTTTATTCACTTGTTGTTGTCCGACTTATTTTTGGTTGGCTTTTAAAAACTCAATCTATGAGCGCGAGTTAAAAACAAGGTTGATATTAAAATCAGGAAAACTGATTGGGAATAAAAAAGTTTTTATAGGGTTTACAAGATTTTTCAATAAAACGGCTCTTGCGAGTTAGATTAGCGGCTTAAAGATGGGAAGAGG
>PDQG01000009.1 GCA_002747745.1 bacterium DOLZORAL124_38_8
ATACTTTTTTCGTCAATTTGTCAAGAAATGTTGAAAAATAATAAAAAACCTCTTCCATGCCCAATTATTGTGTCTAAAAAATGACGGAGTCTCCTTACAAGTCCACAAGAACCTCATTCCCGCGTAGGCGGGAATCTCTTAAAACCGTCTTTGGATTCTGGACACACCAGAATGACAAAGTATCTTTAAAACATTCCACAAAATACATTAAATTTGGCACATATAAAAATATTTTTACAATTTAGAACGATATGAAAAAAATTTTAGTTATTGGAAACGGAGGGCGAGAAAATGCCATTATTCGGGCTTTGAAACAATCAAAACACGAAACAGAAATTTATAATATCGGAACGGCCATTAACCCCGATATCGAAAACCATTGCCAACAAGTAATTGTTGGAGACATTATGGATAATGACTTTTTGGCTGACACCGCCCAAAAACTGGCCGTAGACTTTGCCGTGGTAGGACCCGACGACCCGATTGGAAACGGAGCCGTTGATGCACTCCTATCCGTAGGAGTAAAATCGTTTGCGCCAACCAAAAAATGCGCTCAACTAGAAAGTTCTAAGAGTTTTACTCGAAACTTATTGGAAAAATACAACATCGAAGGCTCACCAGAGTTTTATGTTTCAACCCAAGCCGAAGATAAACAGCGAGCCGATTTTTTTGCCCGACACAATGGACAAATCGTCGTAAAAGCCGATGGATTGCTCGGTGGAAAAGGGGTTTTGGTTGCGGGAGACCATTTTACGACCCTAGCCGAAGCCGAAGAATTTGCTCAAAAATCAATCGAAAAATTTGGCAAAGTCGTACTCGAAGAAAAAATGATTGGACCAGAGTTTTCTATTATTTTTATGGTTGATGGAAAAACGGTAATTCCAACACCCGCCATTCAAGACCACAAACGGGCCTTTAATAATGACGAAGGACCAAATACTGGTGGTATGGGAACCGTCAGCGACGAAAACAATTCGTTACCATTTTTGGAAGATTCAGATTTAGCAACGGCGAAAAAAATTACCGAACAAACGATGCATGCCTTAGAAAAAGAAACGGGCGAAAAGTTTGTGGGATTGATGTACGGTGGATTTATGAAAACCAAAAACGGTACTAAATTGGTCGAGTACAACGCCCGCTTTGGAGACCCAGAGGTATATAATATCCTTGGAAACCTTGAAACGGATTTTGTTGAAGTTTGCCAAGCGGCTATCAATAAAGAACTATCAAAACTTGATATCACCTTTAAAAAACAAGCCACCGTTTTAAAATATCTTTGCCCAGAAGGATACCCAACATCTTCGGTTAAAAATGTGCCCGTAAAAGTTTTACCCGCAGCCTACGAAATGGATCCAAACCAAGCCGAATTCTTTTTCGCCAGTATCGGAAAAGAAAATAATAAATACTTATTAAAAGGATCACGAGCCATTGCCGTACTTGGAAAAGGAAAAAATTGGGTTGAGGCCAATGCCAACGCCGATGCAATGATTAAAAATTTCGAAGGACCAATGTTTTACCGTACTGATATTGGAACCACTGAATATTGGGAAAACAAAATGAAACGATTTCCGTTTCTTCCGTAAAAAAACGTACTAATAAAAAAATTCAACACTTCATTTCTGAAGTGTTGAATAAATGTACCTAATTCTAAATTCTATAAATCTCGCACTTGAACTGAGCGTACAAATTCGCCATTGACTAAACTTCCAGAAAGAAGAATAAATTGTTTTCCTTTTTTCTCTGGGAATTTTTTAAGGAATAATTCTCGAGCCGTTTGAACAGTATTTTCTGGATTTTGACCGTCAAAATCAATTACATTAGCGGTCGTTCCCCACAACACCCCTAATTGCCGAGCCGTTATTTCTGAATCGGTAAAGGCAAAAATATCGGCTTTTGGTCGGAAACTTGCAATGTCTCGAGCCGTTTCTCCAGTATGAGTCAAAACAAAAATAACATCAATGTCTTCTAAGGTTTGTGACAACGTTGCCACCGACTTAGCCAACCCGTTTGGCACAGCATTAGTAGGAATATTCCGCAAATCAGAACTTTCTACAAAACTTGATTCACTTTCTAATAATATTTCTGACATGGTTTCTACCACTTTAATTGGATACTTCCCTGCCGCGGTTTCTCCTGATAACATCGTGGCATCCGCTCGCTGGAATACCGCTAACGATACATCCGTTACTTCCGCTCGCGTAGGAATTGGATTTTCCATCATAGTTTCCAACATTTGTGTCGCTACAATCACTGGTTTTTGCGCTTTTTCTGCGGCTTCAATTAATTCTTGTTGCACCCGTGGCACTTGTGTAAACGGTAATTCTGCTCCCAAGTCCCCTCGAGCCACCATAATTCCATCGGCAACCGTCAAAATTTCTTCAATATTTTGAGCCGCTTCACAAGTTTCAATTTTGGCAATTACTTGTATATCTCCCGCATTATTTTCCGCCAAGAAATCTTTTATGAGTTTAACATCACTCGCAGAACGAACAAACGATTGAGCAATCATATCCACTCCATGTTGAATCCCAAACTTCAAATCTTCCCAATCTTTTTCTGTAACAGGATCAAGCGAAGCCGTTCTCCCTCGCACGTTTAAATGTCGTCGAGAAGACATCGTTCCCCCATCAACAATTTCACAAATAATATCTTCCCCTTTCTTTTCCAAAATTCTCATACTCATCACTCCTCCGTCAACCAAAATCAAATCATCAACTTCTACATCAGTAATAAACTTCTTGTAACTTACGGAGATTTTTTCATCTGACTTTGTAATACCGTCCGCTACTGACAATACGAGTGAATCACCTGGTTCAAACGTCCGTGGAGATTCCAATTCTCCAGACCGTATTTCTGGACCTTTCGTATCTAAGATAATTGGATTCCCGTTTTTCAAAGATCGAATGTCTTTAATAAGTCCTTCATACCAATCGTATGATCCATGGCTAAAATTTAGCCGATACATTCCAACTCCCGCTTTCGCTAAGGCATCTAATTGCTCTAAAGAATGCGTAGCTGGACCAATTGTTGCGACAATTTTTGTCTTTCTCATAGTATAGTTTAAATTAAATAATTATTTTTTTACGAGCATAGAATAATAAATTTCCAAAAAAAGGAAAAACAAAAAAATAGCGGACACAATTTCTATTTCCGACACACCAAAAATATGGACCACACAATACAATATTCCGAATAAAGCCACAAATCCAGCCCGCCGCATACTTCGTTTTAAAATAACAATGGAAGCCGTTTTCTTTTGACGGAGTTCCGCAAGAAAGAACAAAAACAAAGAAAAAAATGAAAACAGACATCCACCCAAAAGACTTACCAGTCCAACAATCATCCAAGGAAAAGAATCCTGTGGACTTACATACATAACTAGGTACAAAGCCCCTCCAAAAGTAAGCAAAAAAGAAGTTAACAATCCCCACAAATATCTATTTATCATACTTCTCACAGCATACTTAGATAATTATTTTTATCAAAAAAAAGCCCTTCTATAATTTCTTTTGAAGGACTCCATTGTGTTCTGATAATAAATATTTATTATTTTTCTTCGTCTGCAGATTTTTCTGTTGAAACTGGTTTTGCAAATTCTTTACTGGCCAATTTCAATGGAATTTCTTTCAATCGAAGTGCTTTTCCTGATCGATCTCGCAAGAAGTTCAATTTTGAACGTCGTACTTTTTGTGCTCGCAATACTTCAATTTTTACTACATTTGGAGAATGGAATGGAAAACATTTTTCAACTCCAATTTTTTCTGAGATTTTTCGAACGGTAAACATAGCGTCTACTCCATACCCAGCACCAACTTTAATAACGGTTCCTTGGAAAACTTGAATTCGTTCTTTGGCTCCTTCTTTAATTCGTTGATGAACTCGTACAACCATCCCAACTTTTAAGTCTGGCACTGAAGCTTTACAAGATTTTTCTCCAAACTGTCTTACTAATTCTGACATAATTAATAGTGTTTAATACTTTTTTAATCGAACGCATTTTAGAACCAAAAAAAAAGAAAGCAAATTTTTTTTACGCCTTTTACAAAGCAACTAAGGCCTCGGTATCTTTTTTCAGTTTATTTTTCAAAATAATGTTTTGTTTTTGTGCAAAAACATTTCGAATAAATTTGTCATTTAATGCTAATCGGTACAAGAAATCTTGTTTGGTAAAGACGGTATATTTCAATGAAACATCCGGGAATTTTTCGGCTAGCAATTCCCCTACCGCGGCTTTATCCACATCTTCTCCAACCAACAACACATCTGTTTCTAATTGTGAATCCTGAATAAATATTCCTGACAAAACTACTAAATAAACATTTCCTAACGTATTGAAGTCCTTCAACAAAGCTTTATTCGAATCATCTTCTTTTCTAAAAATAGAAGTTAATTCTGGCAACAAAGAAAAATGTTTGTTAATACGGTAATATTTTTTTCGATTCCGTTCAACTGACTTTAATAATCCAATTTTTTCTAAATTTTCTAATTCTCTTCGCAAAGAATTAATTTGCTCGTCCAAAATCCGGGTCAATTCTCGAATGTAAAATTCATCTTCTCCATTTAACAAAAATTGTTTCAATAGCTTCACTCGAGCTCCTGATCCAAATATTTTCTTGAGCATGTTTTTTATTCAAAAGGAATATGCACAAAAAACTTATTCGTTTTTATATATTTTGTCAATACTTTTATTTAGAAAAACTCATATAACAAGAAATAGAAACAAAAAAATGAAACAAAAATATACACAAGAGTTATTATATTACCCAGTTAAGAACAATTTTTGTGAACAAAAAAAATAAAAAAATTAATTCAAAAAAAACTGGCGGATAGCCAGTTTTCATATTCGCAAGCCACTTCAAAACAATTTAGAAGCCAGAAGTATCTGAAACTTCTTTATTTGATTTAAATCCTAAGACAAAGAATATCCCTGATACAAACCCAAGAACAAACAAAGACATAAAAGCCGTCGAAGGCGACCCATTATTCTCTTCAAAAAACCAGAATAAAGAAATATAAGAATAATTTACTGCTGAAATGATTAAAGCCAACAGAAAGGTTAAACCGGAAATTACATAAAATATTTTCTTCATGTGGTTTTATTATGAAGTACTACGGATTACAAATCAAATATTTGTGAAAAGAACTTATCAATTTTCGCATTCATAACTTCTTGTGCCATCAGTTGAGCGTGTTCTGGTGAGTCATGCCCTGCAGTTTTCAAACGCTGATGAACTTTCATATGAGCGCCTTCATATTCAGCGTCAGTTAACTCGATTTTTTCCGCTTTTACAATTTCTGACAGAGCCAAATACGCTTTCAAGGAAACATCAGCTTCTTTTTGAAATTCTTTTACTAATTCTTCTTCGGTTTTTCCTAATTGTTCCCAGAACTTATCCGCATTCGCTACAAACTCTGGCGAACGTTTCACATACGCCAACCGAGATTCCACTTCTTTATTGATCCAAGATTGAGGCAATTCAATTTTTACTTTTTTTCCTAATTCAGCTTTGTATTCTTCTTTTTTCGTTCCCAAAGCAGAACGTTTCTTATTTGCTTCGATTAATTCTGACATTTGTTTTTTCAAGTCCTCTACTGATTGTTTTTTCCCCGTAATCTTTTCTACTAAATCTTCGTTTAGATTTTTTACCGATACTTCTTTTACTGAAACAAGTTTAATATCAAAATGAACGGTTTTCCCCGCCATATCTTTCGCATGATAATTTTTAGGGAATTTTACAGGTACCGCTGTTTTTTCTTCTCCAGCTTTCATACCAACAAAGGCTTTTTCTAAATCAGACAAAAAGTGTCCAAATCCAATTCTAAATGGCACGTCTTTTCCTTCCGTTTTTGGCAACACATTTCCTTTTTCATCCTTTCCAGCAAAGTTTACCACGACTTGATCTTGATCTTTAGCCGCTCGTTTTACTTCGGTTCCCAAAGACATATCCGCCATAACCGTTGCCAAGGCATCTTCAACTTCTTTATCCGTTACTTCTACTTTCAAAGGAGCAACTTTTATTTTCTTATATTCGCCTAAATCAATTTCAGGAAAGACTTCTACTGTCACAGTCACTGTTACGGGCAATTCTTTCATATCTCCAAAATCAACATTTGGAGCCGCCACTGGAGACAATGATTCAGCTTTTACAAATTTTCGATATTCCCGTTCAATTACATCATTAAACCCTTGGTTTAACAAGTTATCCACTCCAAAATGAGCGATTACCATATCATTCGGAGCGTGTCCTTTTCGGAATCCCTTGATAGATAAATTTTTCTTGTATTCCTTAATGATATTTGTTTGTGCCTTTGCTAATTCAGGCTCTGTCACGGTCAAGGTAAATTCTACAACAGAATTTGGTTTTTTGGTATAATTTGCCATAATTTTTTGTCTAAATAAATATAACGACCACAGCATACCCACGTTTTTTTTTTTGACAATTTTTTTTAGAACCTCAAATATACAAATGATATGAAAAAGAAATGCTGGTTGGTAGTACTTATTTTTATTTTCGGAACGCTTTCAAATATAACCCTCGCCAAAACCCCAAATTTAGTACAAAAAGTGTTAGAAAATACTTATTTTTTTGATTCCCATCAAACAGCATTACCCATTCATGGCATTACCATTCCTACTCGGAATAATAAGCTTTGGTGTCATCATTTAGCGACGCACAAATTCTTACAAACAAAAATAAAAGGCAGTACCATCACCAAAATCACCCCAGAAACATTCTTTTTAGATTCGGTAGATGTTCGAACCATTTTGCTCGCCAATGGCGTCGCCACCGTAGACGAAAAAAATTTAGATGAGCCAATGATGAAAAAATTATTCCCCTTTCAAAAAAAGGCCTATAAAGAAAAACTAAATATATGGAAACGCAATTGTAATGACAAAAGAGAAAACCTTATTATCCCTGCCAAAGACCGCTTTTCTGCCACCGTCGGAGTCGTTACAAAAGTATTTGATGGACATTCTTTTAAATTTAAAAAAGGCCCCATTATTCAAATTCTTAATACCAGCATTCCCAAATTTACCAACCACTCACCAGCAGCACAATGTTTCCGGGCAGAAAGCAAAAAATTTCTCGAGCACCAAATACTTGGTAAAGTGGTTCAGTTAGAAAAAAAGGATATTCAAGGAACCAACCCCGCTGTCCGCATTTTCAGAAACGTAAGAATTTTAGAACCGAAACCATTTGAAAGCGATAATTTAGCCGAAATACTCATAAAAAACGGGTATGCACAATATATCCCTCGTAAATTTCTCGAACACAAAGCGTGGGGAAAACTCCAAAAACATGTATACCAAAACCCCACCGGGGCTTGGTCTACGTGCTCTCCGTACGTATTTGGAGAAACAAATCCCCCATTACCAAAAGAGACCCCCACGATTCCAAAAACTTGCCCAATTAAAGGGAATATTTCTGGGAGCAAAAAACATCCTATTAAAACGTATCACACCATAAAAAGTGGCTGGTATAAAAGAATAAAAGCCGAACGATGTTTTTCCAGTGAGGCTGAAGCACAAGAAGCCGGATTTAGGAAAGTAAAATAGGAATTATAAATTATTCAAGGCTCTTAAATTGTTTCTACTCTTTTTTACGTAATTAACAAATCGTCCGCGACAATAATTGGCAAATTTTTTATTCTTTTTATCAGCCTTTGGACTGCCCTTTTCCAATAAATAATTATTATACAACCAAGCTCGAGCATACTTAATACCATTTCCTGGTGCATGATGAGCAGCAGCCATAAAATGAGCAATTTCATCATAATTCTCAATTTTTTCCAATTGAACTAATTCGCTCTTATTACAACTATTTACCAATCCCGCAATATTATTTATGGCAAACATATACGCCGCTTTATGATGATCATTTCCTCTCAATTTCATAACCGAACCAGGTATTTTTTTATCATTTGGCAACGCTTGATTTACAACTGATGCTCCATATTTTTCTTTTGGTAAGTCTCGCAACGCTAATGAGGTAAATTGATATGGACCAAAAGAAGTATAAGCATCACCCAGTGCTGGAATAAGTTCTATAAATTCTTTTCCCGCATTTTTCAACAAAAAATCCAACATTGCTACATTCAATTTTCCATCAGCAGTTGGCATAATTTCGGTCAAACAGTAACTCATTAAATCTTTGCCATCAATGGTTTTTACTAATTTTTTTGTTAAAGCTAATTCACGCGCATTTAATCCTTTTAGTTTAGCAACCTCTGACCAATCTAAATTATCGTTTACAAATTCAATACTTTTATCAGCTGAACTCATAAATTCATCTATGCTTGAAGGCGTACTTTCCGTCAAATTATATCCATCCAAAATTAATGTTTGGTATGCATCTTTTACTACTGGGTATATTTTTCTGTTTAATTTTTCTTCCCATAATTTATTTATATTTTTCGGAAAGTTAATACTCAATGTATTTGGTATAGGAAGGGGATTTTTAGTATCTAATCCTAAATATTTAGCATATAAACCACCAAGCTTCCGCCCAAAAAAATCTCCCATTTCATACTCTTTATCTCCTTGCTCAATTTTTTCTCCAGGTTTATACATAAATTCACTATTATCAGAATTATTTACATCAAATAAATTAGTTACATTTTCTTTAACCGATCCACACGTCTCACCTACCCATTCAATTCCGTCTTCTACCGCGTCATGTACTTTTTGAGGAATATCAGCATATTGTGCATACAAAACGCCACCAATGACCATTGTACCAAGAATCTTTCTTCTAGTTTCTTTCTTCGCCTTTTCATACAAAACTGGCACCCCATTAACCATTTTTTTAACAAAATTTGGCGCATCACTACTTTCAACAGCTTTTCCTATTCCCTTAAAAATTGGACGAGTTGTCCATTCGGTTAAATGTCCTGTTTTTTCAAACGTAAAACCCAAAGCTTTTAAAGTTTTTGCAACCACATATTTTGACAAGGTAAGAAAAGCCTTTCCCGCTTCAGAATTATTAGGAGATTCTACGCTATCCATTACATGCACTTCTGCCGAATCAACACTTTCAACCATAACATAAATAGATTAATCAAATAATTATACCACAAAATTATACAAAAAGCAAATAGACATAATATTTTATCTTTACTAGCATGTAAAAAAAATATCAGACGAAATAAATGCAGTACAAACTTTCAATTCTCGGTTGCGGAAACATGTGTGGTAGTATTTTACAAGGTGCACTCAACAAACACTTATTCAAACCACAAGAAATTGTGATAAAAAATAGTTCGTTTACACGAAGCCAAACGGTTGCTAATCACTTCCAAGTTCATGCCACCGATACAATAACTGACATTGAAACAGCCGAACTCGTTATGCTCGGAATAAAGCCACAAATGTTGAACGATATTGCGCTTCACGTTTCCAACAGTTCCACCGTTATTTCCGTTTTGGCAGGTATTACTACCAAAACTTTGAGTCAAAAATTAAACACCCCAAACGTAGTCCGAGTCATGCCCAACATGGCGGCCAAAGTAAACCAAGGACTTTCAGGCGTATTCTTCAGCCCAACCATTGATTCACACACCCAACAACAAATCATTGCGGTATTAGAAACCTCTGGCGAGGTTATTATTCTTCCACAAGAAGATTATATGAATCGATTTATGGTTTTAAGTGGATCACTGATTGGGATTTTAGGGTTTTGGGAACATAATTTTGCCTATTATAATCAAGAAAATGTACAAGCCGAACTCATCAAAATTCTACACCACTTATCGAGTGAGAAGTTTTTCCAAGCACCCGATGGACAAAAAATTATTAACCAAACGTTTACCGGGTACCAAGCTATGCGAGAAAAAACTGGCATTACCGCCCAAGAAATGCAACAAAGAGTTTCTTCAAAAGGAGGCGTAACCGAAGCCATGACTAATTTTTTAAATACCGAAGCGGCACAAAGTGTACAACAAAAATTTTTCAAACACCCAACCAAAAACAGCCAGTCAATGACCGATATAATACGGAAAATGTTTACGGTGGGAGAAGAAAAATCTGAAATGTTATCTTTCCATTGCGAAAATTAAGGAACCTTGTATTCTTTATCTGAAAATTCACCTTATGCTATATGAGATACTCAAACTATTCTATTACCACCAACAAAGAAACCTCTTCCGAAAACGCGGTTAATGCCCAATTGCTCACCAAAGCTGGATTTATTCGTAAAACTCTGGCCGGAGCCTACACGTTTTTACCAATGGGACTCAAAGTTTTGCGAAACATCGAACAAATCGTCCGAGAAGAAATGGAGTCCGTTGGTTGCCAAGAAATGCTTATGCCCAGCCTTGTACCAAAAGAAAATTGGGTGCAAACTGGACGTTGGGACACCGTCGACGTGTTGTATAAAATGACTATTTCAGACGGAAAAGAAGTAGCCCTTGCCCCAACACACGAAGAAACCGTAACACCTTTAATGAACGAGTTTTTAAACTCTCACAAAAATTTCCCTGCGAGTGTGTACCAGTTTCAGACCAAATTCCGAAACGAACCACGCGCCAAATCTGGATTACTGCGTGGGCGAGAATTTTTAATGAAAGATGCGTATTCATTTCATACGAGCCAAGAATGTTTAGATGAATATTACGAAAAAATGGCAACCGCCTACCACCGAGTTTACGAACGACTCGGATTAGGCGACATTACCAAATATGTGTATGCCAGTGGTGGAGATTTTTCTCAATTCTCACACGAATTTCAAACTATCTCGCCCATTGGCGAAGACGAAATTTATTATATTCCAAGCGAGGATAAATACTTGAATAAAGAAATTGTAGCCAGCCAAGCGCCAAAAGTTTCGTACCAAGACGAAACCGAAAAACCAATGGAAACCGTTGTCGGCGAAAATATTACGGGGTTAGAAGCTATTGCTGAATTTTTGAATATCGAAGTAGAACGAACCACCAAAACGGTAATGTTTACCACCGAAACAGGACAATTGGTCGCCGCCGCCGTACGAAGTGGATACGACATCGACGAACATAAACTCCAAACCATTCTTGGCTGTGAATCATTAACGTTCGCTACCGATGAACAATTAGCCAGTGTTGGAACCACGGCTGGATATGTCGGAATTATCGGGTTACCAGCATCGGTAAAAATTATTTGTGATGAATCGATGGAGAATCGTTTGAATTTTGAAATGGGCTCAAACGAAAAAAATAAACACTTGATTAATGTAAACTGGAACCGAGACGTAGAAAAACCAGCCCAGTTCTATGATATTAAAACGCCAAAACCAGGTGATTTCTACCCAAAAACCGGAGAGAAATACGAAGTAATGAACGCCGTTGAAGTTGGAAATATTTTCAAACTTGGAACTAAGTTTACCGACGCTTTCAAGTTTAACCACATTGCCGAAAACGGAAAAAGCGAACCAGTCGTAATGGGTTGTTACGGAATTGGTATTTCTCGGGTAATGGGGGTCATTGCCGAAATTTTCGCCGACGAGAAAGGGCTTGTTTGGCCACAAAATATTGCTCCGTACCAAGTATATTTAGCCGTTTTTGGAAAAAACCAAGAACTTTACGACCAAGGAACCGAAATTTACGAAACCCTACAAAACGCTGGCATAACCGTGTTTTTCGACGATCGACAAGGGAAAAAGTTTGGCCCAGGCGTAAAACTCGGCGATTTTGAACTAATGGGAATGCCAAAATGTGTGGTTTTATCAGACCGAATAGAAAACGGAAAAGTAGAAATAATTGACCGTAAAACTGGTGACAAAGAATTGGTAGAAATAAGCCAACTAGTAAGTAAACTCTCATAAACGAATATTCAAATACACTACTCTCCCCTTCTTTAAAGAAGGGGCTTTTTTTTAAAAATCCGCCATTGGCTGATTTTTTTGAAAAAGAATAAAAAAATTAAATTAATTCGGTTTCTATGTTTATTTCTCCGTGCATATCTTCTAAAAACATTTTTTTTATTTGCTCGTATGTTTTTTCTTGTGCTAAGAACCAACTTAGTTTTACAGTCATAGACTCAATACTCATGTCAAAAGCTGGAATAGCTAAATCATTTTCAGCTAAATACATTCCAGTTTCATTTACCTGAAAATTGGAAACTCCTCCCGGAGCTTGTGTAGTCACCACAATAGGAATTCTTTTTTCTTTTAAGTATTCAAATGCTGGAAACAAATGAGCACTTGGGTCTCCAGCTCCAAAGGATCTGAATATAAAGGCTTTAATGTCATTATTTTCTACTAACGATTTAAATATATCCACCGACATACCAGGAAACTCAGTTAAAGACGCAATTGATTTTGTATCAAAATATTTTTTAACACTTAGTACTCGTGATTGAATCGCTAACGGCTTATATTTAGACAAATAAGCAACATGTTTATTCAGTTGAGAATCATCAATTCTAATAAAACGACCAATTTGACCAAGAGCTCCAGATTGAAAAGATTTAAACGGATCATAATCAAAATCTGTTCCTTTTTTTACTCTTGAACCAGTAATAATTTTACTTCCAAACACAGCCATAACTCCTTTTACGTCATGGTACCCCCAAACGGCTAAACGCAAAGAATTTACTAAATTAATAGTAGAATCTGACCCCAAATAACCCAACGGAACTTGAGCTCCAGTGATAATAACTGGTTTATTAATATTTTCTAAACCAAAGGTAAGCGCCGCAGCTGTATATCCCATGGTATTTGTTCCGTGCAAAATAATAAAAGAATCGTATTCATCATAGTTTTTTTCAATTTCACTTATAATATCCGTCCAATTTTGTGGTTTAATATTTGAACTATCAATATTTAATAATTCGGAAATTGTTGGTTCAATTTCGATGTTCCAGTTTTTTTTAATTATACCAATGGAACCGTGCAGTGTCCCCAAGAAATTATCTGGGGTTATTTTTACATCCTGAGAAACTTTACTTTTTGCTACATTTCCAGCTACCGTTCCTCCAGTAAGAATCACTAATATTTTCTTTTTCATATTTTTCTAATTATTGAAATTTATTTCCAACGCGATTATAACAGACAAAAGAAAGAATTAATAGGAAAAAATATTTAAATCATACAAAACCTTAAATACCATAATAACCGCAATCCCAATCATAGCTTTTTGAATGAAGTGACTCCCTTGTTTAACCGCAATTTTGGCTCCCAACCAAGCTCCAACAAAACTAGAAAAAAACATTGTTACCAGTGGTTGCCACGTCAAAGTCGAACCAAACACTAAAAAAGAAGTTGATATAAGTGTTTCTGGAATAGCCATCACAATTTGCGTAGTTCGTGCTGGTAAAAACTCTTTATGAAAAAATCGCACAAACACCAACACCGAAAACATCCCGCCGGCCATCCCTAAGGCTCCACTCCATACGCCAGAAGCCCACAAAAGCAACCACACCCAAAATTGAATATTGGCTTTTGATTTCTTTACTCGTTTTACAGGTTTTATTAAAAAAAATATCCCCACAGACACCCCAACTAAAATTACCATTTTCAAAATATTCTCTGGCAACCACAAAGAAATATTCACCCCAAGAATAGCCCCAAAAGCCACGATAAAACATCCTTTTATCGCTAATGACCAATCAATACTTTTTGAATCAATGTAATTTTTTAAAGATCCCAACACGACTCCTACATCAGACATTCGGTTGAGGGTCAACACATTTACCGCTGGAACACCCAAAGCAATCATTAATGGAACCGCAAAAATACCAGCTCCACCACAAATACTCGTTACGACGCCCATCACAAATCCCAAAATTACCACGTGGTATAACTCCATCAAAATGCAATATAATAAAATAAATAAAAAAAACTATTGAAAACATATAAAAAAATCCGCCAATGGCGGATTTTTCTAGTTCATATTTTTGATGAATCAAACTATTCTTCTCCAAGATTAATTTTGATTCCAGCTCCCATAGTAGAGTTAATTGTCACATTTTGAATAAATTGTCCTTTGGCTCCAGTTGGTTTTGCAGCTTTCAAAGCAGCTACCATCGCTTCAAAATTTTCTTTCAATTTATCCGCTCCAAAAGATTTTTTCCCAAAAATGGTGTGTACGTTTCCGTATTTATCATTTCGGAATTCCAATCGTCCAGCAACCAATTCTTTTACGGTTTTATCAATTTCCATTGTCACCGTTCCTCCTTTTGGCGAAGGCATCATTCCTCGTGGCCCAAGAATTCGGGCTACTTTTGCCAAGTGTCGCATCATTGGTGGAGTTGCTACTACAACATCAAAATCCATAAACCCTTTTGAAATTCGGTCTACCAATTCTTCCGCTCCAACAACGGTTGCGCCAGCGGCTTTCGCTTCAGCGTGTTTATCGTCTTCAGCAATTACAGCTACTCGTACTGTTTTCCCTGTACCATGAGGCAAAGAAACGGTCGCCCGTAATTGTTGATCAGCGTGTCGTGGGTCGATTCCCAAGGTAAAGTGAACTTCAGCCGTAGCATCAAATTTTACGGTTGAGGTTTCAATCATAATTTTCAACGCTTCTTCGATTGGCAAAGCGGTTTCTCGATTGAACTTTTCGTATGCTGCTTTAAGTGATTTTGAAATTTTAGCCATTTTGTAATAAGTGTTAATATTTGTGGTAAGAGCGTCTACGTCAGACTCCCACAGGCTTTTTTTAATTATTTTTGAACTATTCAACTTCTGGTTCTAATCCCATTCGTTTGGCCGTTCCAGCCACAATTTTTACCGCTGCGTCCATATCATTCGCATTCAAGTCTTTCATTTTTACTTCGGCTACGGCTTCTAATTGAGCCCGTGTAATTTTCCCGATTTTTTCTGTATTTGGTCGCCCAGATCCTTTCGCAATTCCTAATTCTTTTTTAATCAAGTTTGATGTCAAAGGCGTTTTGAATTCAAGTTCGAAGGTTTTGTCTTCAAACACGTAACAAATTACTGGAATTTTCAATCCTGATCCTTTGAAATCAGCGGTTCCGTCGTTGTAAGCAACACAGAATTGTTGAATGTTTACCCCGTATTGACCCAAGATTGGACCAACTGGTGGAGCTGGTGTTGCGGCTCCTGCTACAAGTTGAATCTTGAACTTAGAAGCGTATTTTTTCTTTGGTGGCATGTTTCTATGTGGTTAAAAAATAAGAAACGGTCCTGTTTTTTGTTGTCAAAAAACTTAAATCCACGCGTATTTTGTTTATTTAAGCCAATATGTCAAATTTTCCGCACGGTAAATTCTTCATACAAAAAAAGCCTAAATGGTGTTTTAGGCTTTTCTGTTTTATTCAAACTTAATAATGGATTATTTCAAAGCAGAAACCACTTCTTCAAATGAAAGTGAAACCGGTGTTTCTCGTTCGAAAATAGAAACCATAACCGTAATTTCTCCTTTGGCTGGATTTAATTCTGAAATTTTTCCTTCGTAATTAGCAAACGGTCCTGCTTTAATTTTTACCAAGTCCCCTACTTTGTAAGAAATATCAGTCGTTGGCACATCATTCCCCATTCGTCGTTTAATTACTCCAAATTCTTCTGGCAATACTGGTACAGGAATATTTCCAGAACCAACAAATCCCGTTACATTGGGTGTGTTTCGCACCATAAACCAAGAATCTTCGGTTACAATCATGTCTACCAATACGTATCCTGGGAACAAGTTTTTTTCTACTACCACTCGTTTCCCGTTTTTAACGGTGGCCACTTTTTCCTTTGGAACCACCACTTCAAACACGTATTCTTGCATATTAGTCGATTCAATTCGGTGCTCGATTGCCCCTTTTACGTTATCTTCATACCCTGAATAAGTATGAATTACGTACCAATTTCTTCCCGCTGAAGCATCTTGTTTAGCCATGTTTTTGTATGTTTTTAAATAAATGTATCAATCAATTGTCGAAGACCAAAATCGAACAACGTCAATAACAGTCCGAAAATAACAACAATCGTCAACACCAACGCCGTAGCGTGTTTGGTATGATTACTTGTTGGCCAAGTAATGTTGTTTAATTCTGCGATTCGTGCATCAATAAATTTTTTCATATTCTAAAAATCAGAAACTTTTTCAGACTAATTTTGTTTATTTCAAAAACTTTGTCAAAGATTTGTGTCAAAAACTGTTCGACGGACCACTCGCAATTAATAAAAAAGATAAATTTCTTAAACAAAAAAAGCCTCTAACGAGACTTTTTTATTATATACCACCTTCGTTTCTTTAGCGCAGATTTTTTCGCATAAAGGCTGGTGTTTCTAAATCAACACCCCCATCAGAATCATTGCCTGTATTTACGCCAAAGGCTTTTCGCATAATAGATGCGTGTCCTGGTTTTTTCTTTTCAGATTCACTAAATCCAGTCGCAATAACGGTAATTTTCATTTCTCCGTTGTATTTTTCATTAATCACTGACCCAAAGATAATATTCGCTTCTGGATCCGCCGCTTCTGTAATAATTTTAGCCGCTTCATCCACTTCAAACATAGATAAATCGGTTCCACCCGTAATATTGAACAAGATTCCTTTGGCTCCGTGAATTGATTGTTCCAACAATGGTGATTCGATAGCTGCTTTTGCCGCATCGGCCGCTCGGTTTTCACCCGCTCCGTATCCAATTCCCATCAATGCAGTACCAGCATCTTTCATAACTGAACGCACATCAGCAAAATCGACATTAATCAACCCATGTAAGGTAATCAAATCAGCAATTCCTTGCACCCCTTGTCGCAACACTTCGTCTACTACGCTAAACGCATCCGTAATAGGTGTTTTTCGGTCGATAATAGACAAGATTCGATCATTTGGAATAGTAATCAATGTATCAACATTTTTCGCTAACTCATCATATCCTTCTTGGGCTTTAGTCATTCGTTGGTGTCCTTCAAAACTAAATGGTTTTGTAACCACCCCAACCGTCAAAGCGCCTAACTCTCGAGCCACTTGTGCCACTACTGGTGCAGCACCAGTACCGGTTCCGCCCCCAAGACCACAAGTAACAAACACCATATCAGCCCCTTTCAAAGCTGATTTTAACTCTTCCAAAGACTCTTCAGCCGCTGCTTTTCCCACTTCTGGATTTGCGCCTGCTCCTAACCCTCGAGTCGCTTCCATTCCAATGTGCACTTTTTCTTCGGCTTTTGAATGGAACAAACTTTGGGAATCCGTATTTACCACCACAAATTCAACATTGTTAAAATCTGAATCCGTCATGCGGTTTACGGCGTTGGTTCCTCCACCACCAACTCCCACAACTTTAATGTTGGCTACGGGTGTCATAGATGGATCTACTGATTGAGTCACATTTGTTCCAGCCATAGCTGGTTTTCCATTTTTTGCATTGGCAATCGCTGTTTGTAATAAGTCTTTCATGAGTTTCAATTTATAAGGTAAGCAAATATTTTTTTATGATGTTATGGTAAGAGTCTTTTAAAGAATTCCTTCACTGAATCGAACATTTGAGGGAACGAAAAGTCAAAGAACGCTCGTTTTTCTCCGTATCGGTTCGCAAAGTGTAACAACCCCACCACCCCCGAAAAGGCTGGATCATCCACTCGGTCTACAATTCCCTCAATATCTTTTGGGAACCCAATTTGCACTGGCAACCCTAATGTTTGTCGAGCCAAATCAACGACCCCCGGAGTTTTTACCGCCGCTCCACAAAGCACGGCTCCCGCAGGCAACATCCCTGCTCGACCAATTCGGATTAATTCATCTCGCACCAATAAGAAAATTTCTCCGTATCGGGCTTCAATGAATTTACTACAATCTTTTTTACTAATTTTATGATTATCGGTTCGAGAAATTTGACTCAAATCAATATCTTCTCGATCAGTTTCTTCTACTAAACACGTTCCGTATTCTATTTTTACTTTTTCAGCGGTATCGATGGCAATACGACCACCAATCGCCAAATCGTTGGTTACGTGTTCGCCTCCAACAGGCAAAACCGTTGAATAAATAACTGTATTTTCTTCAAATACGGCAATGTTTGTCGAACAAGCTCCAACTTCTATCAATACCACACCAAGTTCTTTTTGTTGTCGATCAAGCACCGCTTCTGAAGCCGCCAAATGAGACGGAACAATTTCTTCAATATCAACTCCAGCTTGATACAAGCATTTTTCTAAATTTTTAATCGCTGCTTTTTGTCCAGCAATAATGTGGGCTTCTACTTCTAGTCGAATACCTGACATTCCCACTGGATATTTTACGTGGTGTTGCGAATCAACCGAAAAGTTTCTTGGAATAATTCGCAAAATTTCTCGATTTGCCGGCAAAGTTACCGCTCGAGCCGCATCAAGCACTCGATCTACATCATCTTCTGTAATTTCAGCGTTTGAACCATTAATGGCAATTACCCCTTTAGAATCAAAGGTTTCAATGCTTGGTCCAGAGAACGAAACATATACCCGATGAATCGGTTCGCCACTCATTCGTTCGGCATCCTCCAATGACGCCGTAATATTGGCAACCGCTTCATCCATATCTGAAACTATCCCCTTTCGAATTCCTTGAGACGGAGCCACTCCGACTCCAATAATGTTTACAATGTTCTTTTTTTCTTCCACAACTCCTACGACGGTTCGTATTTTTGAAGACCCTATATCCAATGCCGCAAATATCTTTTGTTGTGCCATTTTTTTATTAAAATTGGTAATCGTTAAATTCGATACAAACCATATCAAAACGAGATATATCGTGCAAATCTTTTTTCCACTCAACCTACTATTGTTCTACTTTTTTATGCATATTTTTTATGACTAGAAAAGCATTAAAAGAATTACAAAAAAGAAAAAAAAAGTTCAATTAACAATTTTTGTATTCAAGAAAAACACTCTTAAAAAAACAAAAGACCAAACAATGATGATTTTTAGTCGAGAAAACAGCTTATTTTTAAGGTAATTTTTGTGTTCAATAACAAAAAAAAGAATAAAATAATTATTCTAAAAAAGCGTCATCTGTTCTTCATTTTTAGAATTATCCACCTTTTTATCTACCGAAAAACTTCCCGAAGAAATCTTTGCGAACCGACTCGCTAAAGTTTTAAAATTTAACCGGGTTAAAAACTCTTCTGCGGAGCTATTTTCAAGCGAATATTTTTGCGAAAAATCAAAATCAATCTCAACATCGGTCGCAATTTTGGCCAACGACTGACAATGATACACATACTTTTTTTCCGCCAAGAACTTCTGGCGCAATGATTCTTTTTCTATTTGGTCAATTTGCTGATACAAATGATCTAATGATCCAAATTGTTGTATCAGTTTCGCCGCCGTTTTGGGTCCAACACCAGCCACCCCTTTATAATTATCAGATGAATCCCCCATGATAGCTTTCAAATCAATCATTTGTGCCGGCGTCACCTCGTATCGAGCCAAAGTTTCGGCGGGTCCATATTCAGGAGAATGTTCTATTTTTCCAGCCAACTTTATCAGCGAAATTCGCTCCGTTACTAACTGCGTAAAATCAAGATCACCACTCACAATTTTTACCAAAAAATCTTGCGGCGCGTTGGTCGCCAAAGTTCCAATCAAATCATCTGATTCAAACCCTGGTTTCTTCAAAATAGGCACATTAAAAGATGTAAATAATTCTTCTACCAATGGTAACTGCGGATAAAAATCATCCGGAGCCTTTTTCCGGTTCGCTTTATAATTTTCATCTAGTTTATGCCGAAACGTTTTTTCTTTCGTATCAAACGTAACCACTAACACATCTGGATTCAACACCTGAATGGCATTCATAAGCGTCAAAGCAATTCCGTACACCATTCCCACTGGCATGCCGTTATATTGTGGCACAAACCCACGGTTCATACCATGATACGCCCGATGCATTAACGCGTTTCCATCTAATAGCACTAAAAGTTTATTTCGAAATATTTCACTATTATCGCCACTCATTTCTCTGGATTTTTAACAAAAAATATGATATACTGACCTGATTTATTTAAGAAAACTCACAAAAACATGCCAACAACAAAAAGTGTACCAAAATCGAAAACAAATACAATCAAGAGTCGTCCAAACAAGCTTTTCAAGATTGGCGTTATCTCTCCGCTGCGAAGCACCAAACAGAACGTTTTAAATCAAGCCATGATGGGCTTTTGCGAATTAGGATTTGAAACGAGAATCATTGCCGAAGGCGACGAAACGTCACAAAAAATTTGTTTAGATTTGTTAGGAAAATACCCAGACAAATTCTCTGTTCACGAAAGCATTCTCAATGAAAAAGAAAACATTATTACCCAATCTGACATTATTGTTTTTGATCACAAACCACTAAAATCCGAGTTGGCACTCATTATAAAACACAATATTCCTTGTGTTCTTCCCGAAGGCTGTGGACTAGAAAATTTCAATCCACAAAAAGAATGTGGAGAATCATTCACGTATACCATGGGCAATTTTTGGACCTTTATGTCAGCCGTCATTCGGGCAAGCGAAAACAAAAAATTCTCCTATGACTGGCGCGTTATTCGCCGAAATTTGGCCAAAATAACCGAAATTTAATAGCAGAAAAATTTGTCAAAAGCCACAGAAAGATTATTTTGTTGACGATCTTTTTCGCGCAAGTGGTGGAATGGTAGACACGCTGGTTTTAGGCACCAGTGGCGAAAGCCGTGGAGGTTCGAGTCCTCTCTTGCGTACCAATGAAGATACATAAAACAAATACCCCTTGCGGGTATTTTTTTTAGGTAATTTTTTATGGAACATAAAAAGAGTCGAACCGCAGAGGTTCGCTCACGAGCCTTACGAGTGAAACGATAAAGAAATAAGAATAAAACATTTAGTGTCCTCTCTTGCGTACCAAAAGAAAAATTTACACAATAAACTCTTTAAAACAAAAGACCCCAAATCAAGTTTGGGGATTTGTTTTATACAACTTTCAAACGGACAGACTTATTTGATTTCCAAAATAGAACAAAATCTATTCTCCACTCTTACCGTAGTTTTTCAGCACCCGTGCCGAAGGATCATCAACTGCACATCCTTCCCACTCTTTGTTTGGCATCCAAAAATCCGGTATCAAACCAGCGTGTCCTGAAAAATGTTTTTCAAAAATTTCTCGATACAACAAACTTTCTTTCGTAAACGGAGTACCATGCTGGTACTTTTGCGCTTGAATTTGCCAATCATCACCATAAAAATCTTCGGCAAAGGCTTTAATAATATCAACCATCGAGTGTCCAACCGCATCAGAAAAGGCTGCTTTTTCTCGCCATAAAATAGAGTCGGGCAAGTGTCCTTGCGTGGCAAAACTCTTTCGTAATAAATGTTTTCCAATACCCGTCGTGTTCATTTTTAATTGGACGGGCACACTCATCACAAAATCAACAAACGCTTTATCGCTGAATGGCACACGGGCTTCTAACCCAACCCCAGCAATACATCGATCCGCCCGCAGCACATCATACAAATACAACTCTCGCACACGTTTTTGCGCTTCTCGTTGAAATTCATCTTCCGACGGAGCGAAATCAGTATATTTATAACCAAACAATTCATCACTCACCTCTCCAGTTAAAACCACTTTGATATCCGTTTTTTCCGAAATATATTTAACCAACAAATACATTCCTATTGAGGCTCGAATAGTAGTAATATCCCAAGTTTCCAGCAGATAAATCAAATCTTCCAAAGCGTTAAAAATATCCGATTGCGAAAATATCACTTCCGTATGTTCCGTTCCTAAATGATCCGCCACCATGCGAGCATATTTCGTATCAATCGCATCGCCTTCGATTCCAATGGCAAAGGTTCGAATCGGCTTTGCTGAAATTCTAGACGCAATCGAACACACTAAACTTGAATCAAGTCCCCCACTCAACAAAAACCCTACGGGAACATCAGCCTCTAACCGTTTTTTAACCCCAGCAGATAATAAATCGTGTATTTTTTGTTCGGCCGTAGATGGCAAAATTTTCTCATCAGTTTTAACGGTTGAGTAATCGTGATAAGTATAAAATTGACCATCGATAAAAATTTTTCCCGGGGGAAATGGAAGCACTTTTTTACAAACTTCCGTTAACACTTTGGCTTCACTCGCAAAATAAAAATCTCCTGATTCGTCTTGCGCATAAAACAAAGGACGAATTCCTAATGCATCTCGAGCCACCACCCAAGATGATTTATGTTTTAAGGCAAACGCAAACTCTCCATCGAGTTTTTGCACTGCTTCAATCTTGTCTTCCGATTGCGTCATTAACGGCAAAATCACTTCGCAATCAGACTCAGACTGAAACTCGTACGACGAGAATTGCTGACGAAGTAATTGATGTTCGTATATTTCTCCGTTGCACACCAGCGTGGCTATTTCGGTCGCAAATGGTTGGTCTCCTTTGGGAGTGGTATCAATAATTCGCAATCGATGAAACCCAATCCAACCACCCGTTGACAGTGTTTTGGTAATCGTTTTATCTGGCCCACGATGTTTTATTTTCGCAAACGACAGACGCAATTTTGTTTGTATTTTAGTATCGGTTCCAGTATAGGCAGTAAATCCACACATTTTGTAATAAAAGTTTAAAAAATTAGTTATAAAAAAATCTCCACGCAGTTCATTCACTCGTAGAGAAAAAAGAATACAGAAAATTCTTTCGCCCCTACGGAGGAGAATTATTATTTGCCATATTGTTATTAAACCAAGTCATCATTTTATTTTTGTCATTAAAAAAACACTCTCGTGGCGAGAGTGTTTTACATTTTTATATTTTTTAATAATACTAAAACATCTCTCGCCTCAGCCAGTTATTGTTATTCGTATTATTATTTTTAAATTGTTTCATTTGCTTAAAACCCTATACAAAAATTATTTATAAGTCAATTTTTTTCTTACACCAACGGCAAACCTTCGCCTTCACCGCCAAATCTAGTTTCAAAATATTCCATTACCATACCAATAAACATTCCGTCTAGTACACTCCAAAAAGGAGATTCCAATCCCGTCCAAGCAACAAACGATGTTTGCATAACTGGCAAAAATGAATCGTACGCCAATAACACCAATATTAGCATACAAAATCCACCAATTACCGCCCCCCGAAACCACCATGGTTGGGCAAATTTAAATAATGGATGTTTGGTAACTTGCCCCATAAATCCTGTGAGAGCCCCCATTAACATAAATAATAACAACACACCCCACACAAAATTATTCCGCACCGAAATTTCTAATCCGGCATACGCAAAAAATGCTAAAAATAACCCTGCAAATACCAGACCAATAATTTTACCAATGGCCACTCGTTTTGTAACCGAAAATTTGCTGTTATTCATTATGTAAGAGTGTTTAATTCAATTTTTTCAACGCTTCAATTCGTTTTTCCAATGACGGATGCGTGGCCATCCAAGAACCACCAAGACCAAAAAATGCTTGAACGGCCATTTTTTTATCATCCATTAACGGTCCATGTTTTGGATTAAGCGTTTGTAATTTTTGCAACGCCCGAATCATTTTGGTGCGACCTAAGAATTTAGCTGACCCAGCATCGGCTCTAAACTCTCGGTACCGAGAGAATGGAAAAACCACCAAAATATTAGCCACCACCCCAAACACAATTTGGAGCACGTAATACAAAAGAAAACTCCGTCCATCTTCGTCTCTCGAAAAAATATTCGCCGCAAACAATACAAACGCATTAACCACTCCCTGCACTAACGCCATCGTAACCATATCACCGTTTACTACGTGCGCCATTTCGTGTCCAATAACAGCTTCAATTTCATCATCTTCCATCAAGTCAATTAACCCCGTAGATACCGCTACCAATGAAGCATTTTTACTGGCTCCAGTGGCAAAAGCATTTGGCGTTGCTGAACGATAAATTCCCACTTCTGGCATGGTAATCCCCTCTTGTTGAGCGATTCGTTGCACGGTTGAATACACCAATCGTTCCGATGCCGTAACAGGCGTTTGAATAGGCGTAATACCAAATGATTTTTTAGCCAACCATTTTGACATAAATAAGGAAATAAGACTGCCCACACTTCCCCAAAGAAGACAAAAAATGGCTAATCCAAACAAATTCGAAGTGTCGCCCGTAAGACCAAACAGAGCGGCAATCATCGAAACTACCAACACCACGACAATATTTACCAACCCAAACAAAAACATTCGTTTTATAAATGACCACATATTTTTTTATAATTAAAAATTCGTGTTTAACCTACCTAATTTAAACACGAATTCAAAAGTTTTCTATCTCAATTAAACTTATATCTTCACAAATTTCCCCACACATTCAACGTGTGCCGTGTGCGGAAACTGATCGACGAGAGAGAATTTTTCTAATTTGTACCCTGATTCTAAAATAACTTTTGTGTCTCGAGCCATCGTGGCTGGATTACAAGACACATACACAAAGTTTGGCGCGCCAAAGGCTAATACTTTTTGTAGGGCTTTGGGCACAATTCCTGCTCGTGGCGGATCAATAATAATCGTTTCGTAGCCACTTTCTTTGTGTGAATTCAAGAAATTTTTCACATCAGCACACACAAATTTTACATTTTCAATCTTATTCCGTTCCACGTTTTTTCGAGCATCTTTTACGGCTGATGGCACAATTTCGACTCCCGTTACCGAAACTTTTTCTAGTTTTCGAGCCAGAATTTGCCCAATAGTTCCCGTACCACAAAACAAATCTAAAATTTTGGACTCCGCTTTTGAATCAACATACGAAGCGACTTTAGAATACAATTTTTCAGCTGATTTAGGATTGGTTTGAAAAAACGAATCAATCGACATTTCAAACAATAAACCATTAATTTCTTCCATTACGGTTGGATGCCCATACACCAAAGTTCGTACACCCACTTGGTTCGTTCGATCAGACACGCCATTATGTTTTGTCCACAAAACGCCTGCCACTCGTTCGCCTAAGTTGTCGACTAATAAGTTGGTAAACGAATCAATATCAAATGCTTCATCGGTGGTCACTAAGTTTACCAAAAACGAGTCACTCAAAAAACTTTTTCGCACCACTAAATGACGGAAAAAACCCGTATTCGTTCGCTGATTATACACTTCTTTTCCAGTGACTTGGCAAAATTCTTTAATTTTAGGAAGTACCAGTTCAAAATCTTCATCAAACATGCCCGATGGTTTTTCTAAATTTTCCACCAACCAATATTGTCCTCGTTTTTTACTTCCTAATCCAAACCCCGATTGCGTCCAAACCTTTTTTTCATCGGTATTTAACGTAAACGATTCGTCCGTTGGTCCAAACGAATATTCCATTTTATTCCGATAAAACCATTCATTCGGCGACGATACATACTCGTCAAATACGGCTGATAAATCTGTGTCAGCCATTTTAGAAAACAACTCGAACACTTGATTTTGCTTATATTTTTGTTGGGTTTCAATAGGTAAATTGGCCCACGGTGCCCCCGGAATTGGTTGAAATTCAGTCGTTCGTTCTTCTGTTGATCGTTCTAAAACTTTTAATAATTTGGCTTGAGCGTGGTTTCGTTTTTTTAACGAAATTTTTGCTTCTACCGTTTGCCCAGGCAAGGCTCCGTCTACAAAAACTACCAATCCTTCTTCGGTGCGGGCAATCCCCTTTCCGCCAAAGGCTAAATCGGTAATACTGATATTAATAATGTCTCCTTTTTTCATCAAAGATGAGTGTACGGAGTTTGTAATTGAGTGCAAATTTATAAAGACCAGCGATTGACTTTTACATAAAAATACACGAAACTTTAAACCAATGACAGAAATAATACAAACGATATGGGAAACAATAAGTGGCATTTTTTTCCTACTATTTTTTGGACCAAGTATTTTACTAAATCAAACAAGATGTAAACTATTCCCCTATGATGGCTGCCCTTACGACGACGGAATAGATTTGTTAGTATCTGTATCTATTCTTTATGGAATTCCCTTAATTATTGGACTCTATAAGTTAACAAAATTTTTGTACCGCAAATTAACAAAAAAGAAATAAAACTTTAAAGCTATTTATACAATGCTTAAAACACTAACCAACTTAATAGCCGAAGGTGAATATTTAGATGCCTTGGGATTTATATTCTTTATTCCAGGCGCTATTTTGCATGAATTTTTATGCGACCTAAAAATAGAAGCCGTTATTTGCAACGATGAACTTGATAGCAAAATATTTGCCGTAACTGGACCAGTATTTTATGGTTCCATTTTGTTATTATTTTTCTACTGGAAATTTGGGAAGAGAAAAAACTAATTTTCTTAAGTATTTATAACCTCCCAGACTCGATTTGAAATCTTCAAATCCTAAAAAAAATCCGCCCAATGGCGGATTTTTCTATAATTTGTGTATTTGACTAAAAACTAGATAGACATTCTGATGAAGTCTACCAATTCAGCGTCTCCTAGGTATTCTCCTACGGTTTGATCTCCATTTTTTACAAATGGTTGAGTTGTCATCGCTCGTTCGGCACAGAATTTTTTAATTTTTCCATCAATAATTTTATCCAAAATATTTTCTGGTTTTCCTTCCGCTAACAATTGTTCTCGTGCCGCCGCTCGTTCTGATGCAATCAATTCAGCGTCAATATCTTCTGGGTTAGCCACCAAAGGATCCATCGCAGTTGCATGCATGGCTACGTCTCGAGCTTGGTCTTCAGTTCCTCCGTTAAGAGCCACAACCGTCGCTACTTTTTTATTTGTATGAACATATCCAGCCACTGTGTTTCCGCCTTCAATAATCATGGCTTTTCCTAACACAAGATTTTCTCCGATTTTTTGGATTTTATCGGCTTTGATTGATTCGAAGTATTCAGTCATAGCTTCAATTCCTTCCGCATCAGCTTTTTGAGCCAATTCATCAAGCAAAGCTACAAATTCTTCGTTTCGGGCTACAAAATCTGTTTCACAAAGTACCGAAATAATCGCTCGTCCAGAAATAGCAATTCCTCCTTCTCCAGTTGATCGGTCTCCTTTTGAAGCGGCTTTGGCTTGTCCTCGTTTTTTCAAAACTTCAATAGCGGCTTCCATGTCTCCGTTGGCTTCTACCAACGCTTTTTTACAGGCCATCATGGCTACACCTGTTTTTTCTCGCAATTCTTTTACTTGTGCGGCTGTTACAGTCATTTTTATGTATTGATTAAGGTATAAAAATCAAAGGTATTGTAAAAACCATTCACAAAAAAGCAAAAAAAAACACGCTAAAAGCGTGTCTAAGCAGAAATATATTGCTTATTTTTCTATTTGATAGATAGCCAAATAGGCAATTTCGACATCACCCCCATTAGCGGGGGCAAATGTTGGATGATTCTGATACCCTCGTTCTATACAATCATCTTTAGGAAATTTAGATTTATTACAGCTCACATCAATTTCATAACTCTGAAAAGTATCTGATAAAGCTTTATCAAAAACAGCATCGTACCCCATTCCTAATTGAAACCTACCGGGAGATTTTATTCTTCGTGCTACCAAGAAAGCTCTATACCGAGGAGAAACAAATTTAAGTCCAACAAAATTACTTGGGAAATACCAATTTACCCAAGAATAACCAATAGTACTCGGCACTTGTCGTACCCATAAAACTTGTTTTCCATAGGACTCTCGAACAGAAAAATTTCCATTATTATGATGCCCCCACCCAATAATTTTTCCATTCGAGCCTACTTGTGAAAAATCATTGTTTATACTCTGATTTATTATTTTTTTTCCGGTAGCCGCATAATCTGCCAAAAATTTCCGTTCGGCTTGTTTTACTTCCGCTATAGCTTTAGCATAATGAGCCTTACCGATATAACTTTTAAATTGGGCGATTCCCATTCCAGCCAGAATCCCGATGATAACAATGACGACCAATAACTCAATAATGGTAAAGCCACGTCTAATTAATAATGTTCTGTTCTGTTCTGTTCTGTTCTGTTCTGTTCTGTTCTGTTCTGCCCATCATCTGTATTTTACTTGAAAAAACAGCAAAACAAAGATTTTTAATTTGATTTATTCACAAAATATGGAATTTAAAAAACACGCCTTTGGCGTGTTCTAAGTACCATAAATGAAAACTTTAGAGAAGTCCTTATAATTTAATTTTATTCGCTACTTCTGATACCATTGGCATTTTGGCTGGCGCCCCCGTAAAGGCTGTAAACGCTCCAAACCCAGCCACTCCTAGGTACAATAATACCCAGAGTTTAAACATTCCTAAAAATGGCAAAATCAAGAACATACCACCAAACAACGCCGCAATAACAATTCCTTGTTTGGCGTGTTCTTTACAAAACGCTGAGTCTTTTTTGAGTACCAACGGCACCAAAACCGTAAACGGCAAATACCCCAAAGCAGCCAGTCCTTTTTCTTCTCCAGACACCATATCTTTTTTTAGAGTTTCGGTCGTTTGCAAAAAATCTTCCGCTGGCTGATTTTCAGCTCCAGTTGGTTGAGATGAAGCTTTTGTTTCCGCCGCTTCTGGCGCACCCACAGCTTCAGGAGCAGAAGGATTTGTTGTTTCTGTAACCGATGTGTTTTCATTTGTCATCGTTTCATTATATCACAGTTTTTTATTTTTATCAAACGAATTTCAATGGACAAAAAAATCCGCCGATGGCGGACTTTTTTACTAATATGTTTATTCTACCAACTATTTTTTCAAAGCTGATACCATTTCATTTACGATATATTCAATTGATTCTACCGCATCATCATTGGCAGGAATCACATAATCAATTCCGTCTGGATTTGCATTTGAATCAGCCACAGCCACAATTCCTACACCCGCTTTTTTCGCTTCTTCTACCGCCAATCGGTCTACTACCGCATCCAAAACCACAATTACTTCTGGTCGTTTTCGCATTTCTGCTACGCCTTCGTATACTTTGGCTAATTTATTCAAATCTTTTTTGTATTCAGAAATTTCTTTCTTGGTGTATTTATTGATTTCTCCTGTTTCGAATTGAGACTTCAAGTTTAGGTAATAATCAATTCGTTTTCGAATTTCAGTAAAGTTCGTCAACAATCCTGGTTGCCATTTTTGACACATGGCAAAATGGTTCGTTCCTTCTAGTGCTTTTTTGAGCACGAAAGATGATTGTGGTTTGGTTCCTACGAACAATACTTTCGCATTTTTTAATTTTGTAGCCGCCAAAAACTGTTTTGTTTTTTCTAAAGCCGCTTCGGTTTGTTCTAAATCAAAAACATGAACCCCGTTCACTTTTCCGTGAATGTACGGTTTCATTTTTGGATTCCAATTACTGGTTTTGTGCCCAATGTGAGCGTTGTTTGCAAACAAATCTTTTGTAGTCATAAATCTTAAGTTAGAAATATATTTGTTTGTATTTAAAGAAATACGCAGTCAGGTTAGAGATGTTTTTATTTTTTGCAAATTTATTTCTTAAAACAAATTTCTCGCCCTCGGAACAAGTCGTTGGTAATTTTTTCCCCATCAAACACTTCTGTTCCAGCAATAAAAGTTTTTTCAATTTTCCCATTCACTTTCCAGTTTTCAAACGGCGTCCAAGTACATTTCGACAAAAATCGGTCGGCTTTAATTTCTCCCGCCCATTGAGCATCAATTAACACAAAATCAGCGTCATATCCCTTGGTAATATTCCCTTTTTTGTCAGCAATATTAAACACTTCTACAATGTTAGTACTGGTCATTTTTACAAATTTGTTCAGAGACCATCCTCGTTTTACAAACTCGGTAAAAATAAGTTGAAACAAAGTTTCCACCCCTGGAATTCCGTAAATTGGATTAGTGTCAATGTCCGATTCCAACTTTTCTTCTTTGGTGTGGGGCGCGTGATCGGTTGCAAAACAATCAATGGTTCCGTCTTCAACCCCAACCCACAACGCATCTACATCCGATTGCTCAGCCAATGGTGGTTTCATACAACAAAAGGCTCCGTATTTTAGACGCTCTTTTCCCGTCATAAATAAGTGATGCGGACACACTTCTACCGAAATACGGTTGGTAACCGTTGGATCAGCCTTTACTTGTCTGATTAGTTCAATTTCTGAAGCCAACGAAGCATGACACAAGTGCAATTCACAAGGTGTTCCAAGTTCTCGCCAAATTTCTACCGCTCGAAAAAAAGTTTCGCCTTCAGCGTGCAGAGAGATTTTTTTTCCTAATGAGAAGATTTTTCGCCATTGCTCTTCATCATCCATTTTTAGGTTTCCAGTGGTAACATTCAAATACATTTTTGTACCTGGAACATTTTCAGCTTGCCGAATTTCATCTAAATTATCTGGTCCAGCCCCAAAATATAAACCATAGTTTACCAACGCTTTACTTTCGGCAATCGCTCGTTTTTCGGCTAATTTTTCTCGCGTAAAAGTTGGTGGATTCGTATTCGGCATATCAAAGATAGTTCCCACTCCACCAGCGGCCGCAGCAGCGGTTCCAGTATGAAAATCTTCTTTATACGTAAACCCCGGATCTCGAAAATGTACATGCGGATCCATTAACGCTGGAATCAATATTTTATTCGTTCCGTCTATAATTTTTAGTTCCGATTCATCCGCCGAGTAATCCCCTACTGACAAAATTTTCTCATCAAACAAAACATCTGTTGTTTGCGTTTCGGTTGGATTTATTACGGTTACGTTTTTAATTAAAGTTTTCATAGTTTTTATTATGTTAAATCGTCTTTTAGCAAATCATAGAGCTTTTCATTCCACCACTGTCCGTCATAAAAAGCGGCCTCGCGCTCGGTTCCAATATACTTAAATCCACATTTAGTCAAAACTCTTCCTGAGGCTTCATTGACGGCAATATGTTTGGCATAAATCCGGTGTAAATTAAGTTTTTCAAACCCAAATTTTAAAACGGATTGAACCGCTTCCGTCATAATACCTTGTCCTTGAAACGCTGGCGATAACCAGTACCCCAAATTAGCCGAATCGTGTGTCCGTTTTTTTAAAAAACTTTGATACACAATATCGTGTAGTCCAATTTGACCAGCATACTGTCCATCGAGCCAAATTCCCCACACTAATTCAGACAAAGACTCTAAGTTATTAACAAATGAAAAATAGTCTTCGGTCTCGGATAATTCTTGCGGGGGCAAAAACGTTAAATGTTTGGTAATAGTTGGGTGTGCTTGCAAAATATCAAACGCCTGCTTGGCATCTGATTTGCTTACTAATCGTAATTCTAAACGCTCGGTTTTTATGATGTAGTCTTCTTTTTTCATATTTTTATTGTTTTCTCAATAATGATATCCCCTATTTTTGAGTGAAAAATTTTTAATTTTGAGTCGAAAAATCTTCCATTGAATTATAAAATATTTGGAGATCCTTCGGTTCGTTTGTTTTACAAACTATCTCAGGAATAGTTACTTGAGTGTGAATATTTTTATTCTCTCTCTTAATTTTTAAATCAACCCCAACGCACGCGCAATCAAAGTCATTCGAATTGGTACTCCGTTGCGGGCTTGTTCAAAATAAGTGGCTTGTGGCAAAGCATCAACCCCTAAAGTAATTTCGTTAATTCGTGGCAATGGATGCATCAAAATAGCCGTCTCTTTCATGGTTGAAACCTTTGGCACATCAAACACGAACACGTCTTTTAACCGTTCATATTCAGCCAAATCATCAAATCGTTCTTGTTGTAATCGAGTGTCATAAATAATATCTGAATTTTCCAACACATCAGCGTTTAATTCGTACACAATTTTATCGTCTGATTTTACATACTCGCTCGGCATTTGAATTTCTTTCGGAGCCACAAACGTCATATCGACTCCTTCAAAATAACGCAAGATTTTTGATAATGAATGCACCGTTCGTCCGTATTTCAAATCACCAACAAACGCCACTTTTAAAGTATCTTGTCCTAATCGGTTTTTAAACTTTTTGTGAATAGTGTACAAATCAAGCAATGATTGTGTTGGATGTTCCCCCGCCCCATCACCAGCGTTTAACACGGGAATGTTGGAAGCATCGGCGGCTTTTTGGGCGTCGCCTTTCATCTTTGAACGAATCGCAATCACATCAGCATAACCGTTAATCATTCGAATCGTATCTTCTAAAATTTCCCCTTTGGTTTGCGAAGAAAAGTTTGTGTTGGTTTCTGAAATAATTTTTCCGCCCAAACGAAGCATCGCACTTTCGAAACTCAATCGTGTTCGAGTTGATGGTTCGTAAAACAATGTCGCCAAGATTTTCCGTTCTGCCATATTGGTTCCACCTCGTTTCAAAATTACTTCCATTTCTTCTGCTTGTGCCAAAATCTCTTGCAATAGTTCAAGCGTAAACTGATCAGCCGATAGTACGTGTTTCATTTAAAAAAAGTTAAAAAAAAGAACCAACAACTGGTTCATAAAAGGTTTAAATCCGAAGCCCAAGAATTGTTCCTAAGTTCATCTGAAACCAGTGTACAAAATTTAACGCATTCAAACAAATCTTTTTAGAAAAAAATATCACCCAACAGCGTGGGTGATATAGATTTTAATAATTATTTACAATTATTTTTTCACATTACAGGCTACTGGTTTTCCGTATTGATTTTCTTTTTCATCTCCTTTTAAACAGAACAAGTAAATGTTGTAGAAAGGAACCAAAATAAACCAACCAGATTTATTAATATCATGCATTCGTCGGATACCAACGGCAATTCCAGGAACCAAAACAACTAATGAGAAAATAGTTTCTAAAATAGTAGTTCCGATTATTCCACCAATAATACCCAAAACAATAGTCACCGCCCAGTTCACCAAAGTAAAGGTCCAGAATTCGTGTCGACAAGCTCGCCCATCAAAATCTTTAAAAGCGTGAGCGGCTTTCATGTATGAGGTTTTAATTTGTTCAATATTCATTTTTTTTGGGGTTTAAATTATTTTTTTACTTCTTCTTTCTTTCCTTCTACTTTTTCTTTCACTGTGTCTACTGCTTTTTCAGCTGTTTTTTCTACTTTTTCGGCTCCGTCTTTCACCGCATCAACCGTTTTTTCTGTTCCTTCTTTTACCGCGTCTTTTGTTGCTTCTGCCCCTTCCTTTACAACATCAACTGTTTTCTCAGCCCCCTCTTTTACTACGTCAGCCGTTTTTTCAGCTCCTTCCTTTACGGTATCAACTGTTTTGGTCGCTCCGTCTTTTACCGTTTCCATAGCAGAATTAGCCGTGTCTTTTACTTTTTCCACTGGGTTACATCCAGCTAACAATGTTCCTGCCAATACAACCAATGATAATACTAATGCTTTTTTCATGTTTTTTGTTTTATTAATTAAATAAGCACCAACAATTATTGGGAAAATGAAAGAATAATGCAAGTTTTAATTTATGACCCCGTTTTTTTTACCAAAAAAATAGTTGAACCAAGACGCAAAAGCCGATAGAATTTTACAGATGAAGAAAAAAATATTGATTATTGGTTCTGGTCCATACAGTATTGGAAGCTCGGTAGAGTTTGACTGGTGTGGAGTACAAGTATTACGAACGCTTAAAAAAATGGGCTACGAAACGGTGTTTATCAACTCAAACCCCGAAACTGTTTCGACCGATTTTGATGAATGCGACCGATTATATTTTGAAGAGTTAACCTTCGAAAAAGTACTCGATATTTATGATAAAGAACAACCAGACGGCGTGATTTTCTCAACTGGTGGACAAATTGCCCAAAACATGGCAGAAAAATTATCCGATTATGGGGTACCATTATTAGGAACTAGTGTAGAAAGTATTGATAAATGTGAAGACCGAGCCAAATTTTCGGCCCTTTGTGACCAATTAGAACTAGACCAACCAAAATGGTCGAGTTTTGATACACACGAAGAAGCCAAAAAATTTGCCGACGAAGTAGGATACCCTGTTTTAGTACGACCAAGTTTTGTATTGTCAGGAGCGGCCATGGCCGTGGCCACCGATAAAGAAATGCTTGAAGAATACCTAAACACCGCCGTGGGAACGACTGATTCGAGCGTGGTGATTTCGAAATTTGAAGAAAACGCCAAAGAAATTGAGTTTGATGGTGTAGCACAAGACGGAGAAATTATCGTATCGGCCATTGGAGAACACGTAGAAAACGCTGGAGTACACTCGGGTGATGCAACCATTGTAATTCCGGCCCAAAATGTGTATCTCGAAACAATGCGACGAGTGAAAAAAATTGCCCAAAAACTCGCCAAAGAGTTACAAATCTCAGGACCATTTAATATTCAGTTTTTAGCCAAACAAAACGAAATTAAAATTATTGAATGTAATTTGCGAGCCAGCCGAAGTTTTCCGTTTGCCAGCAAAGTACTAGAACAAAACTTTATTGAAATTGCCACCAAAATATTGGTTGGAGAAACACTCGAACCACAAGAAAAAAATCCGCTAAACATTAAGTTGGTAGGGGTAAAAGCCGCCCAATTCTCGTTTAGCCGATTAAAAGGAGCCGACCCAAATTTAGGCGTAGAAATGAGTTCGACGGGAGAAGTTGGATGTTTTGGGTTGTGTGTCGAAGAAGCCTTCTTAAAAAGTATGATTTCGGTTGGATTCCGTATTCCACCACAAAACTCAACTATTTTGGTCACGCTGGGAAAACTCAAAGAAAAAGTTGGATTTTTGGACACCGCCAAAGATTTAGCCAAGTTAGGATTTAAGTTTACTGGAACGGCTGGAACGGCGGCTTTCTTAAATGAAAACGGCATTGAGTGTGAACGATTATACAAACTGTCTGAAGATCAACATCCAAATGTGGTTGATGCCATTAAAGAAAAACAAGTCTCATTAGTAATCAATACGGCAAACAAGTTTAGCCACGAAGAACAAACCGACGGCTACCACATCCGACGAGCCGCTATTGATTGTAATGTACCATTGCTCATTAATGTACAATTGGTAAAACTCTTAGCCAAAGCGTTGAAAAAATTTCCAACCCAAGCTGATTTACCCGTATTTGCGTACGGCGAATAACATTGGACCGAAAACAACAAAAAAACACTCGCCCGTGGCGAGTGTTTTTTAGTAAACAAAAGCAGAAAGATATCTTATTTTTTATTTTTTGAATTAATAAGTTCGACTAATGTATTTATGGCATCTACTAAGGACTGTTCTGAATTACTTCGTGAATTATCATTAGACATGATAGCATCAGCATTAGCATTGTTTTCTAAATTTTCAATTATAGGAACTATCTCTTTCGGAAGTTGTCTAGACACAAACCACGATTTCCCAACACTTTTTAAGCGTATTAACTCAGCCAACAATTTAAATACTTCTAAATAATTATCATTCATACGAGCAAAATCTTTCATTTGTTCTTCATACGCTGCTTTTTCTGCTTCTAATGTTTGAATTTTGTTGTTCAATGTCTCCTTTTCATTATTAAATTGTTCACGCTCTTTATCAAACGCTGCCTGATTTGATTCGAGTTTTTTTCGCTCTTCAACAAATTTTTCAGGACTTAATCCCAATTCCAAAATACTATTATATAACTTATTAAACTTTTTCTTTGTTTCACTCACCGAAGTATCAACATTATACTTAACGTCAACTTCGTACGTAACAACTTCACCATTTCCAACCTGTTTTACCAACAACTTATTCCCATCAAAATCTAGTGCATTATGATAATAATTTATTTTTTTCGGAATTTTCGTGTCAACAAATTGTCCATCAATAAATAATTCATACTCTTTTGTCTCCCCCTTTTCCGAACAAAGAACCACATAATGTTCTCCATCCTTACTTAATACCACATCATTAACATAAAAACTTTCCGGAATATCAATAATTATTGGATTTTCTTCTCCTTTCCCAATGGCAACTTTATTATTTGTAGCAGCTACAATATCTTTGGTGGCTGAATTAACTTTTAAAACATTAATTCTATTTTTTCTTCCACCATTTGGCACAGCCTCAAAAAACCATTCTTTAGATTTTCCATTCTTATCAACAAGATACACCGTTCCCGAATCAAAATAATCGCCTAACTTGGACGCCGCCACTAAAAATTCCGTATCAGAATATGGCTGTACATATTTTGGAACCATTAAATCTGTTTCTATCCTATTTACACTTAATTTTTTAGATTTTTCTGTTACCTCTATTTGATTCTTTAAATCCCAGAGTCTTAGATACTCATCCCGACCCAAATCGGCCGTTGTGCTTACTACTTCACCCGTATTTTTATTTAGCACCACCCCACGACTAATATGGTTATTATCTTTCCGCACTTTCTCTGTCACAAATTCATCTTCTTTCAGCCCAAAAACAACTTCTTTCTTAACATAACTTTTTTCTGGATAAAAAAAACCTGTTTTTTCAGTGTCTTCTTGTATTTTAACCCATTCACCATCATCCGTAGTTCTAAATTTCACCCCATCATCAAAAGAAATTCCTGAATTATCTCGCTGAGGACAATCTTCAACTCTTTTATCAGACAAAATCGTTTTAATTGAATTTCCTGACTCATCAACTGCCTCTGCATGAGTGTTTACATCTGGGTTAAACTGAAACAAATATTTTGAATATTGAGCCGATTTATGCTTATATAAATTTTTCATCACACAAATTATAAAATAAATTTACAAAAAAGTCAAACGTATTAGATTTTTTATCGACAAAATATTATACTGTTTTCCAGATTAAAAAAATAAATATGAGAAAATTTTTACCAACCGATTTTACGCTTACCAAATGGGAAGACCTACAACCATTTATAGCCATACTCCAACAATACCCCGTAGAAACCAAAGCCGACTTACTTGATTTTTTAAGCAAACGCAGTGAGTTTGACGCGTTTTTATCAGAAAATATGGCATGGCGCTACATTAAGATGAGTTGCGACACGAGCCAACCAGAACTCGAACAATCGTACAACTTTTTTGTTCAAAAAATACAACCAAAACTCTCTCCCCTTGCCAATGAACTTAACAAAAAGGTGGCACAATCGCCGGCGGTAGACGAATTGGGGCAAGATTTTCAACCTTACTTACAATCGCTAAAAAGTTCGATTGAAATTTTCCGTGACGAAAATGTGCCTATTTTTACGCGACTGGAAACCAACGAGACTCAGTACGGAAAACAAGCTTCGCAAATGAACATCGAATGGGAAAACAAAAAAATAACCTTGCAACAAGCCTCTTTATTACTCAAAGAAAACGACCGAGACACCAGAGAACAAGCCTACCGAAAAATAGCCGCCACCAGACTAACACAAAAAGAATTTTTTGATGATTTGTTTGATACCCTGCTAAAAGACCGAATACAAGTAGCACAAAATGCGGGATTTGCTAATTTTAGAGATTATATGTTTGTGGCCATGGATCGGTTTGATTACACCCCACAAGATTGCGAAAACTTTTGGGAATCAGTGAAAAAAAATCTGGTGCCGATTCAAAAAGAAATTCTAGAAAAACGAAGAACCGCCCTTAATTTAGACACACTCAAACCTTGGGATTTATCAGTCGATGTCAGTGGACAACCGCCATTAAAACCTTTTGAAAACACGACTGAGTTAGTCAACAAAACCATTCAAGGATTTGGACAATTAAACCCCAAGTTTGCTCAATTTATTACCGAACAAAGAGATCGCAAACATCTCGATTTAGAGTCTCGTCCGCACAAACATCCCGGCGGATACAATTATCCTTTAGCCGAATGTGGGATTCCGTTTATTTTTATGAACGCCGTTGGGAGCCACCGAGATTTAGACACCATGGTACACGAAGGCGGACATGCAATTCATAGTTTTTTGTGCCGTGACTTGCCATTCAATTTTATGAAAAACACGGGAATGGAAGTAGCTGAATTGGCTTCGATGAGCATGGAATTGTTTTCTATTTCGTTTTTAGATTTGTTTTACAGCCAAGATGAAATTAAACGCGCCGTAACCGAAAAAATTGAAGACGCTATTTATTCGCTTATTTGGATTGCGCAAGTAGACAAATTCCAACACTGGATCTACACCAACCCTAACCACACCGCCGAAGAACGAAACGACCAATGGCGAGCTATCTCTGAAGAATTTTCTACCCACATGGTTGATACGAGCGAATTTGAAGAGAACAAACGCATTGCTTGGCAATCTCAATTACATATTTTCGAAGTCCCATTCTATTACATCGAATATGGGTTTGCACAACTCGGAGCCATTGCCAACTGGAAAAACTTTGAAGCGAATCCAGCAAAAACGATTCAGCAATACGAAGATTTTATGGCCTTAGGAAACACGCGTAGTATTCCAGAACTATATGAAGCGTCTGGTATTAAGTTTGATTTTTCCGAAACATACATCAAAGAATTAGCTGACTTCTTGGTACAAAAATTAGGAAAATAATCTTTCTCACAAAAAAAGAGTATTAGGAAATACTCTTTTTTATTATTGATTTTTATGCTGGCAGAAACTATACGTCGTGCTCTACCCCGTGGAAGGTTGTGTACAAATAATTCGTTTGCGCTGGAAATTCTGCGGCCAACGTATCAATTTGTTTGGCTACGGGCATAATTCCGGCCTTTTTTCGTTGGGCGCGCACAGAAGCAAAACTGGTGTTCGTTCGTTGGGCAATTTCGGTGTCTGAAAATCCAAGTTTTTTGGCTTGAAACAATAACTCATCGGTCAACGTTTCGGTATCAAGTCGTTGTCCCATGGTCGCAATTCGGTTTAATTGCTGCAAAAACCAATGATCAATTTTGGTCATTTTCCATATTTCCTCTACCGAGTACAAGTTTTGGTACAACGCCTGACAAATAGCAAACATTCGTCGAGGCGAAGCCGTGATAATATCGTCTTTTATATCGGTTTCATTTTCGTATTTTTTCGGTGCGTCAAGCACGCCTTCCGTACCAATAGCCAACATACGAACGGCTTTTTGGACCGCTTCAGGAAAGGTCTTTCCTAACGCCATCACTTCTCCTACCGATTTCATTTCTGTGGCAATCGTGTCTGATACTTTTCGGAATTTGTGCAAATCCCACCGTGGGAATTTAAGGGCAATATAGTCTAACGCGGGTTCAAAAAACGCCGTCGTAGTTTTGGTAATAGCGTTTTCGATTTCGGGCAACGTTTTGCCAATCATAATTTCGGCCGCAACAGCCGCGAGTGGATACCCAGACGCTTTTGACGCCAACGCTGATGACCTAGACAATCGAGCATTCACCTCAATTACTCGATATTCTTTATCGTTATTTGGATTCAACGCATACTGAATATTACATTCTCCGACAATTCCTAAATGCCGAATGGTTTTAATGGCCACCGTTCGCAACATTTGGTATTCTCGGTTAGCCAAAGTCATTGACGGCGACACTACAATCGATTCTCCAGTATGAATTCCGAGCGGATCAAAGTTTTCCATATTTAGCACCGTAATACAATTATCGGCGGCATCTCGCACCACTTCGTACTCAACTTCTTTCCAACCACGTAAATCTTCTTCTACTAAAATTTGCGGCGAAAACGCAAAGGCATCTTTGGCCATTTGTTCAAATTTTTCAGGGGTTTCACAAAACCCACTTCCTTGCCCTCCAAGGGTAAACCCCGCTCGCATAATCAGTGGAAACCCAATTTTTTTTGAGGCCGCAATGGCTTCTTCAAGCGTATACGCACAGATTGATTTTGGCGTATCAACACTAATTTCTTTTAATTTTTGTTTGAAAATTTCTCGGTCTTCGGTGGCTTCAATTACGGGTACGGGTGTTCCTAAAATTTTCACCCCATATTTTTTCAAAATTCCCGATTTTTCTAGTTCTAATCCACAATTTAAAGCGGTTTGCCCTCCAAAAGATAACGCTAGAGCATCTGGTGATTCTTTTTGAATAATTTTTTCCACAAAGGTTGGATTTACTGGCACAAAATAAATTTTGTTGGCTCCGTTCGAATCCCCAGCATGGAAACTTTCAGGATCGGTTTGCACCGTCGCAATATTAGGGTTAATCAGCACGACTTCGTGCCCATTCTTACGAAATGTTTTAATCGCTTGACTTCCTGAGTAATCAAACTCCCCTGCTTGTCCAATTTGCAAGGCACCAGAACCGAGTAACAAAATTTTCATCTGACAAATGGTAGCAAAAAATTTGTTTGTTTCAAAAACATTTTTGAAAAAAATTTTAAACTTTACACAAAAAAACTATACTGACTTGGAAAATATAAATCATCACACACATGAATCTACATTTAGCCAACGGAAAAACTTTTACAGGAACTAGTTTTGGAGCCGACAAACCAGCACTCGGAGAAGTTGTATTTACTACTGGAATGACCGGATATTTGGAAGTTTTAACCGACCCAAGTTATTACGGACAAATTGTGGTATTTACCTTTCCACTGATTGGAAACTACGGGGTACAAGCCTTAAAAGAGTTTACCGAAGCCGTAGATGAAGTGTACGAATCAAAAAAAATTTGGGTAAAGGGGGTTATTTTATCTGAAGAATCAGAAGAATTCTCTCATTATTTGGCAACTTCATCGTTTGCTGAATGGTTGAAAAAAAACGATATTCCCGCCCTTAGTGGAGTAGATACACGAGCCTTAACCAAAGAATTACGAGAAACTGGAACTATCTTTGGAAACATTGGAGCCACACCAGCCGAAAAATTTGATGATGGATTAAATGGACGATATGTACCAGAGGTTTCGCCAACCGAAGTAACCGTAATTGAACCACAAGGAAACACGAAAAAAACAGTGGCGTTTGTAGATTGTGGAGCCAAAAACGGAATTTTACGAAACTTTTTAGAGCGTGGGGTAAAAATTATTCGGTTTCCATTTAATGTGTCTCCGTTTGATTCGGAGTACGAATTTGATGGAGTATTTTTTAGTAATGGCCCTGGTGATCCAGCCGTAATGACCGAAACTATTGATATTGCCAAACAAGCCCTAGCACAAGACAAACCAGTGTTTGGAATTTGTTTGGGAAACCAAATTTTGGGACTGGCCGATGGCGGACAAACCAAGAAAATGAAATACGGACACCGTGGCGTAAACCAACCCGTACAGGATGTTGACACCAAGCATTGTATTATTACCACCCAAAACCACGGATACGTAATTGATGAAGACAATTTCCCACCAAACTTTAAGCCGAAGTTTACCAATGTAAACGACGGCACTAACGAAGGAATTCAACATAAAACCAAACCAATTTTTGCGGCTCAATTCCACCCAGAAGCCTGTGCTGGACCAGAAGACGCTCAATACCTATTTGACGAATTTATTAACACGCTCTAAAAATGGAAATTACCAAAAAAGACTTAACGTGGCAAGAATTTGAAGCCGAAGCCGTTGAATTAGGAAAAAAAATAAAGGCACAACATCCCAATAAATTTAAACATATTTTAGCGTTAACTCGTGGCGGATTAATTCCAGCCTATTTTTTGGCGAGAGAATTAGGAATTAAATCTATCAAAACTATGTGTTTGGTGTCTTACGGCGACACACGAGACCAAGACGAAATTAAACACTTAAAAATTGATGGGTTTAGCGAAGAAATCACCAATACCGATGAATGGTTAGTGGTAGATGATATTTGCGATACTGGAAAAACACTCGATTTTGTAGAAACCGTTTACCCAAATATTGAGTCGGCGTGTTTGTACATTAAAGAGCACCGAAGTTGTACCTACTACAACCAGCAAGTTCCAAACGAGTTATGGTTGAACTTTCCGTGGGAACGATACGAAAAGTAAGAAGATTCTAAATCAAATTTTGGAAATAACTTAGTAATAAACAACGCTCCAGACTTAATCTGGAGTCTTTAATTTTTTGGTAAAAATAGGAAGATTTCGTCATATTCAAAGTCTCATTGGACGAAAAGAAAAAACTCCTCCCCGTCCAAGGTGTGTACAAAAAATGACGGGGTCTCACGAGTCTACAATTTTACGAGTCAAGAATACGGAATTAATTCAATGTTTTTTGCCTTTCACAAAAAAGTGAATTATCATACCAAAGATGAATCAAGAAACACCATTAAACGAAGCTGAAATTCAAGCCAAACAAATAAAAAAAGAACTATGGCAAGAAAAAATAATGTCATTCTTTGATCAGCTTTCTTTTTTAGAACAAACCCCAGAACAAAAACAAGCCATTGCCATTCGCGTAAAAGAAGATTTAAACACAGGAAAACTGTATTGGCTTGAAATCATTCTCTCCAGTATTATTGCCACCTTTGGACTTTTACAAAACTCCGTAGCGGTCATTATTGGAGCCATGCTGATTGCCCCATTATTATTACCAATTCAAGGTATTGCCTACGGAATTGCTGAAGGCGACTCGAAACTCATCATAAAAGGAATCAAATTACTCGTAGGCAGCATTATCATTTCAATTCTGATTTCGTATTTAGTCGTATTTTGTTTACCAATTCAAACCGAAACCAGTGAAATTTTAAGCCGAACTTCCCCCAATATTTTTGATTTATTTATTGCCATTAGTTCCGCCATTATTGCCCTTTTGGCCTTGTCATTCAAAAAATTATCCGAAAGTGTAGCGGGCGTAGCTATGGCGGCTTCATTAATGCCACCTCTTTCGGTGGTAGGAATCGAACTCGCTTTAGGGTCATTCACCAAAGCTTGGGGCGGACTACTTTTATTTTTCACCAATATTATCGCTATTTTGTTTGTAGGAGCATTGGTTTTCATTTTTTATGGATTTCGTCCTCACAAAAAAGATTCAGAAAAAACCGCCAAAGATATTGTTTTTTTAACCGTCATCATTTTAGCGTTGATTATTCCGCTCGTATCAGGATTAACAAAAATCACGCAAAAAATTGAGTTAGAAGCCCAAAGTAAAAAAATTATTACCAAAATTTTATCAGAAAAAATTCCCGCCGCCGAAGTAGGAAGTATCGAGCTCCAAAGAAACAGTGAGAATGACACGCTCAATTTAGTAGGAAGTATAAAATTACCAGAAAATATTTCCTTCTTCCGAGAAATCATTGATGAAACCACCAACGAACTATCAAATCAATTACACAAAAAAATTCAGTTAGATCTCGATATCATTCGAACGGCTCGTATTACGTCTCGTCAAAATCAATCTCCGCTAAAATCTCAAATCCAACAAGCGATTCAACAAGTATTTCATTCTCATGTTTCAGACGGAGTACTCGTACAACTACACATTACAAAACATCCACAAAAACCAAACACGTGGTCGGCTAAAATGATTTATACGATTGCGAATAATGGAGTAATAGAACCAGACGAAAAATCCGTACTCGAAACGTATATCAACAAAAAATTCCCACAACTACAAATTCAATATTGGTGGACACAATTAGCTGAAAGTCAGTACATACCACCTTCTCTTAGATTCATACCACTCCCCAAAAACGATACGCCCCTTGAATCAACTGAGTCACAAAAAATAAATTGATTTTTTAAGGGAGAACAATAGTTTAGAAAGGAAGAATCTTCTCTTGCTGTATTGTTTATGAAAAGCCTTATTCGACATCATCGTAGAACCAAAAAACTAACCTTTAATGGACTTTTTTTCCTCGGATTAGGAATGTTTCTTACGGGTGTGTTGGGATATTTATTCCAGTTTTTTACGTTTCATTCAGCCGCAGAAATTGTGCCAAATACAACCACTTTTTTCCTCCAAACAGAAAGCCAAAGCGTTACCCCTGAAACTCTCGACGCTACGGTTCTTCCGCTTGCCTTAAAAACAATTAGTCACAAAATTACCCACTCTCCGTACGACAAAAATTGGATTGGAAAAAACGGAGCCATAACCATTATCAATCCGCAATTATCAGCCTTATTATTGGAATATAATTCAAAACAAGCCGCCACTGATTTTTTGAAAAAAACTTTCTTGATGGCAAACGAGTCATTTGTGACCAAACAAATCGGAGCACAAGAATATCAAACCGCTCAATATTCTTCAAACCTCTCATACTTTTTTGCTGATGGATGGCTGGTACTAACAACAAACGAACAAATTATT
>PDQG01000004.1 GCA_002747745.1 bacterium DOLZORAL124_38_8
ATATATAAACCATATTGACGAACCAACTTTCCTACCTTGCTCAAGACAGAATCATTTGATTCTAATTGTCCTAATCCAGTAGATACTTCTGGCACAAATTGTTTTTGGACTGCTGCTTTTTTCATTCCCATTTGTCGAGGGGGTTAAGAATGTATTTGTATACCAACATACAAATATTTCAATGCAATATTATACTTTTTTCGTCAATTTGTCAAGAAATGTTGAAAAAATGACCGAGACTATTTTTTTTAGTCTACAAGTTCACGAGTCAGCAAGCCTAACAGTCGACGAAGAAATCCTCCCCGTCCAAGGTGTGTACAAAAAATGACGGGGTCCCTTTTGCAAGTTAACAAGTTTGTAAGTCAACGAGTTTACAAAAACCTCATTCCCGCACCGGTGGGAATCTCTTAGAACCGTCTTTGGATTTTGGACACGCCAGAATGACCAATACTTTAAAAATAATGTACTATTACTGAGCGAGCGTTCGCGAGTCGAAGTATCTTCCGCTTTTTTGTAATACTTTTTCATTTCCGTCTTTTTTATGAGAATTCGAAGATTCCGAGTCAAGCTCGGAAAATTGTTTAATAGTTAATAACTCCCCGTACTTGATACGGGGTCTCCCTTCTCCTGTCACTCCAACTTGTTTGGAGTCCGAAAGCATTTGTAAATCATAAAGGCTTTAGGATTCTGGACACGCCAGAATGACAAATACTTTAAAAATAATGTACTATTACTGAGCGAGCATTCGCGAGCCGAAGCATCTTCCGCTTTTTTGTTCTGCTTTTTCCCGATAACCCCTCTGTGTCTCCCCTGCTACGCTTTAACTTCACAATAGTCGTGAAATATTTTCACTCCTTTGTTCACTTATTAACCAAAGGGGAGAGATTTAGATACGTTTTTACAAAACTTAAAGATTTCGTCATATTCAAAGTTTCATTAATCAAAACGTCCCCCTCTTAGGTTAAGAGGGGGTTAGGGGGTGTTATTACCTAAAACAAATTCTAAAGTAAATTCAGAATGACAGAAAATTAAGAAAAATTATTAAGACAACGCTGGAATAATTTGTTTTTTTCGTGATACAATACCTGGCAATACAACCGTGTCAGAATCAACCGTAACCCCAAATGATGTTTCGGCCACCGTTTTTACCCCTTCATTTGGAACCAGCAAGGTAGCTTCTTGGTTGAAAATATCAATCACAAATAATAATACTTCGTCTAAAGACTCTTCCCCTTTTATCATTTCCATTTCTGAAACCAATTCTGATTTTCGATCTAATACTACCTTTGGAGTCGTCGTTTCTAATACAGAAATTCGGTAATTTTTTCCACCAATTTCGTACTTTTTACTATCCATTTTTACCAACTCCACCGCTGAAAATGCCGACACATCAGATTTAGCCGCAAACATTTGGTTCGCATAATCTTCCATATCAATACCTAATTTTTGTGCTAAATGTTGTGCCATGTGTCTATCGGCATCCGTAGTGGTTGGACTGCGGAATCCTAAAGTATCAGACAAAATACATGACAACATTAATCCCGCCATTGGGTTTGGTAATTGAGACACGGCTTCGGCTCCTAATAATTCATATATCACCGAAGCAGTTGACGCAAGCGGACGAATGGTAATATCAATCGGCGCAGACGTTTCAATACCACCAACTAATTTATGATGATCAATAATTTGCTTTATTTGTGTTTCATTAATGTTTTCAAACAATTCTTTGGGATTATTCGTATCAACGATCACAACCGAATCTTCACTTGAAACCGTTGACAACAAAGCTGGTACATCAAATTTCCAATAATCAAGTACAAATTTGGTTTCTGTATTAATATTTCCTAGCACATACGGGGTGGCTGGGGTTCCTTGTTCTGACAAGTACCAAGCCCACAAAATAGCCGCCGCGGTCGCATCAGTATCAGGTGATCGGTGTCCAAAAACTTTTAAAGACGTCATTTTTTTAAGGTTAAATCGACGCGCAGTATAACCAACCAGCACAAAAATTCAACCCCAAAATAAAATTGTAGTTTGACCCATAATCTGCTAAAATTCTAGCAATTAATTATTTAAACTTTAACCCTACAAAATCATGACTGTTTTATTAGTAATCTTAGCCGTAGTATTCATTGGAGGAGGAATCGTTGGAGGCATGTATAACGGACTCGTAAAAGCTCGCAATAAACGAAAATCTGCGTGGTCTGATATTCAAACCCACTTGAAAAAACGATACGATTTGATTCCTAACTTGGTAGAAACCGTCAAAGGAATTACCAAACACGAATCAGAAACCTTTGAAAACGTAGTCAAAGCTCGGAATGCCGCTATGGGGGCTCAAACTGTGGGTGACCAAAGTAAAACTGAAAACGCACTGTCAGGAACTCTTAAATCTTTGTTTGCCTTGTCAGAAAGTTACCCAGACTTAAAAGCCAATAGTAACTTTTTGAAATTACAAGAAGATTTGAACGGCATTGAAAACGATTTGAATATGTCTCGACGATACTTCAATGGAGCCACACAAGAGTTAAACAACAAAGTTGAACAATTTCCAACCAACATTTTGGCTGGAATGTTCGGGTTCGTTTCAGAAGAATTCTTCGAACTAGACAACGAAGACGAAGCCAAAAACGTAAAAGTTTCATTCTAAAATAATGAGCCTTAAAATACCGCTTTGAAAGCGGTATTTTTTTTCATTTAAAGATTATAGGAATTATGATAAAAAAATTACTGACACTCTCGTTTTTATGTCTCCCCTTTTGGGCCTCAGCGTTTACTGTTACCAATTTTCGATCGGAACTGGCGGTGCAACCAAATGGAGATATTTTAGTCACCGAAACCATTAAAGCCAACTTTACCAACGATCGTAAAAAACACGGCATTTTCCGTAATATTCCTTACCAATCAAAAACTGATAAAGGAATTAATTACACACCCGTTTCAAATATTACCGTAACCGACGAAAATGGACTCGATGCCGGCTTAAGAATTTCTGAATCCAACAACAACAAAGTATTGCGAATTGGAAAAGCCAACCAACTCGTTGATGAAAACGAAACGTATATCATCAAGTATAAAATTCAAGGAGTGGTTAAAAATTTTGCGAACGAAAACTTTGACCAAGTGTACTGGAATGTGACGGGATCACAGTGGGATACAGTTATTGAAAAAGCTTCAGCCAAAATAAAATTACCCAAAAAAACAACCATCAGCAAAGCGAAATGTTTCACGGGAGGATTTAAAAGCCAAGCCCAAGACTGTATCGCCGTGGGAAAAGAATCTTTTGCAATTTTTAGTACCAATAAAGCCCTTCATCCTGGAGAAGGATTAACCGCCATTTATGGGTTTGATAAAGGCCTTTCAACCGCCAACTTAAAATTCAAAAATGAACAATTCAACCTATCAGAACAAAAAGATGAAATTATTAAAAAAATCGGTATTAACCCATTGTTTTTGAGTTTAGGCGGATTGTTACTCCCATTAATAACGGCGCTTTATGGAATTATGGGAGCCTGGCAAACAAAACGTAAACTTAAAGTTGATAAACCAATTATTCCTAAATACCAAGTTCCAAACAATTTGCATCCTACGGTTGTTGGAACCGTTATCGATGGGGATTTTGACAAACGAGATTTTGTAGCCGGAATTATACATTTAGCCACTATTGGAGCCATAAAAATAAAAAAAGAAATCAAAGAAAGTTTCTTTGGAAGCGTCCAACAAACTTCACTAGAAAAAACAATCTCCGACGAAAAAATCCTCCAATTATCACCTCAAGACAAATCTCTTTTATTCCAATTATTTGGAGCACAAAATACGTTTAATTTAAACCGAGAAAACAGCCGTTCTCTGTATCAGATATTTACCAAAATCGGCGATGAAGTTACGCTTGGAAATAATTTTTTTGTGGGAAAATCAGCCAATACAACTACTCTAAAATGGCCAAAACAACTTGGTTGGTGGGTACTTATTCCTATTATATTAGGAGCTTTCTTTAACTTTATTGGAACCCTCGTGGCCTGTGTAATTGGATTCATTGGAATCACGATTTTTTCTCCCAAACGAACCAAAGAAGGATTTACTATAGCATACGAACTTGAATGCTACAAAGAATTTTTAAAAACCGCCGAAGTCGACCAACTCAATTGGGCCAGCAAACAAGAAATTTTTGAAAAAAATCTGCCCTACGCCGTAGCATTCGGACTCGAAAAACACTGGACGGAAAAATTTGGAAACTTAATTCAGGTTCCAAATTGGGCCCCAGACAAAACTATTGGAACCGCCGCACTAGTAAACGAAATTAGCCATATTACCTCTGAATTTGAAAGCCACATCCAAGCCCCACAATCTTCTAGCAGCAGTGGATTTTCAAGCAGCGGAGGATACTCTGGTGGTGGATCCGGTGGTGGCGGCGGAAGTTCTTGGTAAGCGACTTCCCTCTAAAAACTTTTTCTAAACCACAAAAGACTGATATAATACTAACCGATGAAACGGTTGGTATTATTTGTATTGTTTAGTTTGTTTTGTGTTTCTACATCTCAAACACACGCGTTTTCTCATTTTTTTGATTTTTTCAAAGAAATAAAAGCTCGACCAGTACAAACGGCTCGTTTGTCACCCACATTTCCCTGGTGGCACCCAGAACCATTTCTTACGCCTTCAAAAAGACTTGAATCTTCCAATACCCCATTCCGAACACAATGGCAACCAGCACCAGTGTACCTCAAATACCGTCCCAATCCATGGTTTGATGCCAATATTTTTTATAAACAACAACAAGACCGATTAGAGCATCCCGTGGATGATGTAAGTTCGGTTGAAGAACCAGTAGAATATGAGAATTGCTCGCTAAAAGGGTCTATTCTAGCCTATGATCGTCTGCCAAAAAATGAATATACGAATCGTTGTTGTGAGTGCAATGAAGATACGGGAAAATTTGAGTGTGAATATGAAAACTATTATGCTGGCGGACCGCAAGTCTGTTCGGTAAAAGACTTAGAAATAACGTTCGACTCATTCCAAGCAGACCCTTATTTTTCAAAACCACACCAGAAGCGATTTTTCTTTACCTTTAGCGTTAAAAATCACGCCACCAAATATGCTTTTCCTTCGGCTGAAATCGAACTATTCCTCGGAGAAAAATCTTTGCAAAAAATAAAACTTAATAAAAAAATTGAACCACTCGCCTTAAAACAATTTTCGCAACGCGTGTTTTCTCAATACGCTCAAGGGGTCATTTTATCCGATGAAAACAAAGACCCACTTCGATTAGTCATCACGTCTGAAGCAGAAGACCCAGCTTTAACAAAAAATAATGAAGCCGAAGAACTAATTGTCTTTACCACTCCGGCTCCAGATTTAGCCATTAGTGCGTTTTCGGTTGTTAAACAATCGGAAAAAACCGTCCAAATTTTGACCGAAATAACCAACCTTGGCGCACTCGGAACCGATTCAGCAACCGGAAAATTACAGCTGTTTGTTAACGACCAAAACACACCTATGGCACAGTTAGATATTCCGCCCCTCCCACCAAAACAAACCATTACTAAATCGTTTATCTACGAATTAAAAGAACCGTCTGCTCTATTTTCAGGAAAAATAATTCCTGATGCCAAAGACGAAAACGAACAAAATAATACCTTTGAACAATTTTTTACCTTCTAAAGAGAGATGTTTGATATACTCACCGCCGGATCTATTACCCTCGATACCTTTATTCAACCAGAAGAACTAGAAAACTTTACCAAAAACCAAACCGAGTATTTTGGCTTTGAGATTGGAGGAAAAATAAAAATTCAAACCCAAGCGAAACACGTTGGTGGAGGGGCCGCTAATTCAGCGGTCGGGTTTCAAAAAATGGATTTTGCCACCGCAACCCTTGGAACACTGGGTCGAGATGACCACGGAAAATTCATTCTTCATGATTTGGAATGCAAAAATGTGAATACAAAATTTATTCAATGGCAACAAAATAAACCATCTTCGTCTTCTATTATTGTGACGCTCCCCGACGGACGTCGAACCGTTCTACACGAACGAACTACCGCCCTGCCTTTTTCTACCTTACCAGACGCCAAAGCCCTATACGTTGGACACTTGGCTGACACCGAAGAATCCTTGTTTGAACTTTTTCCTACTTGGAAAACACAATCACGACTTTTTGCGTGGAATCCCGGAAAAACCCAATTTAAAAAAGGGTTATCTCACTATAAATCGGTTACCCCCCTTTGTGATATTTTAATTGTAAACAAAGAAGAAGCTGAATTATTTACCAAAACCAAAGCCACGCCAGTATCACACACGGAAATGCAACCAAAAGCTTGTTTTACACCTGAAAACACCGAACCAACTTTATTTGACGCTGCTCCTATGGCTCAAGTGTTTTTAAACGCAGGCATCAAACAAATCGTTATTACAGATAGTCGCCGTGGCGCACAATATTTTTCTGCCCAATACCCAAACGGATTATTTGTTCCACAAATTGATATGAAAAAACCGGTCAGTACCCTCGGGGCGGGTGACAGTTTTTCGGTTGGAGTGGTTTCGGCTTTTCTACAAGGAAAAAATCCTTCCGAAATGCTTTTGTGGGGAAGCCTCAATGCCAGTTCAGTAGTACAAGAGTTTGGAGCACAAAACGGACTTCTCAGTCGAAAAGAAATCACAACCCGAGCTCAAAAGTTTTTGTAAAAAACAATCTCCGAAACAGATTCTGATTCTTATTTCACGGTTCGGCAGCAGCGAAAATATTAATTCAACTCATAAAAATCGTACAAATCCGTACTAATTTTTACCGTTTCAAAATCTTCTTGCCCAGGATTCTGCCAAAACACTTCCGAATCGACGGTTATCTTAGTTGTTTTTTCACTTGGCGTCACCTGAATCGTCCGATAATACGCCGATGGTTTATTATTTGAACTATCCGTCACTAAAAATTCATCACTATTTCGATATAATCGCACAGATTCAATATTTCCATTTGAATCAGATTCTCCCATCAAAACATCATGTGCTCCACTCGCCGAATTATCAATTTCAACCCCAACCGTCGTTGGTTTAATATAAGTTGCAGTATTTAAATTACGGCTCCCAACACGTATCCAATTGGCCCGCCGATTCCCTGAATATTTCAGCCAGTTGGTATCACGCCAATTCCGAACTAACTCAATTCCTTCCTCCGCTAACATCATGGCTTCAATTCGTTTATTGGTTTCGCCTACAATTGTATACGACCGCCCAATTAATTGAATCGCCGACAAAATGAGAATCGAAGAAACAGCCATCGCCACCATAACTTCAACAATGGTTTCTCCGCGTACCAACTTTTTTATTCGGAACATAAATTAGTAAGATTATTGGTATCATAAGGGGCTTTTGACAAAAACACATAGCCCGAAACTCGATTCACACAAACAAGTTTCGTATAGGCAACATCTGGAGTATATTCATAGTTCATTGCCACGGTCTTAACGGGCTTGATTGTCCAATTTCCACTATTATCTTTCGCATAAATCGAAACCGTTTCCATGGCGTCTTCATCTTTATGCCACATAATTCGAATCGGCTGATTATCTTCTAACGAAACATCATCTGAATAAAATACCGTTTGTCTTTGTATCACCGATTTTTCGAGTTTATATCGGGTTACTTCTTTCGGTTCAAATTCAACTGGACTTTTCCCATAGCAACCTAGTACGGCTGAAGCTGACACATCACCTTGTACTGGATTTATTTCAATCATCCATTCCCCCATGGTACTCCCATCAGAAAAAGCACACTGTTTATCAGATTGCACATTCGTTCGTGCCGTATTCAACATTCCTACCAACGCATCAATACTCTGATTATAAGAATTTTTGTCTTGCCAACTTTTGAACGTCGGAATGGAGATAGCCGTCAAAATCCCAATAATTCCAATAACCACCAACAATTCTATCAGAGAAAATCCTGTTATTTTTTTCATCAAGTGGAGTTTACTTGAAAAAATAAATTCTTACAATCGGTCTGATTTTTTTTCATTGACATGCAAGTTCGAAACTTTTGTATTATTGCTCACATTGACCACGGTAAATCAACGCTCGCGGATCGTTTTTTAGAATTAACTGGCACCATCGAAATGCGCGACATGAAGCGTGGACAAATGCTCGATACAATGGAACTCGAACAAGAACGCGGAATTACCATTAAATTACAACCCGTTCGAATGAACTGGAAAGGGCATCAGCTGAATTTAATTGATACGCCGGGACATGTCGACTTTAGTTACGAAGTTAGTCGGAGTTTGGCCGCTTGTGAAGGAGCAATTTTAGTAGTAGACGCCACGCAAGGAATCGAAGCCCAAACCCTCGCCAATGTATTTATGGCGATGGAACACGGACTCAAAATTATTCCTATTTTGAATAAAATTGATTTACCCGCTGCCGAACCAGATCGAAGAGCCTCAGAAATTGAAAAAATTCTCGGGTTTCCCGCGGAAGATATTTTGACTATTTCGGCGAAAGAAGGAACGAATGTTGATTTGTTGTTGGACAAAATTGTCTCTGAAGTTCCCAGCCCTCCCGAAAATGATATTTTTGTAAATCACCCCGAAGTATTTACTGATGGCGAAACCCGAGCCCTTATTTTTGATTCAAGTTTTGATCAATACCGAGGAGTGGTTTCGAGTGTCAGAGTGTTTAGCGGCGAAATTAAAGCTGGACAAAAATTAAAATTACTACGATCAGACCGAACCTTGGAACCAACCGAAGTTGGATTTTTAGCGCCCAAATACACTCCGAGCGAGTCATTAAAAACGGGGGAAGTAGGATATTTGGTAACCGGATTGAAAAATGTTATTGATGCCAAAGTTGGTGATACCCTCTGGCACGGAAAATCAGAAAACCCGCTCCCATTACCTGGATACGCCGAACCTGTGCCGTTCGTATTTGCGGGAATTTACCCAATTTCGGGCGACGATTTTCCTCTTTTACGAAAATCAATTGAAAAACTTGTCTTAAACGATGCCTCACTCGTGTACGAACCAGAAACTTCATCAACACTCGGAAACGGATTCCGAGTCGGATTTTTGGGACTCCTCCATCTCGACATTGTCCGAGAACGATTAGAACGAGAATTTGATTTAGATATTTTGATGACCGCTCCGTCGGTAGAATATCAAGTAAAACTCAACAGTGGTGAACTCATGGACATTTCCAATCCTTCACAAATGCCAGACGGATCATTGTATAAAGAAATCTTAGAACCATGGGTAAAAATTAATATTTTTAGTCCCGCTGAATTTATTGGTCCAGTTATGAAACTGTGTGGCGACCGACGAGGAATTCAAAAAAACATGCAGTATACCGATGAGCAACGAGTAGAAATGCAGTTTGAAATGCCATTGGCAAACATTGTTACTTCGTTTTATGACGATTTAAAATCTATCACGTCAGGTTATGCCTCTATGAGTTATGAACCACTCGAAATGCGGGTCGAAAACTTGGCCAAAATGGATATTTTAGTGGCTGGAGACAAGGTTGATGCCTTGAGTCAAATTGTTTACAAACCAGACGCCCATAAAGAAGGAATGAAATGGTGCGGGAAATTAAAAGAAATTATCCCAAAAGCCCAATTTGCTATTGCCATTCAGGCCGCCTTGGGAGGAAAGTTTGTCGCACGAGAAACCATTTCGGCGATGCGAAAAGACGTAACCGCCAAATTATACGGCGGAGATGTTACGCGGAAGAATAAGCTATTGAAAAAACAAAAAAAAGGAAAAGCTCGATTAAAACAATTTGGAAAAGTAACTATTCCTCAAGAGGCTTTCTTTGCTATGATGAAGAGTGATAGTAAGTAGAGCCAGTTCAACCGTACAGAAAAAATAAAACTCCCCGTACTTGATACGGGGACTCCCTTTTACTCTTCGGCCATGTTACTTTTTAATATGACGAAGTCTCTCCTCTCAATAGTAGCCACTCCGACTTTCTTAGAAGGTCAGACAATGTTTAAAATTTGAACCGTTTTGGATGGGGTTTTGGATGGGGTCTTGGATACGCTAGAATGAAGAAGAATGAAAAAGTAAGAGAATACAAAAACACATCACACCCAAACAATACTGAAATATCTTCCAACTTTTTAAAAATAGTTCATTATTAATTAAGCTATAAAAAAACCCATCCAATGGATGAGTTTTGATACATTTCGTAATTTGATTGATCGAATTAACGTTTTGAGAATTGTTTCGCTCGTCGCGCTCCTTCCAACCCTGGTTTTTTCCGTTCTTTTCGTCGGCTGTCTCGTGTCAATAATCCTTCGTCTTTCAATTGAGCTCGGTATTCTGGATTTTTCTTTTCCAATGCTCGAGCAATTCCCAATCGAGCCGCTTCAGCTTGAGCAAATTTTCCTCCACCAGAAGTTCGAATCACCACATCGTAATCAGATTTTACTCCCAATACTTTCAATGGTTGTTGCACATTCACTCGCATAAGATCGGTATCAACCCATTCTGACAATTTTTTTCCATTTACATCAATTTCACCCGTTCCTTCTGGAAACAATTTTACGGTTGCTCGGGCTGTTTTCCGTTTTCCAACGGCATAAAAATACGCTCTATTATCTACTTTTACCATGTTTTATTATATTATGAGAGAACCAACGGTTCTGGTTTTTGTGCTATATAAGGATTTTCTTCTCCTGATTTTACTAATCGAAGTCGTTTCAATTGTTCTTTTCGAAGTCGTGTTTTTGGCAACATTCCCGCTACCGCGTCCTCGATAATTCGGAAAGGATTTCGTTCTCGAACGTCAGCCAAAGATTGAACTTTCAAATGTCCCATGTAACCAGAATGATCGTAGTATTGTTTTCCGGTTTCTTTATTTCCAGAAACCGCTACTTTATCTGCATTCAAAACTACCACGTAGTCTCCTCCGTCAACATGAGGGGTAAAATCTACTCGATTTTTTCCTCGTAAAGTATTGGTAATCGCTACGGCCAATTGTCCCAAATTCTTTCCTTCGGCATCAACAACAAACCATTTTCGGTCTGAATTCGTTACATTTTGTCTAAGAGTTGTTTTTTTCATCTCGATTATTCGGTAATTAAATCTACTTGTACTAATAAAGCATTATCTCCGGCTCGATACTTAATTCGTGTTAACCGAGTAAACCCTGATTGCTTTTTTGTTTTTCCTACATAGTCCAACAAATTTCGTGAAGCAGTTTCTGTAAACACTACTTGTTTTGAGTCTCGAATCGCATTAAACTGCTCATCTTTGTTTACTTTTCCTTTCACTTTGGTAATCAATTTTTCAGCGGCTGATACCAAGGCTTTGGCTTTCGCTTCAGTAGTTCGAATAGAACCATTTTCAAATAAAGCGGTTACCAAACTTCGCATCAACGCTTTTCGTTGATCAGCTGGTCTATTTAGAATCCGTTTCTTATTTCTATGTCTCATTAGTCTTTAGCAATATTAGCATTTATTTTACTTGAATCTATTTTGGGCATATATCCCCTTTCTGTTAAAATTTGTTCTAATTCTGTTTTTGCTTTTTGCCCAAATCCTCGTAATTGAGTCAATTGAGTCATTGGGGTAGATAACAATTCTTCTACAGAAGTAATACCTCCGTTCACCAACGCATTCAACGTTCGTTGTGACAATCCTAGAATATCAATTGGAGTAAAGGTTGTTTCTACCGCTTCTGCATCAGCTTTTTCTTTATTTTCTCGTTCTTGTTTCAATTTTTCAAAGCTTGTTGTAAAGTCAGTGTCTGTATAAGCATCTTCTTTATTGAACAATTCAAAGTAACTTGTCAAAATTCCCGCTGACAGTTTCAAAGCTTGTTCTGCTTCAAGTGAACCATCAGTTTCTACTTTCAAAGATAATTGATCTAAGTTTGTAATATCCCCTACTCGGGCTGGTGTTACTTCGTATTGCACTTTTGATACTGGAGAGAAGTTTGCATCAATCAAAATCTTTTCCACATCTTCAACCGCCGCAGAATCTGTATTTTCTACCAATCGGTATCCAACTCCTTTTTCTACTTCAATCACCATTTTTCGTTTCACATTGGCTCCATCACAAGTCATAATCAATTGTTCAGGATTCAAAACTTCAATATCAGATGAAACTTTCAAATCTTTAGCAAAGACTTTCCCAGATTTTACAAATGGTACTTCAACCGTTTCAATGTCCTTTGAGTGTTTTTTCAATCGTAATGCTCGTAAATTCAACGTAATATCAAATACTGTTTCTTTTACTCCATCAATAGCCATGTATTCATGCGTCACTCCGTCTATTTTCATAGAAGAAACCGCCGCTCCTGGCAAAGAAGACAACAATACTCTTCGCAATGAGTTTCCGATAGTTACTCCGTATCCTTGCGGCAAGGGAGAAACCACCATAGTAGCTTTTCCTTTATCTGCACCCGCTTGAATTTTAATTTGCGGAGTTCCGATAACCTGATGAAGAATATGCATAAATTTTTTGTTTTAGATAAGTAAGAATAAGAATTTTATCGAGAATAGAATTCTACAATTAATTGGGCATTTACCACTACTTCTGTTTCTGCCAATTCAGGTTTTCCAATTACTTCAATCGTCATTTTTGTTCGATCTACTTTCAACCATTTAGGCGCATTGTGATTTTCCAATTCATCAAAAATTGATTTCAAAATTGGAGATTTTTTAGTTTTTGGACGAGCTTCAATTACATCACCTACTTTCACTTCAATCGAAGGAACATCTACTCTTCGTCCGTTCAACAAGAACAACCCATGAGAAGCAAACTGTCGAGCTTGCATTCGAGTCATGGCAAATCCTGATCGGTACAACACGTTGTCAAACCGATGTTCTAAGGCAAACAATAAGTTGTCCCCAGCCACTCCAGGTTTTCGAGAAGCTTTTTCAAAATACTTTTTAAATTGTTTTTCTGACAAACAAAAAATTCGTTTGGCTTTTTGCTTTTCTCGCAATTGTTTTCCAAACTCAGAAATTTTAGACATTCGCTTTCCGCTTTGTGCCCCTGGAACACTCGCTCTTCGCGCCATCACTTTTTGATATTTAGGTGAACCGAAAAGATTAACTCCTTCTCTTCGACACAATCTTGCTTTAGGTCCTGTATATCGCATAACTAAACAATTTTAATAATAAACTATACTTTTCTTACTTTTTTCGCTCGACACCCTCCATGAGGCACTCGAGAGAGAGAGGCAATTGAAGTAACACTCAACCCTCCATTAATCAAACCTCGAATTGTTTGATCTCGTGCTGGCCCCATACCTTTTACGTATACAACCACTGATTTCATTCCATATAATTGAGCCGTTTCTGCCACTTGTTCCGCTGACACTTGCCCCGCATATGGGGTAGACTGCCGGGCCCCTTTAAATCCATTCTTACCAGGACTACTCCAAGACAAAACATTTCCTTCTGGGTCAGTCAACGTTACAATGGTATTATTCCACCCAGCATTAACATAGACTCTTCCCGTCTCAAAATTTTTACGAATTCGCTTTTTAGTTGTTTTAGCCATCTATAATTTCTATTTAACTTATTTTTTCTTAGCCACTGCCGCCCCTCGTCGTCCTCGTCGAGTTCGAGCATTGGTTTTCGTTCTTTGTCCTCGAGATGGAAGCCGACGTCGATGTCGGAATCCTCGATAAGAACCAATATCTTGTAATCGTTTTACATTTTGAGAGATTTCTCGTCGCAAATCAGATTCCAACAGAATCCCCATTTCCGCCAATGCATCCCGCAATTTTTGTTCTTGGTCTGAATCCAAATTTTTCACTCGAATATCACCGGAAATACCAACTTTTTTTACCAAGTCAGCGGCAATTTTTGGCCCAACCCCGTATACATATCGCAAGGCAATTACCAACCGTTTTTCCGAAGGAATGTTTACTCCAGCAATTCTCATAAGAATATTTTTATTAAATTAACTATCTTTGTCGCGCTTTATTTCGCGGATTTCTTTTATCAATAACATACACACGCCCTTTCCGTCGTACAATCCGACAAGTAGCACTTCTTTTCTTAGCCGACTTCAACGAACAAACAATTTTCATAATTCTATTATAATTATCTAGGACGATACGTAATCGTTCCTTCTTCTAGGTTATAAGGTGTAACTTCACATTTAACCTTATCTCCTGGCACTATACGAATGTGATACATCCGCATTTTTCCTGATAGTTTGGCTCGAATCTTATGACCCTCGAATCCTTCTGTAGTAATTTCAACCTCAAAGGTACTTCCTGGAAGTGTGTTCACCACAACTCCCTCTAATTCGATTTTGTCTTCATTCGCCATATAATTTACACTATCGTTATTAAGAGCTCCGTGATGTTAGTAAGGCAAAATCATTTGTCAAATTTTTTAAAAAAGTTTTTCATATACCATTACAAAGCTTCCTTTTTAATGCCCAAATATCACGCACCAAACCACAAGAAATCTAAGTTACTCAACCACTTTCAAATAACACGCTTCACACAATATTTTTTCTGGGCGGTCAGGCGCAAAAGTAGTTTGAATAGTCGCTCCACAGTCAGCACAACATCGTTCCCACAACCGTCGAGGATTTCGCAAAGCCATTCTGTCTTTATGTCGCTCATCTGGATGTAAAATTGGCAACGGTAATTTCATTTTTTTATAGAAATTTAGCTCCGCCTTTTGAATTTTATATGGTTTCCCAGTACGCTCACAATACAACACTTGATTCAGTATTTCGTCAGATATCCCTTCAATATCATCTGGTACTTTATATGAGTCTTTTCCTTGTGACACCACAGATTCATCCGATTTCCAAATATATCCCAATTTTACGGCTTCAGTTTCTGCAAGCGGGAAATATTCACTCGCTACCGTTTCGTTGTACGCAAATGGCGACAAATTTGCTGGGAAAAACTCTCCCCACTCAACCCCTTGCGTCGCTTCACCTTTTTCATTTTTTAACGGAGTTTTCTTCATATGTTCAATAATTTTCGACACCAAGGCTTCGTATTCTTCTGGCGTATATTGTTTGTTCAAAATACAATACTTTTTATTCCGCAACCCCGTACACCCAAAACAATGTTCACAATTAAAGCAAAATGACGAATACAACAAGTTATTCGAATTATGAATATCAAAACAGAACTTAGAATCTTCTGACCCATGCACACTCAATCCTTCTAAGACAAAACGAGCCGTGTGCCCTGTAAATGATATATCGTATGAATTTTGCAAATTAAAAGACGTATACAAAAATTTAGAATCTTCACTTTTTTTCGCATCAAAAGCGGTGAAACAATTTTTTGATTCATAAATATGATTTCCGGTACAATCTTCGTTCTTTAACCCAAACATAGCCGGAAAGACCGTCTTCCCTAACTTTATTTGTTCGAGCCATTGCCAACCATTTTTAATAGTTGGGTTCGACAAAGGCGTAATGTCTGCCATTTTCTGTTCATAGGCTTCTTCCGTTAGCTGTTCGTTCATAAAGCAGTATTTCTTGTTTCGTAAATTCGTACAAGCAAAACAATGTTCACAGTTTCGACAATCATGTAAAAAATACGAACTCGAACAATTCGCACATTCACTCGAAAAGTGAGTCTCATAACAATTTACCGAATCGATACAATAACTACACCACTGACAATTTGATACATACAAATTATCAAAACAGTCGTTCGAGTCCCACACTATGTGCCCGTATGCACAATCTTCGTTTCGCACACAACCGCCAATTAAATAACAATTTTTTGATGAAAACGCGGTTGCATAATCACATTTCTCAGAATTCGTATTATAGGTCGAAAATCGTGGCACCACCGACTGCAAATACCCGAACTGTTCAAAAAACGAACGAGAAAAATTAAAATCACGACCAAAATTTAAGGCATCCCATGAATCACCCCACCAGTATTCGTTTTCGTATACCGGAAATGGTTTATCAATATCGTAAATAGAAACGAGCGGTTTGCCCGTAGCAAAACAATTCCGCTTATACAATTTAGTAAAATTCCGAAAACATGTTCGTCGTCGTTGCCGTTCTTCTGGACACAACGTTGGTAAACCAATTAACCACTCTTGCGGAATCTTTTCCGCTTCAATATTTGTAGACTCATCCACTTGCAAACTTTTCAATTTATCAAATTGCTCCTCCGTAATCACGCCCATTTTAACGTAAAAATCCAAATCTTCTTTTGAAATTTCAAATGTTGCTCCCGATTGCCGACATGTTCGTTTTATCATTAGCTTTATTGTATAACAAAATATATATGACCACAAAAAAATATCCACGGAACGTGGATATTTTTTCTAAACATCAGAATAGATTATTCTTCACTCACCCCAATTTCGTCTTCAACATCATGCATTCCATCTACTACATCATCTTCTTCAACTGCTTCATTTACATCTTCTGATTCGTGCATCAATTCTTCCGCATCAGCCTCTTTTCGCAACATATCTTCTCCTGTGTCTCGTTCTAATTCCAACAAATCATCTCCTTTTTTCAAATCAACTCGTAATCCCAACGATTGTAATTCTTTTACCAAGACATTAAACGATTCTGGCAATGAAACTAACTCAATTGGTTTTGATTTTACGATTGATTCGTAACACGCCGAACGACCTTTTACATCATCGGATTTAATGGTCAACATTTCTTGCAAGATATTCGCGGCTCCGTGAGCTTCAAGTGCCCACACCTCCATTTCTCCGAACCGTTGTCCCCCATTTTGAGCTTTCCCTCCAAATGGTTGCTGAGTCACCAATGAGTATGAACCCACCGAACGTGCGTGCACTTTATCTTCTACCATGTGCACCAACTTCAACATGTATACGGTTCCTACTACCGTTCGGTGATCAAACGGTTCCCCCGTTTTTCCGTCAAACAATTGTTGTTTCCCATCTTCTGGCAATCCAACATGTTTTAGGAATTCTTGGATTTTATCCATTTTAATTCCATTTAGTACTGGCGTAGCAATTTTAATACCCATTCGTTCAGCCGCCGCCCCAAGATGCGTTTCCAAAATTTGCCCGATATTCATCCGTGCCGATACCCCCAATGGGTTCAAGATAATATCCACTGGTCGTCCATCAGCCGTGTATGGCATATCTTCGGCTGGAACAATTCGAGAGATAACCCCTTTATTCCCGTGCCGACCGGCCATTTTATCTCCGGCTTCAAGGTGGCGCATTTGCGCTACATACACTTTTACTCGTTTCAAAACTCCATTTGGAAGTTCATCACCATTGGCTTTTTCTAATATTTCAACTCCAATCACTTTTCCTCCTGAACCCCGTGGGATTCGCAAAGAAGTATCTTTTACATCTTGCGCTTTTTCTCCAAAGATGGCTCGCAACAATCGGTCTTCTGCTGACAACTCAGTTTCTCCTTTTAGGGTAACTTTCCCCGCCAAAATATCTCCGGCTAACACCGTCGCCCCGATTCGCACAATTCCGTTCTCATCCAAATCTTTCAATTTAGCAGCGGCTACGTTTGGAATATCCGCGGTTAATTCCTCGGCTCCCAATTTCGTGTCTCGCACATCTAATTCATAATCTTCAATATGAATCGAGTTAAACAACCCTTCTCGCACAATTCGGTCTGACACAATCACGGCATCTTCGTAATTCAATCCACCCCAAGGCATATAGGCTACTCGCAAATTTTGCCCCAATCCAGCTTCTCCGTCTTGCACACTTGATCCATCAATCAACACATCACCTTCTTTTAATTCCATGCCTTTTTCTACTCGCACTCGTTGCATAATAGCCGTCGATTGATTGGTTCGTTCAAAATTTCGTGGATAAAATTCGTACGTTTTTCCCGATTTTCCTTTAAATTTAACCCGCACTCCATCGGCCGAAACTACCGTTCCGTCTTCTGGAGCTTTCACCGATTGATCGGCAGACGCCACTTTTTCCATTCCTGTTCCAACCACTGGTGATTGTGGTTTGATCAAAGGTACGGCTTGCCGTTGCATGTTCGATCCCATCAAGGCCCGAGTATTATCATCGTGTTCCAAGAACGAAATTAACGAAGTCGAAAGTGACACAATTTGTTGTGGAGAAATATCCATATGCGTAATCATACTTTCGTGGTACGTTCCTGGTTCAAACGAGTTCCGTGCTGAAATTTGCGTTTTCGCAAACTCTCCATTTTCTTTCAACAAAGTATTCGCTTGGGCTACACACATATTTTTTTCTTGTTCAGCACTATAATAATCGACTTCATCAGTAATGTAAGCTCGCACTGGCACCACTTTCAAATCTTTTACTTTTTTCAAGGTTTCGGCTAACTTTTTATCCACCTCTGTTCCTTTTTCGGCTACCACTTTTTTTCCGTCAAGCACGTTTACGCTCAACATTCGACCAATAGCCGCTTTTCCGTCATTTTTAACGGTGTGAGCAATCGTTCGGTATGGAGTCAAAATAAATCCGTAGTCATCGGTTTTAGCATACGACGCCAAGTGCAACACCAACCCAATATTTGGTCCTTCTGGCGTTGTTACTGGACAGATTCGCCCGTAATGACTCACGTGCACATCCCGCACATCAAACCCAGCTCGTTCTCGAGAAAGCCCTCCTGGACCCATCGCCGAGATTCGTCGTTTATGTTCTAACGCCGCCAATGGATTGGTTTGATCCATAAATTGTGACAATTGAGAACTCGCAAAGAATTCGTGCATGGCCGCTGTAATTGGTCGGCAGTTTACAATTTGCGTTGGTGTTACGGTTTCCAAATCGACAATCGACATTCGGTCTCGCACAATTCGTTCGGTTCGCAACAACCCTACTCGGAATTTATTTTGGATTAATTCTCCTACTCCTCGCAATCGTCGATTGGCTAAATGATCAATATCGTCTTTTCCGGTTCCTTTTCCGGCATTATTCGCCAAGAACCCTTTTACCAATTCTACAAAATCTTCCACCCGGAACACGCGCCCTTCGGCATTATCTTTTGTTTTAAGACCAAATTTTTCGTTAATTTTAAATCGTGCAATTGGCCCCAAATCGTATTTTCGTGGATTGTGGAACATATCTTCCAGAAACGCTTTGGCATTTTCTGGCGTCGCTAAATCTCCTGGTCGAATTCGTTTGTACACTCCTTGCCATGCGTCTTCCGGCGTTAATGATTCGTCTTTGGCTAAGGTCTTAAGAATTGGATTTTCTTCTTCGTCCATCCCTTTCAATTCTTTTTTGAACAACGCCAAAATTTCATCGTTTGTTTCGTACCCAAAGGCTCGCAAGAACATCGTTACCGGGATTTTTCGTTTTCGGTCTACTTTTACCCAAACTAACCCTCGTTTATCGGTTTCAACTTCAAGCCACGCTCCTCGTTTTGGAATCATTTTTGCTTGGTATTTTCCAGGCAAAGATTGACTTTCAAGGTAGAAAATACCAGGACTTCGTACAATTTGTGTTACAATAATTCGTTCAATTCCGTTTACAATAAAGGTTCCATCATCTGTAATAACTGGAATTTGCCCAAAATACACATCTTGTTCTTTAATTTCGCCTGTTTCTAAGTTTGTCAAAGCTACTGAGGCTCGAATAACTGATTCGTAATTCAACCCTTTCTTTTTACACACAAAAATATCATTTTTCGGATCTTCCAATTCAAACTTCAAAATTTCCAACTTCAATTTTTTTCCAGTCGAATCAACAATTGGATTGATTTCATCAATCAATTCTTGAATTCCTGTTTCAATAAATTTCCAGTACGATTTTGTTTGTACTTCAATCAGGTTTGGCATAGGAAATTCTCGAGGCACGTTCGAGAAATAATACCGATTTCCATCTACGAAGGTCGGTTCTAAATTTGCCGGAAACTTGATTTTCGAATTTGTTGTAGCGGTTTTAGCCATTTTAATTCAATTAAAAATAGTAAATAAACACAGCTATAAAATCCAAAATCACCACTTTTTAAGCGGTCTTTTTTTTGTTTTTTTGGCCGAAAGCGAATAATTGATCAATCACTTCGCGCGCGAATATAAGAAAAATAAGAAATACGTCAATAATTTTTAAGAGTTATTTCAAACTTCTTTTCTTATTCTCACCTCTGAAACTCTTATAAAAAATTAATTATAGAAGATTCTTAGCAGCATCTATCTTTTCACACATTTTTTGCTTTATAATTTCATAATCACCACCACATAACTCTTCAATATTCTCTAATACAGATAACCAATTTTCCAAATCCGATAATTTATACTCTTTATTAAAATCAACATTAAGAATATTTTTAGCAAGCGTTTCTCCCATCATTTTCTTAGTCCCAGAAAAAGATGTATCACTAATAGCCCCAGCTCTATCAACATACTTAATATAATCTTCAGCAAACGCCGCCCTTAAACGAGGCTCCATTTCACAAAAACTGCTATAAATCTTCCCCACATAAATCTTCGCTAACAACTCTTTTTCTGTGCTAAGGTCTACACCGTTAGAACTCTCAAGCTCAACCACCTGGTCTACCGCGTTTTTGAACCACTCAAAATGCCATCCCTCTTCATGATTTATCAAATCACGAAACTCCATGACAATAGTCCCCACATTTTTCAATAATCCCAGATTCCCTTCAAATCTATTCAGTTCAGCATCAAGAACTTTTACATCTCCATCTCCAATAACCCCCATTTCTTTATAGCAATCCCCCACAGAAGAAACTGGATTTAAGTGCACCCTCTGATTATGTTCTAAAATGATTTTATTCACTCGTCTAGATGCCTCCCATTTTTTTACAGCTTCAGAAAGCTTTTCTTCTGGCATCCCTGTAAAACCCTCTAGAACATTTTTGTTTCCGTCCAAATATAGACCCTTCATTTTATACAAAATAATTTATAAATTTCATTCTCATTATAAACTCAATGAACAAAAAAGTCAACAATTTTTATTTCACCACCGTCAATGGGTCAACATGTTGCCCATTTTTAAACATTTCCCAGTGCAAATGCGCCCCCGTCGTAAACGGACCAGACCCTTCCATTCCAGGTGCTCCACCAGACAACGCAATTCGTTGCCCTTTTTTCACCACATCTCCTTCGCGCACTAAGATTTTCCACAAATGTCCAAATAACGTATACGTGTTTCCTTTATGTCCCAAAATAACATACGCATAATCTAACCCACTTTGCGAAACCTTCTGTACCACAGCGTCTTTCGGTGCATACACGGGCGTTCCTTGTGGAGCCAATAAATCCACGCCCAAATGAACCCGCCCCAATTTTTTTTGGTAGTTTTTATCTTTAAAGCCAGCCGTCACTTTTCTCGGAATTTTTAACGGAAACACCCACTCGGTTTCGACCACTTTAGGCATTTCTATCACCGACGTCTTGGCAATCGGAGTCAACAAAGCTTCGGCCAAACTCGGTTGTTTTTTTTCTAATAATTTTCGTTCGATTTTACGAGCGTTATCTTGCAACGAAATCAAATATTCCGTGGCTCGTTGCTGCGCAAAGTTTTTTTGCGAAAGGGCGTCTTGTACCTTGGTTAAATCTTTTTTTACCACCGCTAATTTTTTTGCTTTACTCTGTGCCAATTGGGCTAAAATTTTTTCTTGATCGGTAATATCTGTTTTTAGCCGTGCATACTTTTCAAAAAATCTTTTCGCTTCCCCTTCTCGCAACGTTAATTCGCGTTGCAGAGTGTCTTGTTTTTTTAAAAATGCTAATTTTTGTGCTTGATAATTCCGTACTTGTTTTTTCTCTTCAAGAATTTGCGACACGGTTTTCTGACTAAACAACCAATCTAAAAGCGAAATTCCCGAACCGTGCCCTCGTGACTCATTTTGAATAAATTTTTTATTCAAAAAGGCGTTAAAGCGTTTTTTTTCGGCTCGTAATTGATGTCGCAGAACAGACACATTATATTCTAATTGATCTGAAGTCTTTTTCCATTTTCGTTCTAAGGCTGAATATTCTGCTAATTTTTTCTTGGCTAAATTTAAATCAACGTCCAATAACGATAATTCTTTTTGTAAATTTTGTTTTTGATTGGCTAATTCATACAACCGAGACTGAGTTTGCACAATATCGGCATCAAACTCTCGCAAAGCCCCATATTCTTGCAAAATGGTTTGTTTTATGCGTTCTAAGTCGGCTTCCGTTGGGTTTTGGGGCACGTACAAAGTTGGTTTTGCAGTATCTGGAGAGAAAATATTCTCTAGCAACGAATTAAATTCGTGACTCATACTTTGTGCTTGTACTAACACAGGAAACAACAAGACCACCAACCAAATTTTTTGCTTCATTTTATTTTTGTTCAGAGACATAATACCCCAAATCTAAATTTTTCCAATCGACAAATTAAACATTCACGATTTTTATATATTCCACGTGTTTCAAGACTTCGTCTTGCTTAAATACGTCCAAAATTGTTTGCGTTTCTAAAAATAATTTAGATTTAGCCGCCGAACTCTGTGCCGCGACCGAAAGCCCGCCATCGACAAACTTTTTCGGCGTCCAGAATTCAGCCAACGCTGGATAGTTTTTTTGCAGTACGGTTTGCGCTCGTTTACATACTAACGCGGCAGACACCTGACGAGTCAAGCCGTATTTTTGCAACGACCCTGCTAATAAATTGCCAGCTTTTTCAAACCCCATATCAACCTATTTATAGAGCAAAAAAAACACAAGTAAAGGCAAATACTTGTGAACCAACTCCGTTTTTTGTATATTAAAATTCGAACCATGGAAAAAAAAGATTTACTACAACGAGCCGCCAGCCTACAGGCACAATTTAAAAGTATTGAATCAAAACTTGATTTGTGTACCAAGAAAGACCTTCAAAAACAGCTGAAGACGCAAACCGAAGCCCCAGATTTTTGGAACCAACCAACCGAAGCACAAAAAATTTCACAAAAACTGGCACAAACCGAGAAATACATCAACACCTGGGAACATTTTCCAACCGAAATACAAGAACTCACTGATTTAATTGCCATTTCAGAAGATTCTGATTTGGACATGCTTGACGAAAGTTTACACGAAATTGAAACAAAATTTACAACCGCCGAAACTCAAATGTTGCTTTCGGGCGCATACGATGACCACGCAGCCATTATTTCTATTTTCACCGGCAACGGCGGGCAAGACGCCGAAGATTTTTCGCAGATGTTGTACCGAATGTATTTGCGGTGGAGCGAACAAAACGGATTTCAAACCAAAATTTTGGAAGAATCATTCTCGGACGACGGGCTCAAATCTGCCACCTTTGAAGTAAACGGAGCCTTGGCTTACGGCTTACTTAAATCAGAACACGGCGTACACCGATTAATTCGCCTCTCGCCTTTTAATGCCAAAAATCTACGCCAAACTTCGTTTTCGCGCATCGAAGTTATTCCCCAAATCGAACAAGAAACCGATATACAACTCGAAGACAAAGATTTGCGGATTGATGTGTTTCGAGCGGGAGGAAACGGCGGACAATCGGTCAACACCACCGATTCAGCCGTACGAATTACCTATTTACCACTCGGACTTTCCGTTTCGTGCCAAAACGAAAAATCACAACTCCAAAACAAACAATCAGCCTTAAAAGTATTAAAATCGCGCTTACTTCAGCTCAAACTCGAACAAAACGCCCAAGAAATCAACGAACTAAAAGGCGGACTTATCGAAAACTCGTTTGGGTCGCAAATTAGGACCTACACCCTGCAACCGTATAAATTAGTCAAAGACCATCGTACCAACACAGAACATTCAAACCCCGACAAGGTTTTAGACGGTGATTTACAAGTCTTTATTGATTCGTTTTTACGTCAGTAAGAGCCTCCATTTTAAGAGTGTTTAATAAACGACGACGAAGAGGATCAAGTTCTTCTGGCTGAGCGACATACAAAACATCTATTTCAGGCGCTGACAATTTTAACGGTTTTTTATCTTTATCAATAAAGTTTAAATTAATAGTAACATTTGAAAAATCCCCCTGCAATACCTGTTCAATTTTGGCTTTAGTATTCAAAGTCTCCCGTTTAAACAAGTCTTTCCTCATTGTTAGAGCATTCAAAATCAAAAGCCAAACCAATATGGTAATTTCTATGCGAAAAATCGAATAAAGTCTCTTTTCAAAAGCAGAATCAAACTTATTTTCTGCATAAAAACTCTTCCAACAGAATTTCTCGTTTTCATCATTCGAATCAAATATAATGTCCGCCCACAAAAACGCTGCAAGGATACAGATTACCCAATAAAGACCCTGCCCCATTGCTTCCAAGGTATCATTTTTAGATATTCTGTCTGAAGAATCTTTTAATTTAAAACTCATTCTTCTATAGTATTAAAACAAATTTTAATAAATTGCAAATATTTCTACTCTTTATGAAAATTTGAACCGGCTTGTATTTCAAACGCACGATACAATTGTTCACAAGCCATATGTCGCACCAAGTTTCGCGTCCACACCATTTTACCAAATCGTAGTTTGGCGTTGGCTCGATTTAATACTTTTGGGTGTAACCCATGAGCGCCCCCTAGGACAAACACTAAATCTCCAAAGGTTTCTTGTTGTTTTTTTACCCAAACCGAAAATTCAACCGAATCAAGGTCTTTCCCGCGTTCATCAAAGGCTACCACAAACGATTTTTCAGAAATTTTTGACAGAAACAAATCCGCCTCTTTCTCTTTGGTTTTAGCAACATCCGACAACCCCGCTTGTGGCAGGGCGACTAACTCAAAATTAGTCCGAAAGTTTATTCGCTTTATCAACTCTTTTTCTTCCGCTGAAATTTCCCCCGTTTTGCCAAAAAAATACAATTTTACTTTCATTTTCTCCCTAATTATAGAATAATCATCTTGATGAAAAAAATATTTTTGGGGCTTTTATGTGCATTTCTAATCATGGGTTGTGGCCAAGACACAGAGGATAATCAGAGCAATACCCTGCCCACCAAAAGCAAAACCGTGGCCAATAAATACGCGGTCGTTACCGTACCAGAAGATTGGGTGGTACTAAAAACTCCCAGCAGTACGCCGCAATTAATTCTCATGGAAAAATTCCCCATGACGGCCAACCTAATTGACGGCGAACATTTTGACGAACACACAACCCACAAAATATTCGAAATGACCAAAAATGAGTTTCCGAATATTGAATTATTAGAAGAAATCTCAGAAAAAAGTCTCATTTTTTCGGTGCAAAGAACTCCACAAGGAAACCGTTACAAATTTGAACAACATATTTTAGAACTGCCAAAAGAAAAATATTTATTGGCCAGTTGCAGTTACCCACTCGATTTTCCCGAAAACAAATGTGACGAGTTTTTTGACGCCATTGAATTGAGGTAACATTTAAAACTTGTAAACCGAGCATTTTTGTGCTATAATGCTCTGAAATGGGATTATCAAACTCACCAGACGTACAAGCACTAGCCGCTAGTATTGACACACCAAAAACTATGGTGGGACAGTTTACTCGATACATTAGTAATAAAGTAAACAAAGTAATAGACGCCACCATAGGGAAAATTCATTCGGGCACGGGTGAAGTTTTAAAATCGGCGGCCGAAGGCGGAATTTCTGGGGCCACTTGGTCTGGAATTGCAGGATTGTGTATTGGCGCGATTGCCGCCCCTGGAATGGGATACATTGCCGCCTCGGCTTTAGCTTCTGGCGCGGCATCAGCCAAATTGGGAGGAACAATTTTTTCTCTTTTGGGCGGAGCCAAACGAATGTTTGAAGGTGGTTCAAAATAAAAACGAAAAAATATTTACTACCAAAAAACTCGCCTCCAGCGAGTTTTTTTCTTCTCTGATTCTCAAAAATGACAGTGATTTACGCTCCACAACAATCTAACAGACATCGTCGTTTTACATGTCGTTCCGCCATATCAGTTTCGGTGGTTAAAAACGCTTTCACAATCGCTTGCCAATTATCAATAAATTGTGTTCGTCCGCCCATGGCCAACACATTTGCTCCGTTGTGTTGTCGCCCCAAAGTCGCCAACTCCACTGAGTTTGCCAACACGGCTCGACAACCAGCCACACGGTTAGCCGCAATCGAGATTCCGACTCCAGAACCACAAATAACAATTCCTTGTGCCGAGTTTTCTACTACCGCTTCGGCTACTGCCGTTCCAAATCGTGGGTAGTCAACGCTGTCAGTCGAATCACACCCCAAATCTTCTACTTCAATATCGCTAAAGTTTTCCGCCAAATACGCTTTTACTTTTTGTTTCAACTCAAACCCTCCGTGGTCAGACCCAATAAATAATTTTTTCATTGCATAAATATTTTAAAAATCGGTGGCATTATAAAGGATAAAAAACACATGACAAATGTTAAAGATTGTAAAAATATTGCACTTTATCTACCAAATCAGAGCACAATCAACGCACAAAACTAAATATTATCATAAAAAAAACCGCCGTTTACAATATACCTATTACGTCTATACTCGTGTTAGACATTAATTAAAACAAAAAATAAAATGTATAGAACCAAAATAAAAGCTTTTGCTGAAGTTGATAGTTTTAGTGCTGAAAAACAATTTGAGAAAAATATAAGAAAATTTATTGAGGGTAAATCTAAAGAGTACATTTTGGGGGTAGATGAAGAGGATTTTAAAAGCTATGTTATAAATGAATATTCAGTTGAACCATTAACTGTTTATAAAGAAAGCGAACGAATTGATGAACCTACAGTTAAAAAAGAAAAATTTACAGACAGATTTTACCGAGACCATCAATATGAAAAGGACGTTTATTATTTCACTGTTCGTTATAAGTTTTCAGGTTCACCAGTACTTTTTAAAATTCAACCGAGTAATTGGACAATGACTACTTATGAAATAAACATAAATGAATCAAATCAAGAAGTATCTTTTTCGTTTAAAATCTATGAACGGGATGCTGAAAAATTTAAACGAGAAAAAAACGGTGTCTATCAATCTGCATTTACTAACGTCAAAAATGTAAATATTTTTGCAAATAATTGGAACTCAAAAGTTGTTGGTTTAGTAAATCGAATATTTAATCAGACAAAGGATAAATTTCTTAAGGAAAACGACTTTTTTTCTGCAATTAATATTTCAACAAACTCAGAAACAGAATCTATTTTTACTGTTCCTTCTATCAAAAAAGCAATAATTCCTCAACCAATAATAGATAAAGGAAAAGAGTTTTCTTCTACTCCTACAATGGCTAAAAAAATGTATTCGGATATTTTAAAAGTAATTTATGATGCAGGTAAAAGTATGGAAAAGAAACCAGCTTTGTACAAAGGTAAAGATGAAGAAGGGTTAAGAGATCAATTCTTATTTATACTTGAAACAAGATACGAATCTGTTACAGCTACTGGAGAAACTTTTAATAAAAAAGGGAAAACAGATATTATTCTTAAGTATTCAGAAGATAATTCAAATGTATTTGTAGCAGAATGTAAATTCTGGAAAGGCGCTAATGAATTTAACAAAGCAATAAATCAATTATTTGACAGATACTTGACTTGGAGAGATTCCAAAGTTGCATTGATTTTTTTTGTAACTAATAAAGATTTTTCGAAAATTGTTCAAACAGCAGATACGGAATGTGAGAAACACGAATATTTCATTTCAAGAAATGGAAAAAATGGAGAATCATCATTAAGTTATAAGTTTAGATTGCCGAATGATAGGGATAAAGAAATCTTTATGGAATTAATATTGTTTCACTTTGATGAAAAATAGCTAATGCCTAACAATGTGTATAAGTAATAACGAGCTAAGTTTTCAACTTAATGTTTTTGCATTTTATTCCACCAACCGTTAAACACAAACCTCTTCAACCAACTCCCATATCTCTTGCTTAAACCGAGTTTCCGAGAATTTTTCGGCTTGTTGTTGCATTTTTTTCGCTCCAAAATCAGCAATGTTCCGCTCAAAAGTTTCAACAGCAGTTTGCAATGATGACACCGTTTGTGTATCAAATGGTACGCCCACCGGTCCAGCGGTTTCCGTCGCACCACCAGCGTTATAAAAAATAACTGGGGTGCCACTAGCCATTGCTTCGATTGGAGTTAACCCAAAATCTTCTTCGGCTGGAAACAAAAACGCTTTGGCTTGCCCATACAAGGCTGGCAAATCGGATTCTTCAACAAACCCTAAAAACTCAATATTATGAGCATTATATTTTTTCACAATTTCCTGACAACGAGCCTTTTCTGGACCATTCCCAGCCAACTTTAACGGCAACCCGTTTTGCGCAAAGGTTTCTACTAGCAAATCAAACCGTTTATACGGAATAAATCGCCCCACCGCCAAATAATAATCTTGTTTTTGCCATTCTTGAGACGAAAATAGAGCCGTCTCAATACCTGGATAAATCACTTTGGCGTCTTGTTGGTAATATTTTTTAATCCGCTGAGCCACAAAATTTGAGTTAGCCACAAACACATCTACTTGTTTGGCCGAATTTTGATCTACTTTTGTTAACCAATCTAATAATTTTGGCATTAAAAACTTGAACGGACGCATCCAAGCAGGCAATGGATAATTTTGTTCATATTCGGCTCGGGCATTATACAAATACCGAATCGGGGTATGACAATAACAAATATGTTTGGCGCTCGCTCTTTTTTTAACGGATTTAGCAAACCCCGAACTCGCCGAACTAATAACAACATCAAACGCTGACAAATCAAACGATTGAAACGCCCACGGCATAAACGGAGCCAACATTTGGTGTTTGGGGCGCACAAACTTTGGCAATTTTTGCAAAAACGAAGTTCGAACCCGATTTTTCAACGATGGGAATTTGGTTTCGTCAAACACCGAAGTAAAAATAGGCGCGTCAGGAAATTCTTCAGCTAAAGCTAAATTTACCCGCTCCATGCCCCCTTTGTCGTCAAGCCAATCAAACACCAACGCAATTTTCATCTCTTGCAGAATACTCATTCCGCCAGATTTGACCAACCTAAAAGTCGAAATTTCCGAGCGCACAAAGGGTTTCGTAAAACCCTTTTCGAATACGTCGCAATTTCAAAACATACGGCAGTTGGTTTTTTTCGTTTAAATACAAACCACGGTCAAACTCAATTTGCACCGAAAAAATTTGTCGTCCGTGCAACGATTTTCGTACTTTAGCGTTATCTTTTGGGTTTCCAAGCGTTCGAATCATATTCGCCCCTTGAAAAATATGATTGATATAAATATCTTTTCGATCAATCGACATGTTTTCGGCGAGCAAATCGGCAAAGGCTTCTAAAAAATACATCGGCGCAGTGCCATAAATATCTTCCCCCGTTTCTAACGTCGGCGCATTAGACAAAATAATTTTAGGCACAGGCGTCTCTCGGAGCGTATCTTCCGATACTTTTCGCCCCAGCAAACGATTTCCCGTATCGTGTACATCAACATGAATCACCGGTTTATCATACGGCGTATGGTTCGCTACGGTGTCTAGTTTTTTGAACACCGATTTAAAAAACGGTTTATACGAATATCGAAGCATTTTATTCCGCCAAAACACTCGAAAAATCGAATCAGTGAGCCGTTTTTCAAATTTTTCGGAAAACACATTGTTCCCGCCAAAGTCTTTAAAGCGAATAATATCTGGGGCATTCACACTTCGATTTGGGTCGCCAATCAACCGACCATATTTAGGAACTTCTTTCTGCGCGTCAGGAATTTTTTCAATCAAATACTTGGTTCCATAATCGGAAAAATTCAACAACAACCGTGGCGAAGTTTTATACAACGGCGACAAATGTTTATACACTTCCAACGGAATCTTGGCCGTTCCATGCGGAGCCGTTACCAAAATATTGGCTGGAAATTTTTTATTTTTCTTAAAAATTTGTCCCAAAGTATTCCACCATCCCATCGTTCGATATTTTAATCGAATGAAGATTTTTTTGAATTTATTTTTGCTGAATTTCCCCTCTCCTAAAAACCAAAATTTGGCAAAAAATATTTTTCAATTATGCTCCAAGTATGAAACATATGATTTTATGTGCTACTAGTTTGGTTTTATTGGCTGGATGCCAATTATTTTCAACCACACCAACTATCAAGCAACAAAATGCCTTTGAAGTACTAGAAATGTATCAAAAAGCCCATCCACAAAAACCAGCCACCCTCCCCAACGAAGGGAAAAAATGTGGAGGTATTCAAAAAACACCATGTACCCTCCCCTTATTTTGTGTTGGAACTAAAGGGTCTTCTACCGGAGAAGGAACCTGTCAGAATCTCATCGTTGATACTAGTTTAGATTGTAGAAAAGAACTCTTTAAACGAGAACTTCCCTATCAAGCTCCTGTGTGTGCTACTATCAAAAATCAAAAATACACGTTCTTAAATGCTTGTGAAGCCGCTCGACGTGGAGCCACAAATTTTACCGAAGGGTTTTGTAAACCAGATGCGTCCGTACCAAATAATTGTAAAGCCAAAGCCTTGGGGATTGGCGTGTGTACCTCAACCGAAGAAGCCTGGGAATTTGATGGAGAAAAATGTGTCCAACAGTTTATTACTGGTTGCCACCACGAAATACCGTTCAAAACCCAAGCCGACTGCGAAACAACATGTAAATAAAAAAGTATGGGATTTTTACAAAAAACAATACTCACAATTTTAGGAAACAGTGCCTTGTTTTGGGCGCTCCATACTCGATTTGTGCCATACATGTTCACGGGAACTGGAAACACCGCCTCTTATTTAGGATTAGGAATTTTGTTTAGCGTCGTCAATTATTTTCTCAAACCCATCTTAAAACTAATCTCATTCCCGCTTAGTTTTTTGACACTCGGATTGTTTGGATTCATTGTCAACGGAGCGCTTATTTACGCCGTTCATTTTTTAGTAAAACTCCAAATCTTAGACTTTGTGACGCTCGAATTTACCGAAAATTATCTTTACTATATTATTCTTGGCGCTATTTTTTCACTCGCCAACAGTATTTTACATTGGTTTGAAAACTAACACTGTATGAAATTATCTCTCAATTGGTTACAAAAATTTATACCGCTCAAGGACTCCGCTGAGTCTATTGGCGAAAAAATCACGATTCACACCGCCGAATTAGAAGAAATCATCAACACGGATGACCTATTTTCGCAAATTGTCCTAGCCGAACTCGTGCAAACAACCCCGCATCCAACCGCCGAAAAACTGACCATTGGACAATTTAATATTGGAAACAAAACCGTGCAAATTGTCTTTGGTGATGCACATCCACTAACGATTGGGGCAGTATATCCCGTTGCCTTAGATGGAGCCATACTACCCAATAATCTGCACATTAAGTCTGGCGACATCCGCGGCGAAAAATCAGAAGGAATGGTTTGCCATAATGGCGAACTCGGGATGAAAAACACCGAATTAATGACGTTTACGCCCGACCAAATTGGGAAAAAACTGAGCGAAATTTACTCTGATACTCTTTTTGATATTGATAATAAAAGTCTCACACACCGACCAGATTTAATGGGACACACTGGTTTTGTTCGTGAGTTACAGACCATTTATGAACAAGACGAAAACTTTGTTCCAACGTTTGAACTTCCGACTATTCCCACTTCGAACACCGTCAAAGTACAAATTGACACCCCAAACTGCCGACGATTCATGGCCGTACAATGTGCCAATGTAGACGTACAAAATTCTGATAGAAATACCCAATTATTATTAGAAAGTTTGGGCACCCGAGCTATTTCGAATATAGTCGATATTACCAATCTTTCATTGCTTGGACTGGGACAACCAATGCATGCCTTTGATGCTGATAAAATAAAAGGAGACATTACCATTCGAATGGCCAAACCAGGCGAAACCATCGTGGCTTTAGACGAAAATGAATACGAATTAACCGCACAAGACCTCGTGATTGTCGATGAAGAGAAAATCTTATCTCTCGCAGGAATCATGGGCGGACTTTCTTCGGCTGTAACCAAAGATACGAAAAGCATTCTCTTTGAATCGGCCAACTTTAACCCAACCGTTATTCGAAAAACTTCCGCTCGACTCGGACTCCGTAGTGAAAGTTCAATGCGATTCGAAAAAACGCTTGATCCGGAAAACTGTGCCCAAGGACTGGCTTTTGCCCTCCAAACACTTTCCGAAATTTGCCCACACAGTTCGGTGGCAAGCCAAATTACTGATGTCTATCCACATCCGTATGAAACAAAAAAAGTATCGCTGTGTTTTAAAACTATTCATCAGTACGCCGGAACGGAAATTCCGCAGGAAAAGATTCTTAATATTCTTACGCGTTTAGGATTTGCCCCAGAAACCGAAGGCGAAACCTTGCACGTAACGGTTCCAAGTTGGCGAGCCACCAAAGACGTAGCCATTCAACCCGACATCATTGAAGAAATAATTCGGATTTTTGGATACCACAACATCGGCAACGAATTACCACAGTTACCAATTCATCCGCCAAAAACAAACGAACTCCGGAATCTAGAGTGGAAAACCCGAGACTTCTGGAGCCAAAACAATTTTTACGAAACCATGTTATCTTCGTTTGTTGGGGCTGATGACGAAAAACTTTTAGAACAGGATCAACATATAAAAACAATCAACGGAAATTCTGAAACCACTCGCCTCCGCCTCACGCTCGTTTCTAATTTATTACGAGATTTAGAACCAGAACTCCGAACACATCATGAAATATCGTTGTTTGAATTGGGACGAACCTATCAAGCCTTTGAAAACGAACCAAACACTCTCACAGTCATGTTGGCTTCAACCAGCAAGCAAAACGAAACCCTCTTCTTCGAGCTCCAAACGTTCGGTCAAAAATTTCTCCGCTTCTTAGGACTTTCCGCAGAACAGGTTTCATTTGAACCACATACAGACCTGCCTGTTTTGGCACATCCTTATCAAGCAGCGCAAATAAATATTGAATCACAAACCGTAGGACAAATATACACCCTACACCCAAAGAAAAACCATATCAAACAAAGTGCTATTGTGTTTTTTGAAATTAATCTTACCCAATTACTGCCCCTCGTGCTCGCACAAACGACGGTTTTCAAACCGCTTTCTGAATTTCCAACCGTGCAACGAGATTTATCACTGGTGGTACCAAAGAAAACATTGGTTAGAACGCTGACTCAAACCATGAAAGAGGCTTCTGAATATCTTCAATCAGTAACTCTGTTTGATGAATTTGAAGACGAAGTAAAAATCGGAAAAAACTTGAAGAATTTAGCCTTTCATTTACAATTTTCATCTCAAACACAAACCCTCAGTGGTGATCAAGTAGAAAAAGAAACAAACCATATTTCCAAAGCACTTGAAACACGTCACCAAGGACACATACGATAATTTCTTTCCTAATAGTATGAATAAAAAACAAAAAAAAGGACTCATTACTGGACTCATTGTGGGGGGCGCGATTTTTTCGGTTTCGTCTATTTTAATTAACCGAAAAAGAAAGAAACGAAGCAACCTATTCGAACTCAAACAAAAACGCCCTTGGTGGAAACGTTTTTTCTCAAATCACTAAATCCTACAAAGGTTTCATAAAATATTTGACAGCAGACCTTTCAACATTTATTATATCAAAGAAAAACAGGAACTTTGAGTTCAATTCTTTACAGAAAAGACTATGACAACACAAACTCAGACAAAGAATATCCAGCCAATCCAAGTTGATTTTCCTAATTTGATGGAACGCATTCTTGGGCTACTCTCTCCAAAAGAAAAAGATGTAGTAGAACGAAGATTTGCGATTAAAAATCATCAAAAAGAAACCCTTGATAAAATTGGAAAGAGTTATTCTATTACTCGAGAACGAGTACGACAAATTGAATCGGTAGCGATTCAAAAACTAGGACGAATTGCACAAGAACCTTCTATGCAAAAGGTTCATTCTTTGGCGCTCAGCATTTTGGCACAAAATGGAAATGTTATGTCCGAAGAACGACTTGTTTCAGAAATGATTAAATTTATGGGAGGTGGAGCAAACTTACAACCAAACTCAATTAATTTTGCTTTACGGATTTCAAAACATCTTCATAAACAAGAAAAAAATCAATTCCACCGAGCGTTCTGGTTTACCTCAGAACATCGATTGGCAGAATTGAAAAACTGGATGAAGAAATTACAAAAAGCTTTAAATAAACAAAAAAATGTAACGAGTTTTGATACTTTGTACGAAACTCTAAAAAATCCACTTGGGTATAAAACGACGAAATCACTGATGTACATTGATTGGAATATTTTCTTAGTCGAAGAAGATAAATGGGGACTAAAATCTTGGCGATTCTTAAACCCTCGTTCAATTAAAGATTGTATCAAAATCATCTTGGATAAAGAAAAACAACCAATGCACTTCCGAGATATTTTACAACGAGTGTTGTATGATTTCCCAGATCGAAAACGAGTTACCCCACAAGCCTGTCATAACGAACTTATTCGACACGATGAATTTGTTTTGCTCGGACGAGGAAAATACGGACTCAAAGAATGGGGAATGTCTGCGGGGACCGTTTGTGATTTGATTATTTCTATCTTTGAAGAAAACAATTTCGAACCACTCAAACGACAAGAAATTATTGAAGGAATCTTGAAAAAACGAGACGTACGACTTGGAACTATCTCTTTGAATCTACAAAAATATCCATTCTTCAAACGGGTCGGACGAGCCGTATATGAATACGACAAAACGCTGGATAATCGGTCAAGAACCAAATACAGTCACCTTGCTTAATAAAGAAGAAAACAACTCAGAAAGAGTTGTTTTTTTTTGTATATATGATATAATAACAAGATGACCTCACAAAATCCTTTTGATTTAGCCCCATCTGAAACGGAAAACATTTCAACCGATGGAATGTCGAACAAAATAGATGCGTCTACGGCTGAAGAAAATCGGTATATTTTTGATGACCCAGAAGATGACAGCGAAGAAGATTCGTCTATTTGGATTATCCAAAAAGCCGTGTGGGGAATCATTAAATCAATCACTATTTTAGTTGTCATTGGACTACTGGTTTGGTTTGTTTGGGGCGACGTAAAAATTCCCAATCTTTCAAAAAAGTTCTCGTGGACAAACAAAACAACTTCGACAAAAGTGTCGTTCGAGAAACGAAACAAAAAAATCAAAGAAAAAGAAATTTTACCCGCCAAAAAGAAGAAACCAAGTATCCATAAGGAAGTAGACACCAGCGAAAAGAATCCTGGCGCGTTACTGGTTCGTTGGAGTTTATGGATGCATCGAACCCAATCGGCTTTAACAAAAAACGAAATCGAAAAAACCCTTAAATGGCAAAAAACCATACAGAATTATTTCAAAACAGACATTTTGTCTCGGGTAACCGCCCCAACTCTTTCCGAAAGAACCTTAAAAGTAACCCAATTTGAACAACAATTACAAATATTCCAAAACCAAGGAAGTAAATTGGTTGGAATTTTACACGTTCAGAAACAAACTCAACAAAAGAAATTCGATATTGCACGAGCCGAACTAGACACAGTTTCGGAAACATTAGAATCAAAACTTACCACCAAAGATTATTTCGGGTTTGAGTCATTATTAACCAAAAAACAAATACTCGTTTCTCAAGTAGAACAAACCTCAAGTGAAATAAAAATACGTGACTTCTTGATACAAGACATACAGCGATACCAAAGTTATTTGCAAGAAATACAAATCAAGTTAGACGCCAATCGAACGGCTATTTTGTCTGATATAAAAGTGACTCCGTTTGTAAACGACCCTTTTAAACGGCTCCGAATAACCGATTAATTACCTTGAACGAAAAAATGATGAGAGGCTTCTACTAGGCCTTTTATTTGTCCTGTATCAAACCGAACCCCTCGCACGGGCACGCCGAACACATCTTTTTTGTTTGATAAATATTCTGATAATATATCAGCCAAACGCAGTTCTCCATCGGTCACAGTAGCATTTGCTAACGCTTGCAACACATCAGCCGTCAAAATATATTTTCCTATCACGGCTAAATTTGAAGGTGCTTCGGCTGGAATTGGTTTTTCAACTAGTTGTTTTATTTTTCTGTTTTGGGCGTCTTCCCAATCGACAATTCCATACCGAACGGTATCAGCCAACGGAACCTCTTGGAGGAGTAACACGGGCGAAGCCTGTTTTTCATATTGTTCCATCAATTGTTCTACGGCATTTTGCCCCCCAGGGTTGTCCACTAAATCATCTCCAAACAACACCACCACCGATTCTCCTTCTGGCACAAATGGTAAGGCTTGCTGTAATGCATGTCCATCACCGTACGGATGAGATTGAAACACAAATTGGAACTCAGCCGCGGTTTCCACCGTTTGCAAAACAGACAAAATGTCTGATTTTTGTCGTTCGGCTAACATTTTATTGAGTTTTTCATTCGGCAAGAAATAGTCACGAATGGATTCTTTTTCCGCACTGATAACAAAAATTATTTTTTTTATTCCCGCTTGCACCACCTCGTCAACAATATACTGAATAACCGGCTTGTCATACACGGGCAACAATTCTTTTGGCACCGATTTGGTTAAGGGTAAAAGTCTTGTTCCAAGCCCTGCTACCGGAATAATAGCTGTTGTAATATTCTTCATTCGTATAATTTTTACCATCAAGTCTTTCATAACTTACTCGTATTTCATTTTTTTTGAAGCCAAATTTTTTATATCCTTTTTTTTGTATTTTTTAAAAAACATCGTAGAATGAAAAAAGATACTTTCAAACATTTGTTTTGAAACTTTAGAAAAATTAAATTGTGACGGTGATTTTCACCTCTATACAACTTATATATTTGGCCACATCAATTAAAAAACCCAGTTGAAGTGCCCCAGTTTCTACAAACCTATTGAGAGTATTCCTACTAAATTTTATACTTATTTTTTGATAAAACCATGCTAGAAATATTATTACCAGTTGCAGGGATTATCGTCGGAGCTATTTTGTCTTATTTTTTGGTAAAACCAAAATCAAAACAATTACAAGAATTAGCTGAAAAAGACGCCGAACGAACTAGAAACGCCGCGGAAAAAGATGCCAAAAGAATGATTGAAGAGGCACGACGACAAGCCCAAGAAATGAAACAAACCATTCGAACTGAAGCCGAACAAAACCAAAAACGGTTTGACGATTTACAAAAAAAGGCTGATGAACGAATGGCTCGACGAGAAGAAACGCTTGATGCGCGACTTGAAAAAACCGAAAATGCTCGAGAAAAATACGAATCAGCCAAACGAGAATTAGAAGAGAAAAAACGAGAAATTCAAAACCGACTCAACGAACAAAATGAAGAACTCGAAAAAATCTCAGCGTTGAGCAAAGAAGAAGCGAAAAATTTACTTTTAGAACGAATAGAAGAAGAAATTTCTCCACAATTGGCAGAAGTAATGGAACGACGAGTTGAATTAATGCGACAACACGCCGATGAAGACGCCGCCAATATTTTGGTGCAAGCAATTCAACGATACTCTTCGGCTACCACAGCTGAAACAACGGTAACCATTGTAAAAATTGAATCAGACGCTTTGAAAGGGAAAATTATCGGACGAGAAGGACGAAATATTAACGCCTTTGAAGCTTTGACTGGAGTTGACGTAATTATTGATGACACCCCCGGAACCATTACGCTCTCAAGTTTTGATACGTTCCGACGATACGTGGCCAAAATCGCCTTGGAAGAACTGTTAAAAGACGGACGAATTCACCCTTCAAGTATTGAAGAATCTATTAAAAAAGCCGAAAGTTCAGCGGAAAAGTTGTTACTTGATTTAGGGAAAAAAGCCGCACAAGAATTAGGGATTACTGGATTCCCAGAACAAATTTTACGACTCATTGGACGACTACGATTCCGATCTTCATACGGACAAAATGTTCTTAGTCACTCTTTGGAAGTGGCTTGGTTGGCCGAAGCTATTGCGCAAGAAGTTCCAGGAGCTGACCCAGAAGTATGTAAACGAGCCGGACTCGTACACGATATTGGAAAAGCCGTCAGCCACGAAGTAGAAGGAGGACATGCCGTAATTGGAATGGAAATTCTGGAAAAATTCGGTATTGATCCAGCTATCGTAGTAGCCATGAAATCACACCACGAAGATTTCCCATACGAATCTATCGAAGCACGAGTTTTACAAGCCGCTGATGCAATTTCGGCGTCTCGACCAGGAGCCCGACGAGAAACGTTGGAAAAATACATCAAACGATTAAAAGAACTTGAATCAATTGCCTCTAGTTTTGCAGGCGTACAAAAAGTATTTGCCATCCAAGCCGGACGAGAAGTACGAGTATTTGTAAACGCCGCCCAAGTAAACGACTTGGAATCAGAAAAACTATCATTTGAAATTGCTCGAAAAATTGAAAAAAACTGTCAATACCCAGGAGAAGTACGAGTTTCTGTCCACCGAGAATCAAAATTTGAAGACACCGCTAAATAAAAAACATGTTTCAGAAATAGAAAAAAACTCTCAGTTTGACTGAGAGTTTTTTAATCATAGCATACTTATTATTTAATTTTCTCCACTTTGATTATTAACTGTGTTACCTTCCCGGCCTCAACTTTTGCTTGAGAAATAGAAACAGCTTTTAAATTATTGCGAGTAAGGTTTTCCGTATATGCCGCTTTATTAAATTCAGTGACCCCGTTATTAGTCTTATAAGTACTATTTTCACTCTGAAGACGAATCACCGCATCACCCTTTGGAATCAAGTCCAATGCCTCATCTATAGACATTTCTTTTACCTTTTCGACGGTTAATGTTGGAGAAATAGCTTCAGGTTGTTTAGAATTATTTTTTACCATAAGATTAGAATCATTTTCCAACGAAGGATTTAAAGGTTCCAATTTTCTTAAGCTATCATCTGAAGCAATCAACCCTTTTAAAAACTCTTTTTCACTTTTCGTTCCTGCCAACGCTTTCAAATTTTCTTTTTGGTTTGGACGAGCCTTGTCTAGAAACGCTTTCTCAGAACTTCCTAAACGTTTTTCTAACCTTTTTAATTTTCTGGTATATCGTTCTGTCAACCGTGCCTTTCGGTTTTCAGATAATTGTTTAACCGTTTCTGTTTTTGCTGAGGTCTTTTCAACAGTGGTTCCATCAGCTGAATAGGTTTCATTTTCGAGATAATCAGCCACTACATGGCCTCCAAAATCAGCACCCAATATAGGAACCAGCTCTTTATTAAATACTGTTTCTGTTGTTGTCTTCGTAATGGTTTCCGGGTCTCCAAACCCTGAACCAATATTAGACTGTTTCAAAGTTTCTTGAGATGTTACATCCAATTTCTTCCAAATAGCGGTTGGAATCATCACTGGAAGTTTTCCACTTTTCACTGACAAGAACCAATCATTACTATATTCTTCTGGTGATGCATATTCTAAACATTTTAGCAAACATTCACGTATAGCAGAATTCTCAACCTTCATAATGTTTTTCAACGCATCCGATTGAACATCCTTAATGGTTTCCAGTTTAACTACACCTAAAACTGGGTTTAAATCTAGCAAATGCTGACTTAAATACTTCGCTCGTTTTAGAGAATCTCCAGCCGCAAAATATCCCGCTAATACGTTTGTAGCGTCTTCTTCCAAACCAAAATCTTTTACTAATTTTTGTGCGATAACTTGCGCCTCTGCTGTTCCATATTCTGTTTCTGAAACATATGATTCCAAGAACCCAAACGCCGCTGCGTGTTGCAAAGCCCCCGCTTTATCAATTTCACCAGTTTCATCTTTATACCCATCAATAGAATATCGCGCCGCCAATAAATCTCGTTGATTTTGAATCATATCACCCATATGACGGGCCGCTTCATCATAACCATGCAACATAGAATGTCTTCCTCTTAATCGTTTTGAATTCATACTTTGGTATCTCCATCCAAACACTGACCGCAACATCTCTTTAGCATCTCCAACCACTTGCTTATCATACTTTCCAGTTTTTAAAGCTTCTTGAACACGATTAACTTGCTCTTTTGTGAAATCAATTTTAGCGAGATCTTCCGCATCCCATTCTGATAAAAGTGCGGCTACTTTTTTAACTAAATCCGTATTTTTAACCGTTCCGTCCATTAATTTCTTAATCAATTCGGCTTGTTGGTTTTTATCTGGAATAAGTTTTTTTACATCTCGATCTAACACATCATCGGCTGTTTCTATACGAGCCGTTTCGATAATGTTTTTCAACATTCCTAATCGTTTTTGATTTTCTTCCATTCTTTCTATCATAGTCGACTGAGGATCAATCGGATGAGACAACTGTTCGATAAGAGATTTCATTCTTTGACCATCAGCACTTAATCGCCCATCAAAAAACCAGTGGAAGACAATCTTTCTCATTTTTGCAGCCTCTTTAGCATAAATTACCCCACTTTCATCAATGGCTAACCCTAATTTGGCCATTACATCCTTTCCAACTAATTTTTCAATTTCTTTCCCATCTTCTGTTACTTTCTCTGTACTCATTTCCCCAACCGTTCCAGACAAATCTTTGTTTAACTCATTGTAGGCCGCATCTACATCTACATTTAAGCTCAACCCACCTAAATGCTGTCTATTTTTCATATTAGTTTTTAAGGCTTCTTCGTACACATTCACTTTATTCACAACGTCTCCACGATTTTTCAAATTCTCTGAATTATATGCTAACGCTTTTTTACTTGTATAAATATCAAACGGATGCAAAATTCCTGCACACAGAGACGCAATTGGGAGAGCGAATCTATCAATCAACTTAAACACTGGTTTTCCTGCTTTTATCAGTTCTGACAAAGAATTCATAAACCCAGACTGTTTTTGAACAAAATTATCAATATATGTTGGCATATTGGCTTCAATAGCCGCTTTCACATCAGGGTTTTCACCCGCAATTTTGTCCTTCAAAAAAATGTTTACTAACCCAGTAGCGGTTCCAAATAATCCATCTGTAGTAGAAATCGCTCCAAAAGATGGACTCATAGCTTTAGTAGCCGCTTTAATCTCGGCTTCAAAATTCTTCATAGAGTTTCGATAGATATCAATTGATTCTGTTGCGCCAGCCTGAGTCTCTTTTAGGTAAGCATCTTTTTCGTCTTCTGTTCGTATTCCGTTGGCATCTTTAACCCGAGTAAGAGCGTCTATATCAACTTGTTTACCACCTTTTATTACCTTTCTTTCTTCAATAGTGCTATACTTTAAAGTCGCTTTTCCAGAATCAACAATCTCTTTCAAAACATCCTGTGTTACCGGTAAACTAATTGGGTTATCCACATTATGTTTATTATATTCAGTTATAAAGTTTTTTACTGTTTGGCTATCAACTTTTTGTCCGTTTTTGTAAAAGGCGTACTCAGTATGACCTGGAGTTTCAACCAAGACTGTTTTTTTCACTTCTTTTACCCCTTGTTTCGTAATAGCTAAAGTGTTTTCATCAATTTTTGATACTTTCATACCAGGATAAATCAAATCAAAATTTGATTTAGGGAATCTTCCTTGACACCCTTTCCCACAACAGTTCATTTTTCCTTTTTCTCCAGTTTTATGATATTCAATAGTTGTTCCATCTTCGTATATCAAGGTAGTTCCTGTTTTTAGTTTTACCCCTAAATTTTTTGCAAGTTCATACAACGTTGAATTATGACTCACCTCACTTTTAAGAGACTTATATTCGTTGCTTTTGAACCAATCTGTTACTTTCTTATTTAACGCTTTATTATTAGAATCAATTTTCACTTGAGTAGATTTTTTCCCATCAATAGAAATAATTTCTTTTATTCCCATATTTTTTAATTCATCTGATGAGAATTTAGACTCAAATTTCGCTTTATCAAAAAACATTTCATACACACATTTTTCAGTCCACTTTTCAACGGTTTCCCCTTCTGTTGGAACCTTTATTGTTTCCTCATGTTCAACTAATACACCTCCAACAGTCTCTTGTCCGATGTCTAATGAATGGTCAACTTTAACTTTCTCTACTTCCTGCTGTTTTGCAATACAACTTCCGTCTAAACAGTCTTTTAATCGGTATTCTTTTAAAAGCATTTGGGCTTTTAATTTTTCTGTTCCAGTTAACTCTTTTAAATCATCCGCACTTTTAGGGTTCTCGGCCATATGAATATGCGCCGCCCCTGATTTATACTCAAAATAATATACCACAGTATCTTTTCCTTTTTTTACCGCAAATGATTTTCCATCATTATACAACAACTCTCCATCAGAAACTTTGGTACCTTTTTCCCCCTCTTTAAGATTATTTACAAAGTCAACCGCTTTTGTTAATTCTTTGTATACAGTTTCTTTATCAAGATTTTCCAGTCCTTTCATAGATTCTTGAAAAACTTCGTTTTGTGCTTTTGCAATATCTTTTCCTTGATCAACCCCCTCTGGATTCGAACTAGGGATTGTTTGCCACACAAACTGTGCCTTAGAAGTACGATTAAACTTGTCTGTAACTGTATTAAATAGATTTTTCATGTGCTGATTGAGTAATCAAATCAAGTCATTGTATCACAAAACAAGAGAAAAATCAACACTTTTTTATAAAAAGAGAAAATAGGCTTTAAATATACCCCAAAAAACGTACAATTTGCTCTGGAATGAAAAAAATACTAGTTACTGGCGGCGCAGGGTTTATTGGGTCTAATTTTGTCCATCATATTTTAGAACAACGAGACTATCAAATTGTAAATGTAGACAAACTTACCTACGCAGGAAATTTAGAAAACCTCCGCACGATTGAAAATCATCCCAACTATAAATTTGTCCAAGGCGACATTGCCGACCAAAAATTTATTGAAACTTTATTTGCCGCCGAACAATTTGATGGTGTTATTAATTTTGCCGCCGAAACGCACGTTGATCGCTCAATTACCGATTCGTCGCCGTTTATGCAAACCAACATTATTGGAACGCACACTTTGCTTGAAGCCAGTCGAAAATTTGGGGTACAAAAATACCACCAAGTATCAACCGATGAAGTTTATGGTGATTTAGGCGACCCAATTCCGAACCAACCAAAAACACACTTTACCGAAACCACGCCACTGGCACCCAACTGCCCGTATGCCGCGGCCAAAACTTCGGCCGACTTGTTGGTTAAAAGTTGGAATCATACCTACGGACTTCATACGATTATTACTCGGTGTTCAAACAATTACGGACCATACCAGTTTCCGGAAAAACTTATTCCGTTTTTCTTATTCAAAGCGATGAAAAACGAAGATTTAACGCTTTATGGCGACGGAAAAAACATTCGAGATTGGTTGTATGTGTTAGACCACTGCGAAGCCATTTTAACCGCTTTTGAAAAATCTCCTGCCGGCGAAGTATGGAATATTGGCGGCCACAACGAAAAAACGAACCTCGAAATTGTTGAGCAGATTTTAGGACAAACAAATTCAAAATCAAACATAGCCTTTGTGCCCGATCGTAAAGCCCACGACCGACGCTACGCCATTGATGCCAGCAAAATTGAACGAGAACTGGGATGGAAACCAAAATACACTTTTGAAGAAGCCTTACCAAAAACAATCGAATGGTATCTCAACAACCGAGACTGGGTAGAAAATGCGTTACAAGAATAGTTTCTTTTGTTTCACACGTTTGAGCCGTTTCTATCACTTGTCGACTTGTAAACTTGCTCACTTACTAACTTACTTTATAGCAAAAAACCTCATTCCCGAGCAATCGGGAATCTTTTAGAAAAATACTTACTAAGAGATACCCAATCAAGTTGGGTATGAGGATCATTAGCAAAGACTCTCACATAGTCCATTCTATATGTAAATTTTCGTGCTTACTTGCCATCTCGCCAACTTGCACACTTTCCACACAAAATCTATAATAAAATTGATGAGCAAAACGCCCAACTTTTTTTGTACCGATTGTGGTACCGAGTTTAATAAATGGCAGGGACAATGCCATGGCTGTAAAGCGTGGAACACCATTAAAGAGTTTAAAGAAACCAAAGTTTCTGGAACAAAAACCATTCAAAAAGGCACCGATTTATCAACCACCAAACCCACCGTTAAACCACTCAATGCCAAGGTGCGAACTTCGACGGGGTTTGACGAAGTAGACCGAGTACTGGGCGGTGGATTTTTTAGTGGTTCGTTTGTTTTATTTGGCGGAACTCCTGGAATTGGAAAATCAACTCTGGCCTTACAAATGTTTACCAATTTAAAAGATGCGTTGTATTTTTCTGGCGAAGAATCAGCCGAGCAAGTGCTAAACCGAGCGCAACGACTCAATCCATCAGCATTAGACGATTTATCGGAAAGAATCTTTTCCACCAACTCGCTAGAAGACATTCTGGCCACGGTACAAACCAAGCAACCACCACTCATTGTAATTGATTCGATTCAAATGGTGGGCTTAGCCGATTCTTCGTTTGGATCTATGAGCCAAATTAGAGAGAATGCCGAAATTTTGCTTAAATTAGCCAAACAAGACGGCATAACCGTGTTAGTTATTGGACATGTAACCAAAAACGACGAAATTGCTGGGCCAAAAGTATTAGAACACATGGTAGACACCGTGCTCAAACTCGAAGGAGAAAAAAACACCGAAATCCGGCTCCTGCGATCGCCTAAAAATCGGTTTGGATCAACCCTCGAAGTTGGTGTGTTTGAGATGAAAACCAATGGATTAGCCGAATTAAAAAATCCGTCTGAGTTTTTTTTGGCAGAACGACCCGCCAACGCATTTGGATCGGCCATTACCGTGGTACGAGAAGGCGCGCGAAACTTTTTACTCGAAGTACAAGCTCTCACCGTCAAGACGAATTTTGGACAACCACGACGAACCAGTCACGGAATTGATCTTTCAAAATTTCATTTATTACTCGCCGTCATATCTAAATTTACCCCATTTAAATGCGAAGAATACGATGCGTATTTAAATGTCGTAAGCGGTTTACGAATTAAAGAACCAGCCGCCGATTTAGCCGTTATGGCCAGCATTATTTCGTCTCGGGTCGAAAAAGAAATTCCGGCCACGACCGTAGTTTTGGGAGAAGTTGGTTTGAGTGGCGAAATCCGTTCTGTACCGTTTATCGAAAACCGACTAATCGAAGCCGCCAAACTGGGATTCAGCAAAGCCATTATTCCGCCCCTGCGTGGCAAAAAAATAAGTATTAAAAACATTCAAATAACCGAGGTTAAAAATATTTTAGAACTTACTAAAGCATTATTCTAATGAAAAACACAAACACACACACCAAAACAGGATTTACAATGGTTGAATTAATAATCGTAATGCTCTTAATTGGAATCTTAGCTACTATTGGAATTTACAATTACCAAATACAAATACAGAAAGCTCACGACACTCGTAAAAAAGTTACCACCAACGAGATTTATAAAACACTGGCTGGAGAATCGGATGACATAAGTAATTGGCAAACAATAGACTCAACGGCTAAAATATATCCTATCTTAAATTCGGTTGGAATTGATACCACAACCACAAAAAACGAATACTACTATTTCGCAACCCCACAATCTTTTGGAATTGCCACCTGTTTATCGGACCAAACAATATTCTCCAAAGGGACTATCAACCCCGATTTTAATTGTAACACGAATATCAACGGATTAGCCTTTTAAGATTATTCAGGGTTTTGACAGTTGTCTTTTTTCCATTGTTCAATTTTAGCATGATGCCCACTCAATAAAACTTCGGGCACTTTTAGGCCTCTAAAATCTGATGGACGAGTGTATTGCGGGTATTCAAGTTTTCCGTCTAGTGCAAGCGAAAAACTTTCCTCTTGATGACTGACTTCTTTTCCAATTACGCCTGGCAATAATCGAGCCACCGAATCAATAAAAATTTGGGCTGGCAATTCTCCGCCCGTTAACACATACGACCCAAGCGAAATTTGCTCATCAACTAACTCATCTATCACACGCTGATCAATCCCTTCGTAATGCCCACAAAGCAAAATAACACGATCAATATTCTTTTCAGTTGGATAAGCGGCAAACGATTCCGCCAGTCGTTGGTTCCAAACTTTTCCGTGCGGCGAAAAGAAAATTACAGGTGCCTTACTCTCAGATAATGACTGAACATGCTCAATACAATCAAACAATGGCTGACAAGTCATAAGCAACCCCGCTCCACCGCCAAAAGGAACATCATCTACTTTTTTGTGTTTATCCGTCGTAAACTGACGAATATCAAATACTTCAATTTCTATTTTTTTTGATTCAACCGCTCGACCAATAATCGAAGTGGTTTTAAACGAATCAAAAGCCTGCGGAAACAATGTTAGTATCTGAAATTTCATATCGCCTAAAACAATACGCATTTCTATTTTTTAAACAAGTTGGAGCGCTGAATCATTTCTGTCAAACAGCCCTACTACTTTAAATACGATTTTAAAAACGATAGTGCAGCCACGCTCGCCGAACTTGAAATATAATCGCCTTGCAATAAATGAGATTCTACTTCGTCTAATGAGGCCACTTCAAACGTTTCAATTTGCTCGGCAGGTTCTAGTTCTCTTTCGGTACCAGGCTCACACCCTTCGGCCACCACAAAAAAATACTCCATGGCCGAAGCCGTTGGATTGGCGAGTGTTTTTCCTAACACTTTAAACGATTTGGCTTGGTAACCAGTTTCTTCAAACAGTTCTCGAGCCGCCGCTTGAATGGAGGTTTCACCATCATCAATAATGCCCGCACAAAACTCGGTTACCACTTTTCCACCACCGTGTTTGTAATTATTTTGTAATAAAATGTTCCCGTTATCCAGCAACGGCATTACAATAACCGCATTATTCGACAAATGCACAAACCAATCTCCTTCGGTTTTATCTGGAAACTCTACGCGTTGTTTTTCAATCTTACAAAACGGTTCGTTGATAATACGTTCGGAAGATAAAATTTTAAACGGGGTATATTTCATTGGTATTGGTAAATTATTCAGTAGCAACGGCTTTTTGCTGTGCTTCATGCGGCGTTTGCAACGCATTTACGTCTACATGCGGATCCGCCGCCGCCGCTTCAGCCACTTTGTTGATGGTATCAATCCCCATTCGTGCTTCAATTTCTTGGTCGACAAATTCTTTCGCTCGTCCGTATTTAATTCGAGAGTATTTTTGGATAATTTCCAGCATTTTCGGATTTTTCACACTCGGATCATACAAAGTCTGCATTGAGAATGGTCGTGAAGTGGTATTGTTTACGTTTAGTTTTACATAGGCTTTATAATTGGCCATCGACAAAATATCTTGGGCTGATAACAACGGAGCGTACTCTTTTTCTAAGTATTCGGCATCTTCGGCCCCCACTTTAAAACTCATCATTGACCCCACATTCCCAAACACAGCATTTTTAATTTTGTCGTCTTTGGGTCCCATTCCTCCCCCTTCGGTTAATTGGGCGATGTATTGGTGGGCCATAATAAGATTCAAACGATATTTTCGGGCTTCCGATAGAATGGCCGCAAAAGTATCCGTCGCAAAGTTTTGGAACTCATCCACATAAAAGTACAAATCTTTCCGATCTTCTGGAGCCATATCCGCTCGGGCCATAGCGGCTTGATTAATTTTCGATACCGCAATCAACCCTAACAACTGGGCGTTGATTCCCCCAATTCGTCCTTTCGATAGATTAATCAACAACACTTTTTGGCTATCCATACATTCTCGGAAATTAAAAGCCGATTTAGTTTGACCAATAATATTCCGCATCGTGGTGTTCGTCACAAACGGACCAAATTTAGAAGTAAAATACGGAATCATTTCTTGTTTTTCTCGTTCTCCGGTATTCGCCATTTCATTATCCCAAAAGGCTTTTACCACCACATTTTTTACTTTCGAAACTTTATATTTCTGGAACTCATCATCAATAAACAACCGTGGAATATCAATCAACGTCGCCCCTTCATCGTCATCATCCATCAAGGTCAAACACCCATTTCGGAAGTAATGCTGAATCCGTGGACCGAAAATTTCGTTCCCAAACAACTTAATGAAGATTTCCATTGCATCCAACGCCGCTCGTTCTTTTTGTTCCGATCCAGACGCTTCTAAAATATTCAACCCCATTGGTCGTTCTACGTCTCCAGGATTAAAGAAAATCACTTCTTTCGCTCGTTCTTTCGGACACGAAGCCGCAATATCTTCTACCAAATCTCCATGCGGATCAATCACACATACTCCTTCGCCATTGGCTACATCTTGCCGGGCCATATTCCATAACAACACCGATTTCCCTGACCCAGATTTCCCAATAATATACGTATGCCGCGTTCGGTCAGAACGGTTAAAACGAATTTCTTTTTCGACCCCACGGTAGATATTTTTTCCGAGCACGGGGCCTTCAGTTGGCAACACCAATGGCGCTGGCAATACTTTATAAGTCAACCATTTAATGGTTGGAATTTTATTATATTTCGCATCTGGGAAATGGAAAATTGACGCCAATTCCTCCGCCACAAGCAACGATTCTCGTTCCCAGAAGAAATTATGCAATCGCAAACGAAAATTATGCCACATCATTTTGCAATTAATGGCATTAATAAACAATAATCGTGTATATTCAAACCGATTCGCCCCTTTTGATTTAAAAATATTAAAGGCCAAGAAAATTCCGTTCAAAATATCTTGCACCCGTTGTTCGTCACTCGCTCCAGCCATAATTCGCACGACACACTCAAACCCCGTTTGCGTTGATTTTTCTCCAATCGATTTATAAATTTCTTCTTCGGCCTGCAACATCCGCACCAACGGATCTCCGCCTTGTTTATTCCCATTTCCTAGTTTGTCTACTTCTGGATCGTACCCACGCCACAATAATCGAAACGGAAACAATAACGCACTTAAAATTGGTCCAATAATTGGAATATGAAACCCAGTAGGTGGTTTTTTTCCTTTAAACAACATCGTTCCCACTTCTTTAGCCTTCTTCTGCCATTTTGGATTTTTAGGATGTGCTACAATTTGAATAGCTGCCTTTTCATGACGGGCTAACTTCGCAAACGAATTGGCCAACCCATTCAACGGATCATCTTCCACTTTTTTGTACGTATTAATCGGATACCAAAATTCTTTGGCGATATAGGCATGAAACCCATTAAACTTCAAACCATTAAAATTAAATTGTTCTTCGGGTTTAATGTATTCCACTTCAGCCGACTCGTAGAAAGTCGTAATTTGTTTCTGAATCAATTTTTCGTAGTACGGTTCACAAATTACCACAAAACTCATTTCTTGGTTTTCAAACTGCAATTCGAACGAAATTTGCGGACGTTTCCACAACCACCGTTTCATGACAATATTGTACAACCCTAAATCTCGTGTTTCATGAAGCGACCGAAACAATTGCTCCATCCGTCCAATAATTTCTCGGAAATCTTTTTCCGTTCGTTTTTCGTTATCAAGTTTCGAATCGTTTTTAGGCAACGTAATTCGCATATGCACCAGTTTTTCGGCCAGTTTTCGATCGTGGTAATACCGCACAATAATTTTGGCAATCCAAATAATGGTCCAAATATCCAACGCCACCATCAGCAAACTCAACGCATACGGAATAACGCCAATAGTGTTAATGTGGTCAACATTCCACAAATTTGAGATATTCCCCAAATTATTTCCGGTTCCAGCCGCCGTGGCTCCTAGTAACACTCGTACCCCCACTCGACTTCCAAAAAATCGTGCCAATACCCCCATTCGAATCAACAAAAACCGGATAAAACTTGCCATTTAATTAACTATTAAATTCTGTTTATTATACTATTTCATCCCGTTTAAGTCCATTTTTATACCAATACGAGCGGTGTTTTAGGTAGATTTTTGACAAAACATATGGTATTGTAAAAAACTAAGAACGAACCTCACCCCCTTATTGGTTAATCACTTGAATTCGTTTAAACCCAGGTGGAGATTGCTCAATAGCTTTTCGATCAAACCGAAGGATGAATGAGTACGACTTTTCTCGCCCTGTAGGAGAACTATCATCATTTTTACAGTTTCCAGATACAAAAGAACTAGCATTATACTCCCCCAACGGCAGACAGCTCTGCATATCTAAATTTAAATTCCGTATATACAACAAATCATACTTTGGCGATATTAGTTGTGAACTACCCTTCGGCTCCATTCCCCATGGATGATATAAATACGGATCATTCGTATTCTTAGCAGCTCCCCCAACTGTATTCATCGTTAATAACGCTCCCACTAATCGCAATTGTTTATCTGAAGTTAAGTCAATATTATCTACATTCAAGTTAGATAAATTAACGGTACTAGTATTCACAAATCCTCCATCCGCAAAAAATGACCCGCGAATATTCTGTACCGTTGAATAAACAAAAATATTTCCTGTACTTGGCGGCACCGTTTGCGTGTCTGTATTAATTAAAATCACGCCAAATGAATCATTCGCTTCATTTCCATAATAAGTGTTATCAGCAATCAACAAGTTCCCATCAACAATTACCACCGTTTTTTTACCGCTTGGGAGTTTTCCTCCAATCTTTACATTCTTTTCCTTGACAATCAACACCCCATCAACTCCAAACGGAGCATCTGGAGAAGTAGTTAGGTCTACGTTACTCTCTTTAATATTGTTTGATTCCCGCACTAATGCAAACGCGTTACGCGTAATATTTTCTCTTACATCCGTTTGTGAAATTCCTGATAAAGCCTGTAAGTCATTCGATAAAAACTTCGTAGTCGTATCGCGTTTAATAACGGTTCCTTCTATATACACCCCTTTCGCTACATTAATTTGTCCAATTGAATTTCCCGCAAAATATCTCACCGTCTTTTTATTCTCCCCAATTTGAACATCATATTCAACAATTGATTGCAAATCAAATTCTGGCATTAATTTATTATTTCCATCAGCCCCACTGCCACTTGGCATGTTGAAATTAAAAATATAATCAACGGATTTATTGTTTAACCCTAGGGCAAAATAATTACTAGGATTTAAGGCATTCGAAAATTTACTAAAAATTCCATCTTTATTAAAACTCAAACCAACATGATACCCTGAATCATCCAAATATGAATGCGCAACTTCCTTACCAGCGGCTCCTGTTAAAGATAAATTGGACGGAAGCGTTCCATTTCTATCAATTTTGGCAAGAAGTTCTATTTTGTCATATTTAGTCGAGTCATCCTCAGCGATTTTTCCAGTCCGTCGTTCATAAGTTAATTCATCAGATAAATTAAAGAATCCACCTTTAAAATTACTCATTAAATTGTTTACCCTATCCATATTGGGAACAAGAGATATCTTGATTCGCTGATTATCATACATATTATTGGCAAATTCATTCGCTCCTAATGGATTAAAAGTACCGTCCAATCTATCACTATTTGTATCATCCCCCCCCGCTAAAGTTCCTGGTTGCAAGTTAATATTCAACAACACGGGGCGCTTAAACAGAATTGGTTGTTCTAACTCTTTCGTCTCTACAAGTGGAATTAGCGTTCCTGCGTCACCATTATTGGCTATATTAGGCACTTGTTTTACTAAAATTTTCAAGTTTTTGGCCACCTCTTCTGTCACATTATTGATGTTTCTTAATGTTGGTACCCAAGAAACTAAGTCAATCGAAAACACTCCCTCATATCCTGTTACAGCGCTAATTGAACTATTCTTTAACAATTGATTATTCACCATTAATCCGTTTTTCAATGATAATCCTAAATTACCATCATCCGTTCTAAATAAAGCTTGTTGCTCCCTTGGAATCTCTACTTTAGCATTACTAGCCTTATAAACCTTATTCCCATATGAATCTCTCAAAACAACGCCAGCTTTACATACATCCGAACCATCGGCATATTTACCCGTACAAGTATTAATCAACGTATCAATATTCTCTGCATCAATATCTCCCGGCATAATTTTAAAATTGAATGCCTTTTCAGCTTCATTTCCCACGGCATCCACTAATTTAACCGTTATTTTATAGGTTCCCGCATTTTTGAAACACTGTTTTAATGTATCAGAATTACTATTTTGAATATCTATTTGAATGGTTTCAGCTGATCTTCGTGAGATTTTTCTGTCATCATCTTTAAATTTTGCCAAAACATCCTTTAATAATTTTGGATTAGTAAACAACTCAACCGCTGAATTTAAAACTGATTTCGTCTCTCCAAAACAAGTAATTTCCTTTACCTCCGCCTTTTCATCAGGCGTAAAATTAATTTGCATGGTAGATTTAGTTAAATCTATCCCCGAAGTAGCCATACCATGTACCAACCACGGTGCCCCCAACAAACACGCTCCCAACACAAACGTTCGCCAAAATTGTTTCATACCAAATAAAAGGAAAATCAGTTTTATTTTGGCAAATTTCGCAAAAAATGTAAAAATTTACCTGTATATTGACTTCACAAAATGAAAGATTCATGGCAAATACTATCAGTTCCTCAGTTTGAGGACGCACGAGGAACCCTGGTACCGTTTGAATTAGATGAGTCGTTTCCATTTGACGTCAAACGCGTGTATCTGGTAACCGGAAAACAAAATGTAACGCGTGGAGCTCACGCCCACATTGTTGAAGAAGAAGTGTTCGTCTGTGTGAATGGACGAGTAAAAATGACCGTAAACGATAAACAGCAAGAAACCGATATTTGGCTCGATACACCGACTAAAGCCGTCTATGTCCCGACTCAGTGCTGGCACGAGTTTTCGGAGTTTTCAGACGATGCTATTTTACTCTGTTTTTCGTCTACCCATTACCTACCAGGCGAACAAAATTACATAACAAACAAACAAGAATTTTTAAAGCAATAAGTCATGATTACTCTTTCTAGTCTCGATTACTCAGCACTGGTTTATGGACGAAAAATTTTAAAACATATCCCAACGGCTCACATAAGCTTTGATTTACAAAATAAATCACTATTATCCGAATCTTTATGGAAACAAGCGGTGGAAGACATCTTCCAACACACCAATTTTGGACGTATCGCCTTTGTGTATGATCGAAAAAACAAATCGGCTCAAACGTGGATTGAAAAACTGAAAGTAGAAAATCTTGAATACACACCCAAACACACTTCAAGATGTGAAAGTTTACCAAAAATAACGTACTTAGAAACGCAAGTGTTAGCCGAAATGGCCAATGAAGGCTTAGCTGACAGTATCGAGTTCCGACGACTTTGTCGCCGACAATTACGCCCCTTAAAACATGCCCATATTGATACCGTTCTCTTTTTCGACGATATCTTAGGCGAAGAGAAAACCAGAAAAATAATCCAAACCATTTTAGTATCACAAATAAAAGCCGTCTTCCCCGTCGATTTTTTTGATATTTCAGATATTCAAGGTCATGAAAAACGAGAAATATCTATAAAAACCAATCCATCCGAGCAAAATTTTACCAAAAAAAGAGCCCAAAAAATACTCCAAACACAACTTTCTGATACAGTTTTTAAGTAACTAAAAAAACTTTTCTCTACAAAACTCTTTGTTCGTAGCAAGAAAATTTATCATACAAAAAAAACACACGTATTAAAAGTGTGATTATTTTTAGATACAAAAAAAGGCTTCGTGTTGACATCGACCTACTTTCCCAAGGCTATCCCCAAGTATCATCGGCGCTGGTAGACTTAACTTCTGAGTTCGGAATGAGATCAGGTGTACCCCTACCGCTACAGACATCAACACGAAACCTTCTTATGTCGGTTTCTTTTACTTTCGAAAAGAGAATATTCATTCTTATTAAACAAAATTGTGATAACAAATTTGCGATTTTGATTGATTTTAAAGCTTGAATTTCCTTATGACTTGTTTACCGAAAGATAAACAAATGAATTCAAGAATAAAATTCGTTCGACCAATTAGTATGGATCAGCTGAACACATTACTGTGCTTACACTTTCCACCTATCAACCTGGTAGTCTCCCAGAGGTCTTATGCCCGAAGGCGAGGAATCTTATCTTAGGTGAGGCTTCCCGCTTAGATGCTTTCAGCGGTTATCCCGTCCGTACATAGCTACTCGGCAATGCTGTTGACACAACAACCGATACACCAGAGGTACGTCCACTTCGGTCCTCTCGTACTAGAAGCAGCTCCCTTCAAATTCCTAATCGCGCACGGAGGATAGAGACCGAACTGTCTCACGACGTTCTGAACCCAGCTCGCGTACCGCTTTAAATGGCGAACAGCCATACCCTTGGGACCTTCTCCAGCCCCAGGATGCGATGAGCCGACATCGAGGTGCCGAACCAAGCCGTCGATATGAACTCTTGGGCTTGACTAGCCTGTTATCCCTGGCGTAACTTTTATCCGTTGAGCGATGCCACACCCACGTGTAGACACCGGATCATTTTCACCGACTTTCGTCCCTGCTCGGCTTGTAAGCCTCACAGTCAGGCTGGCTTATGCGAATACACGTCCACTACGATTTCCATCCGTAGCAAGCCAACCATATGCGCGCCTCCGTTACTCTTTAGGAGGCGACCGCCCCAGTCAAACTCCCCACCAATCACTGTCCGTTTACCGGATTACGGCAAACGTTAGAATATCTGTATAACAAGGGTGGTATCTCAAGGATGCCTCCACGCAACTAGCGTTACGCTTCAAAGGCTCCCACCTATCCTGCACAAATTAGACAAATATTCAGTGACAAGCTGGAGTAAAGCTGCACAGGGTCTTTTCGTCCTACCGCGCGTAAACGGCATTTTTACCGTTTTTGCAATTTCACCGAGTCTGAGCTTGAGACAGTTGCCACATCATTACCCCGTTCGTGCGGGTCGGAACTTACCCGACAAGGAATTTCGCTACCTTAGGACCGTTATAGTTACGGCCGGCGTTCACCAGGGCTTCATTTTGGAGCTCTCACCCCTCCACTTAACCTTCTGGCACTGGCCAGGGGTCAGCCCGTATACATCCTCTTGCGAGTTAGCACGGACCTGTGTTTTTGATAAACAGTTGCATGGCACCTTTCGCTGCGGCCTACAAAATGTAGGCAGTCCTTATCCCGAAGTTACGGACGCTGTATTGCCGAGTTCCTTAAGCTCAGTTATCTCGTTCGTCTTAGTATACTCAACCCACCCACTAGTGTTAGTTTTGGTACGGTCATCTTAATCATAAGTTTAGAGGATTTTCTTGTCACTCGAATCATTGCTTTATCAAAGACCGAAGTCAATGCATATGCGCATCACAACTCGCGAACCTCTACGGATTTTCCTGTAGAAGCATAAGCTAATTGCTTGCCCCAGAATTCATTAACTGGAAGCAAAATATTTCCGAATAAGTCCCCCCATCACATCATAAGATGGCACAGGAATATTAACCTGTTGTCCATCGACTACGCCTTTCGGCCTCGCCTTAGGCCCGGCTAACCCGACCCTGATTGCCAGTGGATCGGAACCCTTGGGTGTTCGACGTGCAGGGTTTTCACCTGCATAAAGTTACTCATGCCAACATTCTCACTTCTGGTCGCTCCAGCAGTAAACTTTTCAGCCTGCCTTCAGCGCTCCCAGAACGCTCTCCTACCGCGACCCTATTGGGCCACTCACGTCTTCGGTTATAATCTTAAGCCCCGTTAGATTTTCGGCGCACAATCGTTCGACCAGTGAGCTATTACGCACTCTTTAAAGGGTGGCTGCTTCTAAGCCAACCTCCTGGCTGTTTAAACAATCATACCTCCTTTACCACTGAGATTATATTAGGGACCTTAGACGGTGATCTGGGCTCTTTCCCTCGCGTCGACGGCACTTCGCTGTCGCCGACTGACTCCCCAGACAGTCACATGGGTATTCGAAGTTTGCTAGGAGTTGGTACAGTTATTTCCCGCCCGTCCCCAAACAGTGCTCTACCCCCCATGCTAGTAACTGGAGGCTATACCTAAATATATTTCGGAGAGAACCAGCTATCTCCAGGCTCGATGGTAATTTCAACTCTTACCGCAGGTCATCCAAGGATTTTGCTGCATCCGATGGTTCGGCCCTTCAGTACGTTTTACCGTACCTTCAGCCTGCCCACGGTAAGCTCGCCTGGTTTCGGGTCTAGCGCATAAGATCAACGCCCTTATCGGACTCGCTTTCGCTGTGGCTCCGGCTGTAACTGCCTTAACCCACCTTATACGACTAACTCGTTGGCTCATTCTACAAAAGGCACGCGGTCACCCGAAGGCTCCCACTCCTTATAAGTACATAATTTCACGTCTATTTCACTCCCCTACCCGGGGTTCTTTTCACCATTCCCTCACGGTACTATTCGCTATCGATCTAGTATACTTTTTAGCCTTGGAAGGTGGTCCTCCCAGATTCAATCCGGATTTCACGTGTCCGAACCTACTCAGGATACTCCTACCAACATAAATATATTTCAAATACAGGGCTATCACCTTCTGTGGCAACACTTTCCAGTGTTTTCTTCTATATATAAACATTAGACATTGGAGTCCTACAACCCCACCTAAAGTGGTTTGGGCTAGTCCCTCTTCGCTCGTCGCTACTAAGGGAATCTCTATTGATTTCTTTTCTCCGGCTACTTAGATATTTCAGTTCGCCGACCTACCTCTCTATACTTAATTTACTTGGGCATAGAGTACTTCATAAATGAAGTGGGTTTCCCCATTCGGAAATCTCCGAGTCAAAGCCTGTTTAGGGGCTCGTCGAAGCTTATCGCACCTTACAACGTCCTTCATCGGGTATACTAGTCAAGGGATCCGTTATGTACTCTTATGTAACTTTATTCTTGAATTTGTTCATCTTTCAATAAACAAGTCATAAGAAACTTTAACTTTATTATTCTTGGTGCAAAACACCAAGATAACTTAACTTTATATTATCAGTAAAATTGCAAATTTATTTACACGCGTTTTTTAAAAAAACACATCACAATTATAAATTTGATTTAATAAGAAATTATTTTTAATTTCTCTTTTCGAATCCGTAAAAGATCTTTGCTTCTTGGCACTATTTGTGTCAGAGCGAGAGGGACTATATAAAATATTTTACTTGTGTCAAACTTTTTCTTTAAGTTTTTTTCATCCATAAAAAGACAAACAACGAAAGCGCAGAATTAATGCCATAATCAAAGAAATCAAACTTCTTAAAAATTTATTTTTAAAAATATTTCCATAAAAAAATCACCCCCTTTACCATATTCCGAAGACATTTCAACCGTTTGCATATTGAAAAATCAAGATGTACGTGATATAATGACCTGAAACTATGAATCATATGAACCAATTGAAAAACAAAATCCACCAAGCGTTTAACGACGGGAACACCGTCATAGGAAAGATTATTGGATCGTTTCTTTTAGGACTTATTATTCTATCCGGGCTCTTATTTATGGGAGAAAATCTTCCTGAATTTCAACCCATAAAACCCTATTTTGAAACTATCGACCAAGTAATACTGATTGTTTTTACTATTGAATATATATTACGAATTTGGAGTGCCCCTAACCGACGAAGAGCCATTTTTTCTTTCTTTGGAATTATTGATTTAATGGTAATTCTCCCATTATTAGGGTTTTTCCCTAATATTGCGTTTTTACGAGGATTGAGAGTTTTGGAAATTTTCCGAATGCTCAAAGTTATTCGACAATCATCTTTGTTCGTTACGTTCATAAAATCACTCAAACACTACACCGAAGAATTTAAAATTTTCGGACTCAGTTTCTGCATTGTTTTGATTGTATCGGCGTTTAGCATTTACACCGTTGAACACCCAGTAAACCCCGAGTTTTCAAGTATCAAAGAAGCTGTTTGGTGGTCATTTGTAAGTATGTCGACCGTCGGATACGGAGATATAACGCCTATAACAGGGATTGGGAAACTCATTGCCAGCGCTACTATTCTGCTTGGACTCGGAACTATTGCGATGATGACCGCTATTCTAACGAAATCGTTTATCGATCACTTTTTTGGAAAACGACCGCATAAATGTAATTTTTGCCATTATCCACACCACGACCACGACGCTCAATTTTGCAAGAATTGTGGACAAAAGTTGGATATGCCACTGATACAAAAAACTACGACTGCTTCTTAAACACCATCCGCCAAATTTTGTTCCCTTCTTTTACTTTGGCCGATTCCCAATCGGTTTGCACCCCAAACGGCGATTCATCAAAATAAGTAATGCTGGAAAACGCTGAATCTTGTAACACTTCAATGGTTTCGTGAAATAAAAACTCTTGATCGGTTTGAAATATAAACTCCGTTGTTTCGTCTACGAAATCTTTGATGTCTTCTAAAAACTTAGCATTTACAAACCGTCGTTTTTTGTGTCGGTCTTTAAACCACGGGTCAGGGAAATTAATAAACACTTTTTCTAGTTTTACCCCCCGTTTAAAACTTGGGGCCAACATTGTTTTAAAGTTTTTTCCCGCATCACCATCAAACACCACCACATTATCATCATCGGCGTACAACACTTCTAATTTTTTTTGGAGTGGTTTTCGAATCTCACACGCAATAAAGTTTTTCTCTGGAAATTTTTGCGCCAACGCTTTGGTAAACTCACCTTTACAAGCCCCAATATCCATCCATAATGGATTATTGTTTTCAAACCCTTCAAAATGTACTTCGTGTAAAATAGATAAAGGGTTTACATGTTTCCGCACTCTTCGTTGCGCCATGGGAAATAAAGGATAAGTATTTACAATAGTTAACCAGCAAACAAATCAACCAGTTTACGAATTTTAATAATCGCATAAAAAATATTTTTTTTAGAACGTTTGGCAATCTAAAAATACCCAACCAAAAACAAATTTCCCGTACTTGATACGGGATCGCCCTTTTCATTCAATAAACACACAATCCTTTGCAAACACAACAACTTGCAGACTATCAAACTATTCCTACACTCAAATTGATGAAAATAATTGATACCCACACGCACGGATATTTTGGACATTATGATGCAAATCGAGAGGCCGTACAACAAGACTGCCGAAACGCGGGCATCGAAAAACAGATTCAAATTGGCTGTGACGAAATTTCGAGTCTGGCGGCCATTGAAATGACCAAGCAATACGAAGGGCACTTTGCTACCGTGGGACTTCATCCGTGCGATGTTGCGCCGTTTATGGAAGGAAAGGTTGAGAATCATCGCCTCAAAGGGTTTGAAAACTACCAATCAAACATTAAAACAACCGATGAATTATTTTCTTTTTTTGAATCTCTTATTAAAGATAACCCAAAAGCCGTAGTTGGATTGGGAGAAACTGGGTTTGACCGCTACCACGACCAACGAGATATTTTAGTAGACTGGCAAGCCGAATGTTTTGTAAAACATTTAGAATTATGCCAAAAATACGATTTACCAGTAGTAATTCACACTCGAAACGCCAACCAAGAACTGCTAGATTTTTTAGCCCAACACAAACATTTTTTCAAAGGTGAAAATAAAGTACGAGGTGTGGTACATTGTTTTGTCGAAGACGATGAAATGGCTCAAATATTACACGATGAATACGATTTGTATTTTGGAATTGGCGGGGTGGCCACCTACAACAACACCGAAAAACTCGCCCAAGCCATCGCCCAAATGCCCGCTAACCGAATTTTAACCGAAACCGATGCGCCCTTTTTGCCACCAAAAATGTATCGTAAAACGGTAAACAAAATAAACTCGCCAGCCAGTTTACCCGAAGTCGTCCAAAAAATTGCCGAAATTAGAGCAACCCCCATGGCAGAAATGGCCAAAATATTATACCAGAATGCCGAAACTTTATTTTTTAGTAAATGAGTAAACGAGCCTTTAATATAGAAATTTTGGAATTAAAAGACCAAATATTGGCCGCCAAAGAAGTAGAAAAAATTTCTGGCGAACGAGCCAAATCTGTTTTAGTATGGATAATTGATATTTTGGGCGGCGAAACACTCCCTGTAATTGGTGACCTAGCCGCCTCGTGGTATTTTTATTATCAATCTAGAAAACTGGCTGACAAATGCCAACTCCCTAACGAAGAAAAAAAACGAATTTTTTGGTTTTATGTATGGGATACCATTTGGGGATTTATACCCATACTAGGATTTTTTGGAGATATTTTTTATCGAGCCAACAAAAGAACCGCCGAAGTTTTTGCAGAACATCGCACAAAACTAGAGCAAAAATTGTGGGAATTAAGAAAGGCCGATAGAAAGTAGCGAATTAAAAATTAATTTCGCCATTCGGATGACCAAACTTAATTAAGTTTTCCTTTTTTTCTCTCCGCCATTTTTTTATTTGCATCTCCCTTTTTACAGCGTCTTTTCTCGAAGCAAAAGACTCTGAATAGACAATTCTAACCGGTCGGCGGTATTTTGTATACAAAGCTCCTGCCCCTGCATTATGTCGTACTTCTCTTAACCGAAGGTCCGCACACGAACCAACATACAAAGATTCATCGCTGCAGCGAGCTATGTAACAAAAAAACATAGAAACCTTTCTCTAAAAATGTAGTCCTTCGACAAGCTCAGGACATTCGACTCTTTGGTTTACCATGAGCGAGCATGGCGAGTCGAATGGTGGAGATGGCGAGAATCGAACTCGCGTCCGACGAGGACATCCCATACCATCTACGCTCATAGTTTTATTTATCTACGGCGAATGCTTAAAAATAAAACAAAAAACATTCGTTCGTTAATTGCTAAAAGGTCTTATAAATCGGCAATCAATCGATTTATAACGAGTCTCTAAATTGAAACATAACCGGCGAGACAGTAGTTATATTTCACGTAGGAGCAAATGGCTCAACCACGATTTGTTAGACAGCCAAAGAAAATTTAGCTGTTTGAGCCCAAGATCGCAAAGATGTTTGAGCTCGGTTTTTAAGTTTTGCACTTATTTATTTGTCACATTGGATCTCTCGGCGAATATGACACGCCGCTAACGCAAGTATGCAATGTCAGGTCTCATCGTCAAAGCCTGGCATCCCCGTAAAAGAGCTTCCCTCTTATACCAGAAACAACCAGACAAATCAACCTTTTAATCGATTATTGTTCGACAAACCGCACAAACGCCGGGTTCCGCTCAATATCTTTCAACAAGGCTTGATATTCATTTTCCGAATGCACGTGTAACACAAAATCAAGCAACCCTGTTTTATCCGCCAACACCCGCGATTTCATTCGGTAAATATCAATATCGTGTTTCGCAATTACGGCCGTAATTTTCAATAAAACATTTTTTCGATTCACCACACACACCTTCAATCGTTTTTCAATCAAAAAATTAGCTTCAAAGATTCGTTGCGGATTATGGTGTTCGAGCTCGGAACAATCAGCGGCATGCACCATAAACTTTAAACCACGTCCTTTATGCGCGACAATAGGGTCGCCAATTTCAGGCATACAACACTCAGCTAACCGATACGGCATATCAGTTTCTCCTCCAATTACTAAGGAAAAATCACTCGGTTTTCCCGAAATAACAGGCTTTTTAGCGGGACGAACCTTTTTTCTCACCGGCAACGACAACGTTGGTCTCGGTTCGACTGAAGCTGGCATAACAATCTCCTCGCCTTCTTTCCGGAAAAAAGAACGAATTTTATCTTTTGCCGAATTAGAAATTATAAAATTCAACCACAACGGATTCGGACGTCGCCCAGGTTTTGTTAAGATAGAAACAATATCTCCATTTTGCATTTGGTAGTTTAAGGGCTTAATAATTCCGTTTACTAAAGCCCCCGTACAACTGTTTCCGATATCAGAATGAATCGCATACGCCAAATCGACCGGCGTAGCCCCCTTCGCAAAAAATTTCAAATCGCCTTTCGGCGTGAACACATAAATTCGTTCTGAAAACAGAGTATTTGCCACCGCTTGAAAAAACTCTTGCGGATCATAATCTTTCGATTTTGTAATTTTATTTGGCACCCACGCCGTCTTTTTTAAATATTCTTCGTCAAAATTTGAGCCGCCAGACGTTTTATAGGCCCAGTGCGCGGCTGGCCCTTTTTCGGCATCTAAGTCCATTTTGGCGGTTCTAATTTGCACTTCCGTCGGTAAATGATTTTGCCCCAATCCTAACACTGTGGTATGCAAACTTTTATACCCATTGGGTTTGGGAAGCGCGATATAGTCTTTGAACCGGTTTGAAACGGGTTTCCAATTTGCATGAATTACCCCCAAGGCTCGATAACAATCTGATTCTGATTCTAAAATAACCCGCACTCCAAACAAATCGTACACTTCATCAACGTGCCGAAATCCTTTCCGTTGCATTTTGAGAAAAAGCGAATACATGGTCTTTTTTCGGGCTTTCACGGTGTGTACCTGCAAACCTTCTTCTCCAAGTTTGCGCAATAAATCTTTTCGGGCTTTATCAATAAACTTTAACCGCGCTTTCGCTGAAATCTCTACTTCTGTTTGCAAACGATGAAACTCTTTTGGATATAACGCTTCAAAACAATAGTGTTCTAACTGGTTTTTAAATTTGTTTACTCCAAACTTCTCGGCAATTGGCACATAGATTTCCAAAGATTCTTTCGCAATTCGTTCTCGTTTCTCTAACGGAACATATTTAAGCGTTGATAAGTTGTGAATTCGATCGGCTAATTTGATAAAAATAACCCGCATATCTTGGGCCATGGCCACAAACAATTTTTGCACATTTTGGAATTTTTTTTGGTGTGAATCAGTTTTACTAATCCGCACTTTCGCCACTTTTTCTACTCCTTCACACAAAAACCGAATATGACTATCAAACTCAGCTTCAATTTCATCAGCCGTTACGGGCGTGTCTTCTATTACGTCATGCATTAAACAGGCACAAACGGTGTCCAAATCTGGTTCAATTTGTAGCAGTATTTTCGTCGCTGCAATTGGATGCGTAAAATATGGTTCCCCCGAAGCCCGCTTTTGGTCTCGATGAGTGTGCTCCGCAAAACAAAACGCACGAGCAACTTTTTCACGACGACGCTCATCAAAATTTGGATAATATTCCGCTATCTGCGTAATAATCTGTTCTAAATCTGATTCATAATTGGTAGTAAGAACCCCAAATTTTTTCGTATCAATTTCTATCATAAGGCTTTGTGCTTTACATCTTTTCTGCCCCCAAAATACCACAAAAAATAGGAAACTCCAAAGCCTTTTTCTGCATTCCTCATCGTGGCTAGAAGAGAAAAAGTTGACACGAATGTTTTTTTTATTAGATTCGCACACGACTCAATTTGAATTTTTTTATTAACAAAAAAAATGGCTCATAAGAAATCAGGTGGTTCGTCACGAAATGGAAGAGACTCCAACGCCAAACGACGTGGTGTCAAACGATTTGGAGGTCAATTAGTGAACGCTGGTGAAATCATTGTTCGACAAAAAGGAACTAAATTCCGACCAGGATTAAATGTAGGAATGGGAAAAGATTTTACTTTGTTTGCTGAAGAATCTGGAATCGTAACCTTTACAGAAAAAGCCGTACGACGGTTTGACGGAAGACGATACGAAAAACGATTTGTAAACATTCAACCGGTTGGGTAATCAACCTTTTAAAACTACCGAGACGCTTCGGTAGTTTTTTGTTTAACCATTTTTTAATCTATTTACAGCAAATGGAATCTATTATTCAAAAAACACTCAAACTTTTACTGGATAAATTTGGAGCCGAATATGATTTGGTAAGTGTTACCGAAGAAAATGGACATTATTATGCGAATATTGAAGCTGACGATGCCCCAAGACTAATCGGAAAACACGGAAAAACCATCAACGCCTTGGAATTATTTGTAAAACAAATTTTGTTTACTAAATCAGACGAAAAAGTGTTTTTGACCGTAGACGTAGACGGATACAAAAAGAAACGACAAGAAGCTTTATTCGAAAAAGTAGCCAAAAAAATTGAATGGATGCAAGAAAACGCTTTAGGAGAATTAAAACTTTGGCCTATGGGAAGTGCCCAACGACGAGCCGTTCATTTGTGGATCGCCAACACGTATCCAGAACTAACGACCGACTCAATTGGCGAAGGACGAGAACGAGCCATTAAAATTATGTACAAATAGCAAAATTAAAAAATATTGAAAATAAAAAAAATCCAGCCTTCGGCTGGATTTTTTCGTATCTTCAGAAACCACCAGGCTAAAACTTATAGTTTCTTTTAATAAAATCTGCTGAATCATTAGCCTGTCTATCATATTTTTTCAATTCTGATTTATAATTCTTTACAACATCTCGTAGAGAATTTGAATTATTCACAAATAATTGCATATCGACCGCATTAAAATCATTATATTCCAGACGTTTATTTAAATGCTTCAACTCTAAAAATAAATTATTCATTTTGGGATTATTCAACCCATGACCTTCATAAAAATCATTGTTTTTCATATTGTTTGCCACCATATCAGTCATTTCCCCAATTTCTTTCTTATTTTGTGCAAAATCTAACTCTAATTTCGACATACGATTGAACTGCTCTTGATAAGTTTTATACGCCTCTTTTAAGCGTCCCATTTCAATATTAATTGCATCAATATTTCCACTTTGTTTAATTTGATCAAATGATTTCATTCTAAATTGTAATTCATCAATCACTGTATCAAAATTTCCAACAGCTCTAGCAAGTTTTTCACTGTATCCATCATTAATTCTCATTTTTTCAACCACTCGACGAGCCTGACTTAAATGCTCGGGATTTACTTTCGAAACAGGTTTCTTTTCAGGCGTTCGTGTTTTCTTTTTTAAACGAGCTAATCGTTCAATTTTATTCGCATTAAAGTCAACTTCATACCGAGATACTCCCTTTATTTCTTGTACTCGCCAAACACCAGAAGTTTTAGTTTCACCTAACAAACGAACCTCATGAGATTTACCAGACGAATCTAAAAATCGCACAAAATTAGATTCTTTTAACCGATTAAGTTTGGCTTCCGAGTTAACTGAATCCTTATTAGCCGTTTCTTCTATTGGTTGTTGTTTTTTAGTGGTCGTTTTTTTATTTTCAGTTTTTACGGCTGTTTCTTTTTGCAATCGCACGCCAGCTTCTTGAGAAATCTCTACCACATTCCCAGTGGAATCTGTTTTCTTAACTGTTTGCTTTTTATATGCTTCTGCTCCCACACGATTAGACTTTGTCACGTGCTCCACAATCGTCCCATCTTTTTGAATTTTAAATCGTTCTCCAGTTTTTAATTCCACAATTTGTGTAAATTGTGCTTCATGCACACCATAAACTTTTTTAAAAACAGATTGCTCTTCTATAGTAATAGTTTTCCCTCCACGAACTAACGAAAATCCCGATTCCGTTCGAGTAACAGAATAAGAAATATCTTTAACAGTTTTTGTAAAAGATTCTCCCACTTTCAATTCCTGAATTTGTTCTGTCGCTGTTAAGGTTTTTATATCTAACACTTTTGTTTTTACGCCTTCTAAAGATTCCTTAAACGCCGCTAAATCCTTTTTAGTAACCCCATTTTTTTCTAAGTTTTTCAATGTTTGCCCCATTTCGGCCACTTGCGTTTCAAGTGTATTCAAACGATTCACATCAATGTCACCTGCTCGCATTGAATCTAAGTTCAAATTAATTTCAACCGCTTTCATTTTCCCTTCGGCAACCACTTCTTTTTGACGTAATGTAGCTATTTCTGCTTCCAAACTAGTCACTTTCGATGTTTTTTCATTTAATTCTGACTGCAATCGATTTACTAAATCAAGATGCCCTTTTTCTTTGGCTTGGGCTAATTTGTCGGCCGTATCTCTCTGCGATTTTAAGGCTTCATCAAATTGATTTTTCCTTTCAGATAATTGCGTTTTCACTTTTTCGAATTCAACTTTCATTCCGTTAAATTCTCCCTCCAAAGTTTTGTAATTTTGACTTACTTCTTTGAATTGATTCTTCCACTTATCTTTTTTGGCTTTTAATTTTTTATTGGTTGCTTTTTCGTCAACTAATAACTGTTCCTTCTCAGCAATCAAACTTTTATCTGCGTCTGCATCCTTTTTCAATTGTGCAATCTCAGTTTCTTTTGCTTGAATACTTTTATTTGATTCCGACAATTGTCCTTCCAATTTTTCCACTTTCATTTTAGCTTCTTCTATTTCCAACCGTTGATTCGCTAAAGCTTCATCAAAAACAGCAGTATGTCTTCTCAACTTTCCTTCTAAATCTGTCACCTTCAACTCGGCCTGAATGGCAGGATTAGAAGCAATGAAATCCGCATCTGACATTTCATTATACGCCTTTTGGGCCGCTAATTTTTCTGGATCAACTTCTGGCTCTTGTTTTTTAGGTTCAGGATTTTCCATTGTATCATTTTTTTCCGTTCCTGATTTAGATTTATTTTTTGATGCAGAAGTTCGTTTCCCTAACTTCTCAACTTTTAACTTTTCAATCGTAATAATAGTTTTCCCCACTTTTAATTCGTTCCCCACCAATAATTTTTCATTCAATGGAACATTTCTTTTCACAACTTTTTTCGTTCCTTTTCTTCCATGTTCAATCACATCTACTAACGTCTCTCCCTGTTTATTTTTAGTAATTTCTATTTCATATTTTTTTGAAATTCGAATTTTATCTCCCACGGTCAGATTCTTTCTGGCAATACCAGATTTTCTGTAATCTGCACCCTCCTTCAAAATATTTTTCAATTTTTTTCCTTTCTTTACTTCCAACAAATTCAATTTTGATTCTTTTATTTGTATTTCGGTTAAGATTCTTTCGGCTTTTGTATCACCTGATTTTCTTAAAGATTTCAAGACTTTTTTGACTGACTTAACTCGCCCCAACAGTTCATTTTGTACGGTTTGAATACTTTCATTTACTAATTTTTGTTCCGCTAATCGAGCTTTCCGTTTCGCTTCTGACAATCCCATTTGGAATATCAGAATCTTTAATTTTATATCGTTCTAATTTTCGCACCATTCTTAAATCGCGTTGGGCAATTTTTTTCAAACTTGGTTTCCAAAATCGTCTTCGAGATACTTTTAATTCATTTAATCTGTACGATTTATTCAAAGACCGTTCAACCGAAAAGGCTAACTTTTGGAACCGCAATCGAAGCGGACGCCAAACTTTTAGTCCCAAAACTTTTCTTGGTTTTATTAACACCGATTTCATTTTCCCTTTTGAATATTCAATCGACACATCATTGTTTGTATCAACTTTTTCAGGTTTTTGTTTTGGCTGTTTCTTGGTTTTCAAATTTGTTGGACCTTCCGTCACCGAGAGTTTCATTTCTCGCAAAATATTTTGAGCCGTAGTTGAACCAGTAGCATCAACATTTCGAGCTTTCAAAGCGCCCAATTCTGCCTGATTCACTTGCCCCTCCAAAATATCTCGTATATCAAATTTTTCTCCTCTCTCGGCCGCATCATATATTTTACGAGCCTTTTTAGGATTTAGTCGTCCGTCGTTTACTCGGTTTGACAAAAGTCTTCTCAAGGCATTAATTTTCGCATTATTTTTTACCAGATTACCATTCAAATCTCTCCATTCTGATGCGGGAATTTTTACTTCAGCCCCAGCTCCACTATACAACGTACACAAGTCTTCCGCCGTTTCGGAAACTCGCTGTGGAACGGTTTTTTGATCAACTGAGTTCTTAATAACTTCTGATTTTTGTTTCTTAGCTTTTTCTGGTTTTGTTTTTGATGCTTCTGAATCAGTTTCTTCAGTCTTTGTTTCAGATTTATTTTCTTCTGATTTTTTTGTTTTGCTGGCATCCGTTGAATTTGATTCCGATTTTTCACCTTTTATTTTTTGCGCCGCATTAGCATTTTTTTTGTTTCCCCATTGATTCATTCGCTCCATTGGTCGCCGCATAGCACTCCCACTGATACGCAATGCCCCAGCTGCAACAAATGCGTGGAACCATTCATCCCCACTCGCAAAGGTCTCGAACACTTCATTTATATCACCTTTATAAGTTCCATTTTGAACCGCCGCAATTAATACCATAGCCGTAGCTTCAGCCGAAAGATTTACTCCATCAGCGGTTAGATTTTTAATTCCATTTAATAATTTTTTATCTGCCACATTTGGCAACAAGTTTTTTAATTTAGTCCCAACTCCAATTTTGTGAACCATTTTAAACACGCCAAGCGTAGCGGCTGTCCACATAACACGAGTTCCAATTTCTCCCAATCCATTTGCATCAAAAATCGTATCTACTTCTTTATCCAAAACACTTCCCATTCCTTCCATTAAGGCTCCGTGCATTCCTTCAAAGGCCAAGGCTTCGACCCCTAATCCAACAAATCCACGAGCTCCATTAGCAATACGACCAATTCTTCCTAATCGGGCAGCTGATAGCCCCATACGAGCCACGACCGAACGAGCGCCGGCCGACAAACCAAACCTAGCCACATTCGCGAACCCACCAGAAACAATAATCAGCGGTGCATTAATAACTAATTCTTCGAATACGGTATCCCAAGTCTCATCTGCCCAATTAAAAGTCCCAATTCCTGCCGATTTAACATATTGATCCCAAAATTCTGTTTTATCAGCTGGAATACGATTTTCTAAATCATTATCGTAAATATATTCAGCAATTTTTTCGTTTCTTCCGTGCTGATAGGTTTCCATAATCAAAGCATCAACATAATTTTTCGCTTGTTTTTGCGCTTCTTTACCCTGAATTTCTGGATTTTGCTCTACTATTTGCCCCGTCAACTTTTGTACATCAATTTGAGAACTTACTTTTTTCTTCGCTTCTTCGTACACATCTTGCTGTACTTCAATTGTTTCTCCATTTGAATTTTTCAATTTAACTAATGAGAATTTCTCTTTTTCTAATTTTCCAAAAGTTTCGGTCAGTTCTTCTACCGCTAAATGACGTGCAGTTTCGTAATGCCCACCAGTTGTTTCTGTATCTCTTAACTTTTTAACGACTAACGCCTTAAATTTCAATAAATCAGATTTACTGTTAATTTTTGATACATTAAAAGCCTCTTGCGTTCCAGCCGTTCTATCTAAATCAAACCAACTATCCTTAAATACATCATCGACAGCATTTTTCTCTTCTGAACCAGCCGGTAATAATTCATTAAATATATCCGAAAAGTTCTCCCCTTTTAAAATTCGAGACTTAATATTTTCTTTGTTGCTATTATATTTGTTCATCGCCGAACGAACACCAGCCAAGGTATCGGAAAAAATAAAACTATTTAATTTTTGTGCCGTCTTGTTAAGCCACCCATAATCTTTTTTTGCATCTCCTTGATTTAAAGCCCAAGATTACATCGCCGACATCATAGTATTGGTCAGTTCAAATTGCTCAAACTGCAATTGTCTTTGCTGATTTAATTTTTCAAATTCAACCAATCCTTCTTTAAAGGCCGCCGCTTTTTCTTGAGCGGTCATACTGTTATAAATAGCCGTTAATTCATTTTTTGGTAAATGATCTAACGCAAATTTTTTTCCTTCAGAATTTACCAACAGACTTCCCTCAAATTTGTATTTTGTTCGCACATCTCTTCTTACAGAATTTAAATTTAATTGTTTTTTCTCTGGATTGTTCTTTTTAGTTGGTGTGTTTTCTACCACTAACTTTCCATTTTTTAGTATAACCGATTGCCCCGATTTAAATGTATTCACATCAAACCCATCGGCCGTTAACTCTTTTAAGGCCAACAAAACTGAAGCTTGTTTCTTTAATAAAGATTTATCTCCTGATTGTTTTACTGCATTAAATGACATCGTAGAATTATAAGACTCATTATGCAATATCTGCCACAAGGCCCCGTATAAATACCCCCCTTCACGAGTAATTTCTACCGATACATTTGGTTTCAACACCTCCGATAATTCTCGTAAACCTTGTTTTGCGTCAGCCTCAACATTTTCATACAGTTCTTCGTACTTTTGCTGTTGTGATTCTATCGAATCACCCGCATTTAAGCCTTCCGAAAACTGGTACAAAAACCGTTTTTCATCGGTAAATCGTCGTTGGTGGACCAAATGTTTCATACTTTTTTCAAAAATTCAGAGCATTGTACCATAATTCATGCATTTATTCACCTATTTCAAGTTGAAAAAATGAATCAAATAATGAAAAATAAAACTTATCCAAATTTGGCAACGGGTCTTTTTGTGAAAAAACAAAAAACAAATACGATTCATTTGATGAAAATAGAAAACCCCAACGGAAAAAAGACCATTGTTATTCAAGATCAACAGTCGGAAAACATTGTGTTAGAAGATTTTTCCCCTCAGGACACCCATTTTGAACTCGAAGTAATTTTGCAAGGCACCAACGCCGAATGTCATATTATCGGACGAGCGCAAACCCAAGCCGACAATAAAAAAAACTGGAAAATCACCCAACGGTTTCAGGGGCATCAACAAACTGGAAGTTTAGATATTCGTGGTGTGGCCGAAGGCAACAGTTTTTTGCATGTCGACGGAGCCGCCGTTATTGAACCAACCTCGACCCAAGCCAGCGCCGAAATTAACGAAAAAATTATGTTGTTCGAGCAAGGAAAAGGAAAACTCATTCCAGTTTTACGGGTTGAAACTGATGATGTGGCCAGTGCCAGCCATGCAGCCTCAATATCGCCAGTTGAGTCCGAAAGTTTACTTTATTTTGCCAGCCGTGGCATGACCCCAGATACAGCCAAAACTATGGTTAAAACGGGTTTTTTAAAAGTGTAAAACCAAAAGAAGATTCACAAAAAAAATAATTCTTTTACAATTCAGTCGAATATAAACTTCTGAAACAATGTTTAGAACTTGGCTTAAATGGCGTATTTGGCACATTATAATTGATACTGTTTTTTTACTTGGAATGTTCTCCTTAGCCTACTTTGTGCGCGTAGGAGCTATTTTTTCAAGTGATTTTCCGTTTGGGTTATACCTCGGAATGACGGTTATTTCAACCATTGTTTGGATTTTGTTTTTGATATTTTCACGATTTTACAAGGTAAACATCCAACCCAGCAAAACCGAACGACTGATGCATTTTGGGAAAATATTACTCGGTGGATGCATAGCCATTGGGGTGTTAATTGTTTCGTATTTTTTCCCGCGAGAAGTTTTGTTTTCTCGTCTGCTCGGACTCTACGGATTTTTATTTGGTTCAGCCTATTTAATTATTTCATCAGAAGTATTTTTAAGTTTTTTAAAAAAACGAAAAAAACAAGGCCAAAACGATGTGTACAAAACACTTATTGTAGGAGCCAATCGGATTTCTGACAAAATTATTCAACAATTAGAATCCGACCCCATCGCCCCATACATCGTAAAAGGCGTGATTGACCCGTATGGAATGGCCCCAAAGGATTTTTCTGGAAAGATTATTGGAAAACTGAACAAATTAGAATCGTTTGTAAAAGACGAAAAAATTACCGCCATTATTCAGTGTGATGCCTATGAACACACCATCAATTTAATCTCGCTCGCCAAAGAAAAAAACATCCGATTTTTATTCGTACCAGCTTTGCGTGGCGTGTTTGAAGAAGGACTCCGTATCAGAAAAAACGCAGGACATACAATGATTCAGTTTGTGGATCGAGAATTTAGCGGACACAAAAAAACATGGTATAAAATCGTCGATTGGACGCTCTACCATGTGTTTGATGTTGATTAAAAAAATCTACTAATATCTCTTATTTACTTTCCGATTCTCATCAATAGCCTTCCCAATGGACAATATTCCAGCCGATGCTAATACTGCTCCACCAGGAATAGTTAAACTTCCTAAAGCCATTGTTCCAATCGCTCCAACTCCAAGAGCCCCCAAACCAGCCGTCACGGTTCCCTTCACTATCCCTTTCACGGTTGCAGAAACATGAGCTGATAGCTTTCCAAATTTAGTCCAAAAACCATTATCTCGTGATTCAAACTCATAACCACCTGTTTCAACTGACATTTTTTAATGATTAATTCGCGCTAAATTTACAATAAATTTGACACAATGTCAAAATATTTTTTCTAAAGTTTCTAACGAATCGCAACAGAACAAAGATAACTGGAAAATCTATTATTTCGTCTATTCTTGAGCGAACAAAGAAAAGTACAAAGCCATTAGCCGAAAGATATTCTTCTAATTTGAAAAACATACTACAAAAAAAACGAAGATACTTCGGCTCACTAAAAGCTCGCTCAGTAATAGATATTCATTAGGGGTGTTACTTCGCCGTTTTTCATTTCAAAACAAACTTTTCGGCATAAGTTCACTCGAGCCAATCACTAGAAAAAAGGATCACTTCGTCGGCTTAAGATTTAAATTTCAAGGCCGACATAAGTTTTGTCAACAACTCGCAAACTCGTTCTTAAATACTTAGTTCGCCGTGCTTGTATTTTTCTCTGTATTTTTCGGCATAACTTCGCCCAACCAATCACTTCGTTCTTGGGGGCTTAGTTAATCTCTCCGCCTCCTAAACAAATATCATCTTGATACAAAACCGCTGATTGCCCAGGGGTAATTGCTCGAACCGGTTGCTCGAATTTTATCTGTACATTTCCGTCGTCCAACACCGTAATATCAGCCATTGAGCCTTTGTCTCGATACCGAGTTTTAACGAGGGCGGTAAAGTTTTTAGTCGTTGGTTTCCCCAAAATCCAATGCATATTTACCGTTTGCAACGAATCGCCTAACAAAAAATTTTCGTTTTGTGAGACCAGTAAATCGTTATTGGCAAAATCTTTTTCAATTACATACCATTTTCCTTCCGGAAAATCCCGCAAACCACCAATCCCCAAAGTTTTACTTTGTCCAATCGTATAAAACGACAAGCCTATATGCGTCCCAATTTCTTTTTTCGTTTCCAAATCACGGATTTTTCCTGGATTTTTGGCTAAATACTGGTTCAAAAATTTCCCATAATTTTTTGCTCCCACAAAGCAAATCCCCGTTGAATCTTTTTTATCAGCCGTTACAAACCCATGCTCTTTCGCAATGGCTCTGATTTCGGGTTTCGTTAAATCGGCCAGCGGAAACAATGTTTTTGATAATTGATATTGATTTAATTGGTGCAAAAAATATGTTTGGTCTTTGTTAGCATCTTTGGGCAAACACAATTCTCGCAAGCCATTTTTATTGGTTCGCACTCGAGCGTAATGGCCGGTCGCAATAAAATCAGCCCCAATCGATTCGGCGTATTTTAAAAACGGCCCAAATTTAACATACTTATTACATAAAATATCTGGATTCGGCGTACGACCGGCTTTGTTTTCTTTCAAAAAATATTCAAACACATCGTCCCAGTACTCTTTGGCATAATTAACCGCTTCAAACGGAATCCCTATTTTTTGTGCCACCATTAAGGCATCTGAGGCATCTTGCGTAGCCGTACAATCAGGTCCACCTTCGTCCCAATTCTTCATAAACACGCCAATCACTTCGTGTCCTTGATCGACCAAAAGTTTTGCTGTCACGCTACTATCCACTCCGCCCGATAAACCAACTACAATTTTTTTCTTTTCCATTTTTATCACGCCCAACATACTAAAAAAGTATAAATTTAACCAATATTTTTTGGAATTTATCACCATTTTTGACACAATAAAAACAATGAAAAATCAAACTTTTTGCCCTCCAAACACCGACGGAATTATTATTTCTGATCCCTTAAATATTTTTTATTTAACAGGATTTATGGGCAGTTTTGGCATAGTGTTACTAAAAAAATCAGGACAAAAAATATTAGTAACCGATGGCAGATACAAATTAACAGCGCAAGAATTAAGCGCCAAAAAACAGTTTCATTTTGTGTTATTTGATGAACATTTTAACACTCGTTTTGCCCCCACCTTGCGTGGCACTTGGGGCATAGAAGACACCATAACCTTACGCACCCAAACCCAATACCAACAATGGTTTTGTAATGCCGATTTAGTAGTACAAAAAAACTTTATCGAACAGCAACGACGCACCAAAACCACCTTTGAAATTGAGTCGACCCAAGCGGCCGCCACCCATACCGATGAATGCATAAAAAAACTCCTCCCATGTTTAAAAGTGGGCGTAACCGAAGCCGAAATTTCGAACATTTTACGAAACTTATTAGAACAAACCGGCGAAAAAGAGTCGTTTGAAAACATCATTGCCTTTGGCGAAAATTCAGCCAAACCACATCACGAACCAGGTCTAAAAAAGTTAGCAAGGAATATGCCCGTGCTAATTGATTGTGGGTCTCGAGTAAACGGATATTGCAGTGATATGACCCGAAATTTTTGGTTTGGAGACACCATCTCAAGCGAATACGAAAACGCTTACCAAACGCTGTTTCGAATACAAAGCACCGCAAATGAAAAGTTTGTTAGTCAAACCCCAGTTAAAGGCATTGCCTTGTTTGTGCGAGCAGAATTAGGGGCAAAAAATGAATTCTTTATTCACAGCCTCGGGCACGGAACTGGATTAAATGTGCACGAAGCCCCAAGCATATCAAAAAAATCAACCGAAGTACTACAAACCAACGATATTGTTACCAACGAACCTGGATTATATTTTGACGGAAAATTTGGAATACGCATTGAAGACCAGTTAGTCGTAAAAGAAGCATTCAACGAAAACAATGTTTTGACACGATTTAGCAAGGAGTTGATAAAAATTTAAGAATAAGAGAGAATATAATTAATTTATTTTTTAAAATATAAATATGAATCAAAATTCACCCGAAAAACCGAGTGCGATTAAATATCCAACCAACGCAAAACCAAAAGAAAAAGCCGTGACCAACGCACCAAATACCCAAAATCAAGTTTCTTTTACTGGATTTTGGAAAAGAGTGGTTATTGCTAATATTGACGCCTTATTTTTACTTTTACTCGGCTTCATTCATCCGCAAATGCCAATATTGGGTCTTTTGGTTCTGTTTGGCCTTTACTTTTGGAAGGGACAAACCATTGGAGACTTAGTAATGCAAACCAAGTTAGTAGACAAAGAGACTGGACAAAAACCAAATATCGGACAACTTAGCGGACGGTATTTTGCTAAACTTCTATCATATTTAGGGCTTGGTATTGGGTTTTATTGTGCTGGATGGCGGAAAGAAAAAAACGCGTGGCACGATTCTTTGTCAGGAACCCGATACATTGAAACAAAATCTTACAACGGCCTTTTTACCTGGCTCGGAAACTTGCTTCTACCAATTTTAATTGGTTGGATTGGGTACACACAAGTAGCAAGCGTTGTTTCATTTTTTACAGAACAATTTATCAACTCTGCCAACACGTTTGAAACAGAATTAAATACCGAAATAAAAAAACGAGAAACCTCTTTTGAGAAACAAAACGAAACAGAAAAAAAAGATACTACAACTGATACCGATACGCCCGAAAATAAAGCAGCCCTAAAATTGGGGGAAGCCATAGAACTGGTTGTATTAAAAGAAATCAAAGAAGCTACCAATACAATTAAAAAAGAAGGTTTGAAAATAGATTCAAACCCAACCGTCGACACACCAACAGAAAGCACTGAAACACCAAAATCTGTTGAGAATCAACCAGCGAATAAAACAAAAAAAACAACCATTCCAACCACAATAGAGACAAAACCGCAACCGAAGAACGAAGAAGATTTAAAGAAACCAGAAAGAATTGGTGGATTCTTAAGCCGATATTTCACCAATTCAAAATATGTGTATTACAAATTTTGGGGAGAACCAACAAGAGAAGATGTACTCAAAGGCGCTGATGTAAAAACATTTGAATTTATAGCTGCTACCAATACATTAGGTCCTTGGGCGAAAGATGCGAACAAAGTATTCTACGATGGACAAATTATTCCCAACGCTGACCCAGCCTCTTTTATTATCTTAAAAAAAGACGGAGAATTTACCCCTTGGAGCAAGGATAAAAATAATGTATTTTTTGAAGATGGAGTTGTTAATAGTGCTGACCTAAATAGTTTTAAGCCTTTAAGTGGAAAATTCCGAAAAAACAACTGGGGAAAAGATAATACGTCCGTATATCACAAAGGAGTTAAGCACAACGAAATTGACTCACAAACGTTTGTAATAAAAGACGAATACGCGGAAGACAAAAATAATAAATACGAACATTGGTCTGGACGTATTAAAAAATAAATTTCAGAACCAATTATTAAACAAAAAACCGCTTTCTAGCGGTTTTTTTTATTTCTTATCGTCGTTTATCTCGTCTGTTTCGACCTCCTCCACTGTGACGATCGTTTCTTCCGCCCGAACGTCTTCGATCATTACTTCTTCTATCACTATTTCGTCCCCCGCGGAATCCCCCCGAACGATTCCCGTTTCGTCGTCGGTCTCCGCCTCGGTTGCCACCACCAGATTTCCGTGGTTTCGCCGCTGGTCGTTTGCTTTCGTCTTCAATATAACTTACCAACAATGGTTCGCCGCGGTGTTGAAATTCAGTCTCTAACAATACTGGTACAAAATCTGGTTCAATTTCAAAATATGAAACTTTTCCTTGCACAGACACATCACCAATATCGGCTTGTTTAAATTCTGGTTTTTTCCCAATCATTCGCACTAATTGAGCCGCCCCAATACCCGCATCTGAACCAATATTTATCGCCATAATGGCGTATTCATGTTTGGGTCGTTTTGGTTTGTTCGCCTTCGTCACATTCGCATTCAAATCAGGCGCGTTTTGGTAATATTTCATAAACCGATTTAATTCTTCGGCCACTAAGTGCTGAATCAATTCCTCTTTCGTCATATCACCCAATTCGGCGTATACGCGTTCCATAAACGGTTTGATTTGTTCAATATCTACCGCAAGGTTTTTAATTTTTTCAATCGTGTGAAATAATTTTCGTTCACAAATTGGCTCTGCAGTTGGAATCAATTTATCTTCAAATTTTGCCCCGACTAATTTTTCTAGCATGGCTCGTTTTCGCCCGTCTCGCATATGCATTAAACAAATCGACACGCCTTTTTCTCCCGCTCGTCCGGTTCGACCACTTCGGTGAATATACACTTCGGCTTCGTCTGGTAATTGATAGTTAATTACGTGCGTTAATTCTTTTACATCTACGCCTCGAGCGGCTACATCAGTTGCCACTAACAACTGTAATTGTCCACGACGAAACGCATTCATCACACGGTCTCGTTGTGCTTGCGACAAGTCTCCATAAATAGCGTCCGCATTGTATCCATCTTCCATCAACTTATCAGCCACTTCTTTGGTTTCTCGTTGCGTTCGACAAAACACAATCCCGTAAATATCTGGATGAAAATCAACAATTCGTTTTAAAGCCGCATAACGATCTTTGGCGTGTACCGTGTAAGCCACGTGAGCAACATTTTTGTTTCCAATACTTTTCCGTGCCACTTTAATTTCTAATGGTTTATGCATATATTTTTCAATAATCCGCTCCATTCCGTTTGGCATGGTCGCCGAAAACAACAAAGTTTGTCTGTCTTTATTGGCGTGCTCTAAAATTACATCTAGTTCTTCCTGAAACCCCATAGACAACATTTCGTCGGCTTCATCAAGAATCAAATAATCTATTTTTTGTAACTTCAAATGCTTTCGTTTTTGCATATCAGTTACTCGACCAGGCGTTCCTACCACAATTTGTGCTCCTTTATTTAACTGTCGGGCTTGCGTTTCGATAGAAGCTCCACCGTACACCGATACCACTTTTAAGTCGGGCAAATATTTGGTAAACGATTGAATGGCGTTCGTAATTTGAATACACAATTCTCGTGTTGGACACAAAATAATAGCCTGCGTATGTTTTTGCGAAATATCAACTTTTTGAATAACCGGCAACGAAAAAGCGGCTGTTTTTCCGGTCCCAGTTTGAGCAAAAGCTAACAAATCTTGGTTTGATTCCAGTAATTGTGGAATCGATTTTTCCTGAATAGGGGTTGGGGTTTCAAACCCTAAATCGTTCAGTGCATGCTGAACTTCGTTCGATAAATTGAAATCTGAAAATTTCATAGTGTGTTATACGTGAGTCGACCGACTCAATAAGGAAAGGCGTTAATCGCCTAATATAATGGCGGGAAAATTGATAAGGCCGCTATCACCTTTCCCTAAGAAAAAAGACCCGCCTCTTCGCGAGTCCTTTGTTAATCTTTCTATTTTTGCTTAGTACCGTGCCAAGTGAGCAAACGCTTTATTGGCTTGTGCGGCTCGTTGTGCTTCGGTCTTTTTCCCGAAAGCTGAACCTTGTTCTGTGGCAGCATCCATCAATTCTGATGCCAACCGTTTAAACATTGGTTGTCCTTTTTTGGCTCGAGCTCCAGCCAAAATCCATCGAATAGGCAATGACAATTGTCGTTTAGTCGTTACTTCGATTGGAATTTGGTACACTGACCCCCCAATTCGTTTTGGTCGTACTTCCATAGATGGAGTTACGTTTTTAATCGCTTTTTCAAAAGTTTTTAGCACATCGTCTGCTCCTCGTCGGTGCATTTCTTCGAAACAATCTTTCAAGATTCGTCGGGCTAATTCTTTTTTTCCTCCTTTCATAATTCCATTTACAAATTTTGATTGCAATGGATCATCCAAAGAGAATGGATTTACAAATTTCTTTGCTTTTGGAGCTTTTTTTTCTGCTCCTGCCGAATTTTTAGAGGCGACTTCTGCGGCCGCTACTTTTGTTTCTTTTGCCATCGTAGGTCAAAGGTAATTAAATACGCAGAGAAAATAAGAATTTATCAGTGTTTGTCAACTTTTACGCTACCAAGTTTAAATAACATGCTTCGCAGAGAATTCGTCTGTCATATTTGGTTGGCCAAGAAGTTTGAATAGACTTCTGACATTTTCCACAAGTACCGTCTCTAAGTTCTCCATCAAACGGCAACCAACGGAAGTTTTCTTGGATGCGAGCCATATAAAAACTATGTGGCAATGGTACTTTTAACTTTTTGGCAAAAGTAATATCGTGCTTGGTTATTTGGAACGGTCGTCGATACGATTCATCCCAAAATATTTGCTGTAATAACCACTCGGTTCTTTCTTCCGTTAATTCGTCTACCGTGTCTGGTATTTCGGTAATTTCCGCCGTTTTTACAGGTTCTCGGTGTAATGGTTCACAAGTTCTAAAGCCGAGTGTTTCTTGTTCGGAATTGGATAACGGCCAGTAAAACGAACTCCAACTTTCGTTGTATGGATTGGGCGCAAAATGACCAGGAAAGAATTGTCCCCATTCGCCCGCTTGTTTCATATGAGCGATAATTTTATCTTTGAGCGCAAAATATTCATCTTCAGAATACGGTTTATTAAATATACAATATTTTTTCCCTACTAATCCACAACACCCAAAACAATTCTCACACTGAAAACAATAAGCACAATAATCTATAAATTGGCACTCGGTACACGCAAAAGAAAAGAAATTATCATAGGTCGAAAACTGACAAGTTGTTGAATAATAATTTCGTTCTCCAATGGTACAACCAATCGTATCTAAATAATGGCTGCTTTCATAAGCTCTGATGGCATTTACTGAATCAGTAATTTGTTGGCTAAAATAAATATTTTCAGCCTTATTATTTTCAGATTGATAGTTTCCCGTACAATCTTCTGACTTATCTATACTTTGGGCTCGATGAAAGGCTAAATTTGTCATCATATCGGCAAAAAATTTTTTGGCTTTAGTATATGATTTTTGGGAAGATAAATTCCAAGCCGCTATTTTGGTTTCGTATTCACTTTGGGTTAATTGTTTATTCCCGAAGCAATATTGTTTGTTTCGCAGGTTAAAACAAAACATACAATCGGTACAATTCCGACAATCATACAAAAACGCTGAATTTTGCACCTTCCGACAATTTAATACGTACTTGGAATCAAAACAATCGTAGCAATTTATATCATCGTTACATAACTCACTATTAATAGAAAAAATTGAGCCCTGAGAATCACGAACGAGTGAACGATAACAGTATTGAGCATCTTCTGATTTGTAAATAGAATGTGCTAAATAACAATTTTTAGAGTACCAACAATCATCCGTATACTCACAGTTTTCATTTTTATTTCCGGTGCGATGAGGAATTGGACACTGTTTAAATAATGCCCACGCTTGGTCAAAAAATGGTTGGGTAAAATCAAAATCAGCTTGTGATGGATTATTTTCTTCTAACCAAACACTTCTCTGCCATACAGGATACTCACATTCAGGACGAAAAATAGAAATGATAGGTTTTCCTGTTCTATCACATTTTCTACTATGTAGATTCCAATGTGGCCAAAACGATCCTAACTGTCGGAACCGATATTTTGGCTTTATCATTGGCAATGAAGCACCAAAGCCAAATTTCGCTCTTAGTTCTTGTTCTAAATCTGATACTTCAAAGGTTTCTCCCGATAACGCACACTTTACTTTGTTCATCAAAGAAATAATAACACAGAAAAAAATTTTTCTAAAAAAAATATCCACCAACTGGGCGGATACTTCTTTTATTATCACATGTATTAATTCCTAATTTTTTGGTTTTTTCGCTCCGTATTTTGATCGTCCTTGTCGTCGAGCCGAAACTCCATCTGTATCCAATACTCCTCGTACAATGTGATATCGTACCCCAACCAAATCTTTCACTCGTCCACCTCGCAACAACACCACGCTGTGTTCTTGCAAATTGTGTCCTTCTCCCATGATGTAAGCATTCACTTCCATTCCGTTCGTCAATCGAACTTTTGCAATTTTTCGCAAAGCCGAATTCGGTTTTTTTGGCGAAACGGTAGTAACTTTTGTACAAACCCCTCGTTTTTGTGGTGAGTTTAATTTTCGTGCTCGATTCTTCAAGCTGTTGAACAATACGCCCATAGCTGGAGATTTAGATTTTCGAGTCTTGTCCTTTCGTGACTTTCGAATTAATTGATTAATTGTTGGCATGTTATTTTTTTGTGATAATAAGGTAATACTCTTTTTTTATTCGGCTGTTTTGTAATGATTTTTTATTCACTTGTCAAATTTTCTTCTACTTCCTCCTCTAATTCTGGTTCTGGTAAATCTTCAAATACATATTCATAATCATTTGATTCTTCATATCCGGTTCCGGCTGGAATCAATCGACCGATAATTACATTTTCTTTTAATCCTTCTAATGAGTCTGGTCGTTTTTCTGATGAAGCGTTTACGAGCACTCGGATTGTTTCTTGGAATGAAGCCGCTGACAACCAAGAATCCGTCCACAACGAAATTCGAGTCAATCCAAGGAGTAATTGTTCAAACAACACTGGTTTTTTCCCTTCGGCAATAAGTTTTTCGTTTGCTTTTCGAACCCGAACAATATCTTTGGTTTCTCCTGACAACCAGTCTGAATCACCCGCATCTACAATTCGTACTTTTGACGTCATTTGACGTACAATCACTTCAATATGTCGTTCATTCACATCTTGCCCTTGAGAAGCATAAATTTGAAGCACGCCTTTCAAAATATATTCTTGCACTTTCGCTACAGACGTTAATTCCATTAATTCTCGCAAGTCAACGTGTCCAGCTACCAATGGCGTTCCTACTTCTACAAATTGACCATCTTTTACTTTCAATACTTTCCGGTTTGGCACGGTGTACGTTCGTTTGGCTGGTACTGATTCTTTCACCACAATTTTATCTGCTTCTACTCGCAACACTTTTCCTGAATTCAACGCTTTTATTTTTGCTTTTGACTCGGTTGAACGAGCAATAATTTGTTTTTCTTTAATGGCGTCCCCTTTCTTCACAGAAGCCTCCATGTTATATCCTAAATGATATTCATGTTCTTCGGCTTTGTCGGCTGACAACGTAATAACACTTTCGGTTCGACCTTTTTTAATTGAGACCGTTCCTGAAATTTCAGCCATCACCGCTGGATTTTTAGGTGATCGAGCTTCGAAAAGTTCTTCCACTCGGGTCAAACCTTGCGACATTGAGTCTCCTTCGGTGGCTACCCCTCCCATGTGGAAAGACCGCATAGTAAGTTGTGTCCCTGGTTCCCCAATTGATTGCGCCGCAATAATTCCAACCGGCGTTCCCATTTTTACTAATTTTTTGTTCCCCAAATCCATTCCATACGTTTTTTGACATACACCAGATTCGGTATTACTGAAGAACACAGAATGCACGGCCACTTCTTCAATATCTGCTTGCTTAATTTCATTCAAAACTTCTTCGTCAATCAACGTGTCTTTTTTTACAATAGTTTTTGAACCTTTTTTAATATCTTGTGCTGTAAACCGTCCGAAAATTCGTGAACCAAAATCAATTCCCATTTCGGTTGATTCAGCTTGAGTAATCACTCGGAATCCGGTTGGATTACTGTCAGCTTCTTTTACCACAATGTCTTGCACTGAATCTACCAAACGACGGGTTAAGTATCCGGCTTCGGCTGTTTTTAGGGCCGTATCAGATTTCCCTTTCCGTCCCGCATGCGTGGCATTAAAGTATTCCAAAATAGAGAATCCTCGTTTCAAGTTGGTTCGCACTGGCAATTCAATCGTTTTCCCAGCTGGATTTACCACCAACCCTTTCATTCCGGCAATTTGTGTTACTTGTCCCCAGTTCCCTCGGGCTCCAGAATTAATTTGGTAGAACACATCATTTTCATTCTCAAACTCAGCTACCATTTCGTTGGTAATATCGGTTTTTACGCGAGACCAAAGTTTAATAGTTGTTGTATATCGTTCTTCGTCAGTAATCAATCCTTGTCGGTATTGTTTGGTAATTTTATTTACAATTTCGTTGGCATCATCGATAATTTTATCTCGATTTGGAGCTTCATGGAAGTCAAACGCCGAAATAGTAATTCCTGATTTAGTTGCGTATTTAAACCCTAAATCTTTAATGTCATCGGCCAATTTAGCCGTAATATCTTCATCTTTTTCTGCAAATACTTCTGCCAACAAGTTGGCCAATTCTTTCTTTCCAAATGATTTATTTTGGAACGGCATTCCTTCCGGAATAATTCGATTAAAGAAGATTCGTCCAACGGTCGTTTCAATCACTTCTCCCTCAATTCGCACTTTTACTGGAGCTTGCAAGTGAACCAATTCTGATTCATATGCTTGCACCGCTTCATCCGCTGATACAAACCCTCGTCCCGTTCCTTGTTTTCCTTCAATCGATTGCGTCAAGAAGTAACATCCCAACACCATATCTTGCGAAGGTTCAATAATTGGTTCCCCTGAAGATGGTTTCAAAATATTTCTTCGAGCCGTCATCAAATGTTTCGCTTCGGCTTGTGCTTTCAAGCTCAACGGCAGATGCACCGCCATTTGATCCCCATCAAAATCGGCATTATACGCCGCACACACTAATGGGTGCAAATGAATCGCTTTTCCGGCTACTAATTTTGGTCGGAAAGCTTGAATCCCTAACCGGTGCAAGGTTGGAGCCCGATTCAAAAGCACATATTTATCTTGAATCACTTCATCCAGAATATCCCACACAATTCGGTCTCCTTCTTTGACTAATTTTTCAGCTGATCGTACATTGTAGGCTAATTCAAACTTAATCAATTGCGCAATCACAAATGGTTTGAACAATTCCATCATAACTTTTTTTGGCAACCCACATTCGTCCAATCGCAAATCTGGACCAACCACAATCACTGAACGACCAGAGTAATCCACTCGTTTCCCCAACAAATTTTGTCGGAATCGCCCTTGTTTTCCTTTCAACATATCTGAAAGTGATTTCAGTTTTCGTTTTTGTGCGTAATTCATTCCCGCTCGGGTGCTTCGAGACGAATTAGAAATCAAGATATCTACTGATTCTTGCAACATTCGTTTTTCATTTCGACAGATAATTTCTGGGGCTCCCAATTGAATCAATTTTTTCAATCGTCCATTTCGATTAATCACTCGTCGGTATAAATCATTCAAATCAGAAGTAGCAAATCGCCCTCCGTCTAATTGAACCATTGGACGCAAATCTGGTGAAATCACTGGAATGGCCGTCAAAATCATCCATTCTGGTTTCATATTGTTTCGAATAAACGAGTCAATAAGTTTCACTCGCTTAATAGATTTCTTTTGTTTTTGTCCACTTGTTTTTCGTACTTCTACTTCCAATTCTGCTTGCAATTTTTTCAAATCCAAACCTTGCACAATTTCTCGAATAGCATCCGCCCCAATTCCGGCTCGGAACACGTGTCCAAATTTCATTGAAACATCTCGATAATCTAATTCTGACAAGATTTTCCCCACTTCAATTTCTTTCAATTGATCTACTGAGTTTTGGAAGTTTTCTGAGATTTCTTCTAATTTTTGCACACATTCTGCTTCTAGGGCAGTTAAATCTTTTTCGGTCATAGCCCCGCTTTTAACGGCTCCTTTGGCAGCCGCCAAGCTTTGAGAATTTTCTGATTTAACTTTTTCTAGTAATTTTTTGTATTCTGATTCAAGCGCTTGCAACTCATCTTCTTTCGCTCGTTCGTCAATTTCAACCACAATGTATGCCGCAAAATACACCACTAATTCTAATTTTTTCACAGGCAAATCAAGCAATAATCCTAATTTTGAAGGCGTTGATCGTAAGAACCAAGGATGTGTTACTGGCACCGCCAATTTGATGTGTCCCATTCGTTCTCGTCGCACTTTTGAGTGAATCACTTCTACGCCACATTTTTCACAGACAATTCCTCGGTATCGGATTCGTTTATATTTTCCACACGCACATTCCCAATTTTTTACGGGACCAAAAATTCGTTCACAAAACAATCCATCGGCTTCTGGCTTTTGCGTTCGGTAATTAATGGTTTCTGGCTTTGTTACTTCTCCATGAGACCAGCTAACTACATCTTCTGGCGAAGCGATAGAAAGTACGATTGAAGAGAAATCTTGCTGATTGTGAATTTTTTTCGCGTTTTCAGACATGATGTATATAAAATTTTAAACAAAAAATCGGCGGGAAAACCTCCCTCCTCCAAACAACTATTTCACTAGTCGCACAGCGGATTTCTGCAATTTTTTCGCCGAAACATTCCGCCCGATGTTATTCAAAAAAGGCCAGCAGTCAAATTTTTCAACTAGTTTTCAAGCAGAGAAAAAACCCTATAATGCTTACAAAACATGAAAAATATACGATTATTATCTTTACTTGGATTTTTGGGGGGCACTTTTTTGCAACCATGGATTCAAGCTGATATTTCATTATTGGTTGGAATTCTGAGTCTCACAATCTTTGGTTTCATTTGGTTTCGAAAAATTCATCCATTGAAAAACGCCTGCGGAGTACTCGCCTTATTCGTGGGAGGATTGATTTATCCAACTTTTTTTCAAACCCCTCGTTTTCCACCAACACAATTAAAAAAAGAACTTTCGTACGAAGGCATCATCATTAGTGCCCCCGAAACAAAAAGTCGCCACCAACAAGTTATCACTAATTTAACGCACCCCACACAACAAACCGTACTCATTCAATTCCCACTAGAGACGCCGCTATTTTATGGACAAAAAATACAGTTTACGGGCGTTGCCAGCATTCCACCAAAATTTAATCGGTTCGATTACGCCAGATATCTCCAAAGGCTTAATATTAGTGCTATTGTTCGTGCCAAAAGCCATCCAAAGTTGCTCGCCACCAACCAAGCCTCCAGCTTCGTATTCTCCGCCCAAAAACTCCGCCATATTATTCAGTCGAACCTTGAAAAAATTTTCCCCAGTGACCAAGCCACTGTTGCGACCGGAATGCTCTTAGGAGTAAAAAAAAGCCTTTCAAAAACAGCCGACCAACAATTTAGAAACGCCGGACTCACCCACTTACTAGTTGTTTCAGGAGCTAATGTCAGCTTGATTATCGTGCTTGTTTCACTCGCCCTACAACCACTTGGAAGACCTATTACGTTTTTCGGTTCTATGGCAACCATTCTTTTTTTCATTGGCATGACAGGTGCCGATCCACCCATTATTCGAGCGAGTTTAATGGGCGGATTAATTGCCTTAGCGCCTCTGGTAGGAAGAATTCCTGATTATAAAATAACACTTGTTTTTTCAGCCGTACTAATTGCCCTCGTTAATCCCAAAATTGTCCAACAAGACATTGGCTTCTTCTTAAGTTTTGTGGCTACCGCGGGCATCATTTTAGGCAGCCCCATTTTTATGTTCTATTGGGAAAAACTCTTCCAACAGCGATTTTCTATACTTAAGAACATTTTAGCCGTCACCGTTTGTGCACAAATTTTTGTACTCCCTATCAGCGCCTACTTTTTTCAAAATTTCCCCTTGGGCGGATTTATAGCAAACATCGTAGCCGAACCAATCGTCCCCTTAATAACCATTGGAAGCCTTGGTATAAGTGTCCTCGGATTCCTCCCCACTATCATCGGTAAAATCATCGCCTTCCCCATTTACTTCTTTTTGAAAATCTTATTTCTTATCGCCGAGATTTTTTCACAAATACCGTCAATCAGCATCAATCAAACAATGTCTCAGATACTGATTATTCTCGAAGTCGTAATTATTTTACACCTCCTACTTTCAGAAAAAATTGAACGAACGTTTTATCTCAATGAATTTAAGTTGTGTTAACCCAATGACAATAACGATTCGTACTGCTCAGAAAACAAGAACAATTGTTTAAAGTATGATCGTTTTTCTTCTGGCAATGACTGAATTGATTGACCACCGCTCAAAACACGGTCTACTTGTACCGACACTTGTTTGTATACCGCATCTTCAATTTCTTCTTGCAGAGTTTGCGGCAATCGTTTTCGCATATAAAATGCCATACGAGCTAAACTCACATTCGGACCCGTAATGATTCTTGATAAACTCTGAACATACTCGGTCTTTCCGAGCTTCAGCAATGCAATCAGTATTTGTACTCGCAACACCCCCGTTTTACTTGGCAGTTTTTGCTCCAATTTTGGAATAAAGTCTTTTAATTTTAGTTCTCCGACCGCGTACACTCCAGAAATAATATGTTCTTCCATCAAATCATCAATCATATTGTGCAACAACGATCGCAGATAATCTTTGTTATGATAAAATTTCCAAATAGCGAGAATTACGTGCGACCGAATACGAGAACTTTCGTGTTCGAGTTTTGGCAGTAATTCATTTAAAATTTCAGGGTCATCAAACTGCATACAAGACCGCAAACAAATCGACAACAAATGCTCATCGCCCGACACCAACATATCTCGGAAGAAATCAACCGTTTTCGCATTTGAAATATGCTTAAACATATTCATCAACGCCAGTTTTTTTACGTGTGAGTGCTGCGTTAAGGTGAATAAATTTTGCCAAGTTTCGAACAGTTTATGTTCAGTAAACGCCTTTTTACGACAATACATTTTTAGTTTTTCGTCGGCATACAAAGCTTCTAGCACATGAATTTTAATTTCATCTGATTCGTTTTGGTTATTCAAAATATGCAAATACGCGTGTACCACCGACGAAACCTGTATTTCTTGCAAGGTGGCAATAATTTTTTGTCGCAAAATAGACGGCTGATTCTTTTGCAATAATATCTGAGACAAACTTTTCGCCACTTGTTCATCGCCTTGAAACGATTCTAACATTTCTAGCATATGAATTTTCTCTTCTACACTCTCGGCCGTTTGGAAATTTTCAAGCGTGAACTGGGCAAAATGACGATTCAAATACCATCCAATAAGCAACAACGTTACCACAAGCGCTAATAACCCCCAAGAAGCCGGCAACACAAACCAGATAATACCAGCCCCAAGCATACTTCCTAATGGCCAAATAATCCCATGCAACAGATGTCGTAATTTCTCACGAATTTTCTCGTTACAGGCATAAAAACTTATGTGATATGGAGAAGCAAACAATGAGTAGGTTCCGTGTTGAATTCCTTTCAAAATTTCAGCCGAACTTTTTCCAAAAAAGAACGACAGAACCCCCATCGCAAAGAAAGACAAATACGAAAGAATGGCTCCAAAAACCCCCAGTTTTTTCAGCAACCGTGGCGTCAAAAACAACTTGAAAAATAAGGCGATTAACCCCGTAATCAAAGCAAAGAACCCCAATTCGTGCGCTACAGTTTTCCCGGCCATACTTACCACTTTTTGTTCGAGTATTTGTGCTTTTTCAGCGATATCAAAAAGATTCGCCTGCAAAAAATCAAATGACCATGCATCTTGCACAATTACTTCATGATGAGTTTGAACCTCATGTAAAAATGAAATTTCTAAAACCGCAAATAGTGCCGCTTGCAACAACACCATTCCTACTACGCCACGAATGAAATTTCTTCTTAAAAATTGAGCCCCATCGATCACTGATAAGGAGTTTCGAATTCGAGGAATTTTATGTACAGAAAATTCTTTGATGGTTTGTACAAGTTGCGGTTCCCGTTTAATTAAAAATAATAATAATACAAGCGGAAACGCCCACCAATAAAACAACGACAACAAACTATTTGACAGTTGTAATACGATGAGCACAAACGCCGACCCCAACACCAATCCAATGGTTTCGGCCGTTTCAATAAACGGAATGGCTTTTTGTGCAATATGTGGTGTAAAAAACGATTCAATCTTTTTAAATAATCCCAATTGCAATTGAGGATAAATAAGTGATTTTGCCAATAAAGCTACCCCTAAAATAAACCCTAAATTATGTTGAAAAAACACTACCGACACACCAATAACCATCAACAAAACCCAAATAATTTTTTTCAAAAAATAATTCGTTTTCGTTTGTAAAAAATACTTTCGGGTCACCCACGACCCCAACATTATCAACAGCCCTTCGGCTATAAACAAAAAGGGAATATTTTTAACTCCAAAGATTTTTAAAAACAGGGTTGAGGTTAAAATCCATACAAATAAGAACCCCATTTGAAACAATAAAGAACAAGTCCACAAAAACCACACTCGGTTTCGTACGAGTTTTGGAAAATGCACCACTTGTTTTAAAGTATTCGAAATCATAACAAGTAATTATACCAGTTTTTTCAAAAAAAATCAAATGGAAAATATAAAATCATTTTTACACAGAAAATTAATAACTTATTAACTCCCCGTACTTGATACGGGGTCTTCCTTCTCACTTTTTGTCAATACTATGTTTAAAAATCACCCCTAACCCCTCTTTAAAATAAAAGAGGGAGTAAAAATAGAACACTTTTTATTTCTCTCCTTAAAGGAAAAACTAAGTGGGGTTATTTTTTACAACAGTTGTCACTCCGACTTGTTCGGAGTCCAAAAGTATTTATCGATTTAAACTGTTTTTGGATTCTGGGCTGCGTCAGAATGACACGAAAAAATATGGAAGAGATTCCGTGTCAAAGCACGGAAATTTATTGAACGCATTTGTATATTTCTATCATTCAATTATAATCGCGCCGATATGATACAAAATTTGGTGTTATTAACTGGAACGGACACGTTTCGACTGAAAGAACGAATCAATTTTTTTCGAACCAAATTTGCCGAAAAACACCCAGATGGAGAGATAATTTTTTTTGACGACAGTACCGAATTTCCCGACCTCGAAAATGCCGTTTTGACTCCCAATTTGTTTGGCGGAAAACGACTCATTTTTTGTGAGAATTTTTGGAATACGGATAAATTTCAAAAAGCTGAAAAAGTACAGTTTTTCGAACATCTACCAAATAACGCCGACACTGTTACCCTAATTGTATCTGAGCCAAAATTAGACAAACGCTTAAAAGGCTCAAAATTTTTATTAAAAAACGCCAAAACCGAAACCTTTGAACCGCTCCCCGAATACGAATTAGGACAATGGATTCAAAAAACAGCCAAACAACACGATGCGTTTATTTCGAATGCCAATGCCCAATTTTTACTTAACCGAGTAGGACCGGATTTATGGAATTTATCGCAAGAAATACAAAAACTTGCCACCGCCAACAACGGCGAAATAACCAAAGAATCGATTGAAACACAAACGATTGCTAACCCACAAAGCCAAATCTGGGGGTTTACCGAAGCCTTAAGCCAAAAAAACACGGCCTTGGCACTCCATCGTTTTCACGAATTATTACAGAGCGGACAAAGTCCACACGAAATTTTCCCAATGTTGTTACGTGAAACCAGAATTCACGCCCAAATCCGAGACGGAATTGACCGCCAACTCACCAGCCAACAAATTGCGATCGAAACCAAATTACATCCGTTTGTCGTAAAAAAAACGCATAAACTCACGCAAAAATTCTCGGCCGACCAAATAAAAACTATGTACGACGAACTATTTGCCATTGATAAAAAATTAAAAACGGGTGGTATTTATAGTTTTCAAGGTGATTACACCGAGTTTGAACTACTCATCGAAACCTTTATTATCAACACATGCCAAACTTAAATTTAATTTCGGTTCTTATTTTTGCGTTTGCAGGCGCTTGTTTTGGAAGTTTTGCCGGCGTAGTAATCGACCGACTTTTTGCCGATCAAGACGGAATATTCTGGGGTCGTTCGCGGTGCGAACATACCGGAAAATTACTCCAATGGTGGGAAATGATTCCGATTTTTTCCTATCTTGGACTCCGCGGAAAATCAGCCCACAGCGGGAAACCAATTCCATTTTGGTATTTAGCAATGGAACTAACGTTTGCCGTTGTTTTTGGGGCTTTTGCGCACCAATTTTTGCCCACTATTTTACAAGCCGAATACCTTACACCACTCCTAACGCTTGGAGCCTTATTTGCCGCCTTACTGCTATTTTTTTACGACGCTCGACATTTCTTGGTAGATCGCCGCATTTCCTTTCCAGCCATTGCCCTGGCTTTGGGCTGGGCTCTATTTAAAGAAAACACCATCGATTTATTGATTGGTGGAGCAATTGGATTTAGTTTTTATTTTGCCCAATGGAAAATATCCAACGGGAAATGGGTTGGTGCTGGCGACCAAGAACTCGGACTATTTATGGGCTTATTACTCGGCTGGAAAAGTTTACTCTGGGCATTACTACTCTCATATATTTTGGGGTCGATTATTGCCATTGGAATGATGGTTGGCAACCCCAAAGTCGGGCTTAAATCGGCTTTACCAATGGGCGCGTTTTTGATGCCAATTTTGATTTTATTTTTGTTGTATCCACAAAAAATTTGGGCGTTATACGACCAATATATGGCCTTAAATGACCACTTTTTACAAGCCCTATTTTAGCCTAACAATTGTTTCCGAATATCAGCCGCTTGCTGAGCCGATTGTCGTTTGTCAAAGTCTGATTTAAAGACTTTCAAGAATTTTTTCATTTCTACTTTGGCTTCTTTTTCCGAAAAGAATTCCCCGTATTTTTCAGCCATATACAATTTAAATCCAATCATTTTTTGTTGCTCCGCATCACTCAACACGGTTTCAAACTCTGGCCAAGCCCGAGTTACTTTTTGCGCTAACTCGGTGTGTAAAATTTCGGATAATCGTTGTGTTTTTTCGAGCGGGAAGATTGTTGGAAACAACTGCCAAAACCCTAAAAAACTTTCTTCTCGGGTCAGTAATATTTTGTTTTCAGGTACGAATTTTTCGGTTTGGTATTTTGTTTTTTTACTCGCAAAGTTTTCAAACTCGGTTTTGATAATGCCTTTGGCTCGCTGCATTTTTTTAGCCACCGCCTCAATGTAAAAATCAACTTCAACCGGTCGAGACACCAGCTTTAAATAGTAAAAAAAATAGTCTAAAAACTTCTTTTCGCCTTCAATTCCTTTATTTTTAAAAGTATGCCAAAACTTGTCCAAAAAAAAGTCTAGCGCCTTAACTGGTTGCCGTACTTTATTCCGTACGATTTCAGCATCTTGTTGCAAGGCCTCATCAATATCTTTGGCCGTTTCGAACGATATCACAAACGGATTCATTTCAAAGCGCAACGCCATTTCTACCCCTTTCATGGTGGCTTTTTTCCCGGCAGAATCAGAATCAAACGCAAACGCAATGTTTTTAGTAATACGACTCAAAATCCGCATATGGTCTTCGGTAAGCGATGTTCCACAAGTAGCCACCACATTCGTCAATCCTGCTTGGTGGGCGGAAATAACATCAAAATTTCCTTCTACCAAAACCGCCATATCCTGGTCTTTCATCGCTTTCCGAGCCCGATCGAGCCCAAATAAGATTGACGACTTATGATACAACGGATTTTCAGGTGAGTTTTTGTATTTGGCCTTCGATTTTCCGGTAATATCTCGCCCCGAAAAAGCAATCACTTTCCCGTTTCGAGCTTCGAATATTGGCACTAAAACCCGATCATTAAACCGATCTAGCAACGATTGGTCATTCGACACAAACGCCACCCCAGACTCAACAATAGCCGCTTGCTCAAACCCTTCTTTTCGCAAAAAATTGGCCACTCCATTTTTAGATTTTCCCCCAAACCCAATCCGCCACGCTTGAATGGTTTCATCGGTAATGCCCCGTTGGTACAGGTATTTTTTTACGGCTGGATTTTTACTTAATGCTGTTTCAAAAAACTTGGCGGCTGCTTCGTGCAAATCGTACTGATTTTGTTTTACTTCTTTTTTTTGCCCAAAGTTTTGCGATTCCATTTTCGGAACTTCCATTCCGACTTGCTGAGCCAATAATTCAACGGCCTCAAAAAACGAATAATTCTCAATTTTTTCAACAAACGAAATCACATCACCTCCTTCACTGGCACCAAAATCGTACCAGAGATTCTTTTCTGGATCGACAAAAAAACTTGGTGTACGCTCGTTCCGAAACGGACTCCGACCGCGCCAACTCTTGCCGGATTTTTTCAGCGAAGTGTATTTTCCGACCACTTCCCGAATATCCACGCGCGCCTTTAAATCTTCTAAAAATCTATCTTTCATAGTCGTTTTCTTTTTGACAGATTTACCCAGAAAAATCAAACAAAAAAAGCCGATTGAAGCAATCGGCTTTAAAAGAATAGAGGAACGAAACAGAAATTATTTCTTTTTCATTTCTTTTAAGATTTTTTCCAACAATTCTTCGGTAGTTGGTCCAGCTGGTGCGGCTGGAGCTTCTTCTTTTTTGGCTTGTAGTTTTTCGTACGCTTTTACAAATACAAAAATAGCCGCTCCAATAATTACAAAGTCAACAATTGTTTGCACAAACGCTCCGTAATTAAGCGTTACCGCGGCCACTTCTCCTTCCGCCGCTTTTAGTACAAATTTTAAGTCTTTAAAATCAACTCCACCAACTAATACACCAACGGCTGGCATAATAATATCGTTTACCAATGAGGTAACAATGGTTTTGAATGCCCCACCGATAATAAAGGCTACGGCTAAATCAACCACGTTTCCTTTCATCAAAAAGTTTTTAAAGTCTTTCAACATTTGTAATAAAAAATTAAATAAATACATCCGCAGTATCTCGTATTTTTAAAAAACTGTCAATTGGCTAGAATTTTACCAAGTTCTTAGTATTATTAAGATAATATGAAGATTGATTTTTCGGTAAACGAATCCACGGTCAAAAAATTTTCTACGGTGATACAAAGAACTGTTTTAGATTTTGCCGCAAAAGATATTGGGTTTTATAAACCCTGTGCCGAAGAACAAGCCATTAAAAACTTTGCTGCCGAAAACGCCGACCAATACAAAGCCTTTGTGGTGTTAGGCATTGGCGGATCAGCGCTTGGAACACGAGCCTTACGAGACGCTTTACAAACCGATTTTAGCAAAAAATTATTTATCTTAGACACACTTGATTCGCAAAGCATTTTAGAAGTAGAGTCGCAAATTGAGCTAGAAAAGACGCTCTTTATTACCATTAGTAAATCTGGTAGAACCATGGAGACGATGGCCTTATTTGATTATTTTTCATCAAAATTTCGCAAAAAAGATATTCCACTAAAACAAAACTTTGTGGCCATTACTGGTCCAACAGGACTTTTACATGATATTTGCGAAGCCGAAGATTTGCCACGGTTTTGGGTGCCAGAAAATGTTGGCGGACGGTTTAGTGTGTTAACCGCAGTGGGGTTACTTCCAGCCGCTCTGATAGGGATTGATATTGAAAAAATTCTGGACGGAGCTCAACAAATGGCTTCTCATTTACTTTGTCAGGATTTTGCAAAAAACCAACCGTTCCAGTTAGCCAGCCAAATGTTTACGCATTTTCAAAATGGACAAAAAACGGTCGTATTAATGCCCTACATTGCCAAACTCAAAACATTTACCGAATGGTTCGTGCAATTATTGGCCGAATCTACCGGAAAAAACAATGACGGATTAACGCCGATTCCCGCTTTAGGGCCGATTGACCAACACAGCCAACTGCAATTATTTTTGGACGGCCCAACCGACAAACAAGTTTGGTTTATAGGGCAATCGCACCGAGACTCACACATTACAACGCAAACACTTCACCATTACGATAAATTTTCGTACCTACGTGGGCACTCGTTTCAACACATTATTAACGCCCAATTACAAGCCACTGCCCAAAGTTTAACCGAGAAAGCCCGCCCGAACCATATCATTCAAATTGAAGCCTTGGATGAAACCACACTGGGAGCCTTAATTATATTGTTCGAAGGAGCCGTCGCCTTTTTGGGAGAATTTTTAGAGGTCAACGCTTTTAATCAACCCGCGGTTGAGCGAGGGAAGTTGTTAACGAAAGAAGTGTTGAGGGACTAAAACTCAGTCATTCCAAGCGAAGCGATGGAATCTACAACGACTTTCTACTTTAATAAGGCATTAGATTGCCAGGCAATTTTTTATAAAAATTTGCTCGCAATGACTAACATTTCTGTAACAAAAGAGATGTTAAAGGATTGCATTTGACAAATTACAAATTTAAACCTATAATAAAAGAAAATAACCCTTAAAACAATGGCATTAGAAGATTTTAAAATAACTAAAGAAGAACTGGATTTACTAGAAATAAAATCCATTATATTGACACCTGAAGATGCTATTAATTTAGCAAAAGATGGATACCAGCTAGCAGTTAAAACTCTTTTGAGTTCTAAAAAAACTCCCGCATTTTTCTTGGAAGACCCTTCTCCATTACCAGAAGAATTAGTCTTAGAACTACACAACAAAGATATTGACTCTGCTCTTTGTTCTTCACTTAACTATTTTAGAAGAATTGAACGAAATGAAATAGACAACGTCGATGTTCATTCTAAACACTTCAAACGATTACAAACTGCCAAAAATTTCTTCACAGAACACTATGAAAAATTCTCCCAAGACACTTCTATTAAGATGGGAATAGAAATCCCTGATCATGCTTATTCAGCATTTAAACTATTAACTCCATTAGTTGGTCCTGGAGAAATACACGAATTATTTGTTTCTTACCTTAATAATAATGACTCAAATAAATCGGAAGAAATTAGTCCATTTAATCCAACAAAAATACCGTTTTACGAAGAGTATTCTAAATAAAAAAAATCCGCCGTTGGCGGATTTTTTTATTCCCTGTTTTCTTATAACTTTACAAACAAAAGGATGGCACACAAATTTTTATTACGCTGCCACCAAGGTAATTTGTGGTTTTGGTTTTTGTCGCCAAATAAAAAATGAACAAATAAAGGTCACAAAGGCTAAAGCCGCCATCACCAAATTTTGAGTTTCTAATTCTGCCGGAGTTACAAAGGAACTACAGAAATACAAAGCTCCCAAAGAAAGAACCATTCCCCCGAGAGAAGCCCATTTTTTTGTTTGTGGAATAAAAACTCCCACAGCCATTAAAATTTCAATCACCGCCACTATAATTCTCATCACATCTTCACTCATTCCAAAAAACGTCATTTGAGTAAACAGAGCCGTGAAATACGCCGTGTCTACAAATTTCAAATATATAGCAACATACAGCAAAATAAGTGCCAGTACCGTTCGAGGAAGATATTTTATAAAAGTTTCTTTCATGAGGTAAAATATTAAAAAATTCGATTTTATCATAAACAACCCCGTAAATTTATCAAATTATAGATTTTAAAATGAGACAAAAAATCCTTACGAAAAGGATATAAATTGTCTTATTGGTGGGTCGGGTGAGGATCGAACTCACGGCCAACTGGTTAAGAGCCAGATGCTCTACCACTGAGCTACCGACCCAATCACGGAATTATTTTTAGTGAAAAAAAATCCTTATAAAGAAGGACCTTTGTTTTTGATTTTTGGTGGTGGGTTGGGGCAGGATCGAACTGCCGGCCAACTGGTTAAAAGCCAGATGCTCTACCACTGAGCTACCAACCCAAAGATGGTGGAGTTAAAGGGACTCGAACCCTTGACCCCCTGCGTGCAAGGCAGGTGCTCTAGCCATCTGAGCTATAACCCCATCTTCTGCCTTAGAAAAATCTTCCAAGAGTAGTACTTAAAAATGCTTGCGGTGTACCAGTAAGCCACATAATAGAAACCATACTCACGCCAATGCCAAATAATTTAACAAAGGTGTAGGTTCCACCACTTCCTATGTACCGTTCACACCAATCTATATCGCCAATATTTTGTACGATAATCTCAGCTTTTACGGTAATAAGTATTCCCAAGGGAATCCCTAACAGAGGAAAAATCATTTTCAAAAACAAAAAGAACTTTTAAAGCTTGACGATACTAATAATGACAAATTCTTTGTCAAAAAAGAATTGTATTTTTTTTGTATTTTTGATATAATAGTGAGAATTTATGCCTTATAAAGTACGTAATCATGAAGAAATTAATTGTTGTGAGTCTGTTAAGTTTTTCCCTCTTGTTTAATGGAAATGAAATATTCGCAACGGGCGGACAACTAAATTATGAGAGTACCAGTGCTACGGGAAAAAGTTTCGGAACGACTGGAAATACCGATTCTATGTTTAATAACATGCAAAAAACTAACGATGATTTATTTGAAAAAACTGAGTTTTACAAAAAGGATGATAAGGAAAAAGTTGAATATTTTAAAAACAAACTAAAAGAATCACAAAAAAATACAGAAGCATTCAACACAAACTTCTATGAAAAAAATAATGATGAAAAATATAAGGATTATAAAGAATATAGAAAAAACAAAGTTGAACCAAAAGAGGAGTCTAGAAAAAAGTTCTTATTAATTCGTTTTGTGGGACTAAATAAACAAACCATAAATAAAATAGCAATCAATCAAATTGATTCACTAGAACGAGATAAGAAAATAGGAGAAAAAATAACCGTAAACAATAGTTATTCGTACCAAGGAAAAGAAAATGTTTTGGGAAAATGGATAAAGACAGATATTAATGTCCCCGCTGGAGATAATGCAATTTGGATAAAAATAGAAGACTTAGAAAAAAAAGATGAGAATAAAGTGTTGCTAAAAATTACGCATCCAGCTTATTACCAAAAGATAATTGATACAGCAAAAGAATTAAAAAAAACAATGCCTGAAGTAACAGTAAACTTAATTCCCAAAGACGCATCAAACACTGGGAACAAAAGTCCTCACCTAACTTTAGGCGAAGCCGGATATGACCCCATTTTAAAAGATAACCTCATCCATCGTGCTGGAGATGGATTTACTGGATTCGACGATAAACATTCAGTGGGAAACGAAGATAAAATTTTAAAAAGCTTTTTCAGCAAAAAAGGCAGTGGTATTATGGTAACCGTTTTACGCGTTTTAGGAACCATCGGAATCCTTTATTTGTTGATTGGCGGAATTCGTTATATTTTTACCAATGGAGACGAAGAAAGTGCCGAAAAAGCCAAAAATCAAATTGTGTGGGCGTTAGTGGGATTAATAATCCTTTCATTAGCTGAATTTATTGGGTTTGAATTTATTAATCCATATGAGAAAGATATATTAGGAACCAATGAGGTGGTCAATAGTTTGAAAGATAAAGTTGAACAAATCATTCGCGTATTAGAGTACGCCGTGGGAGGATTATTCTTGGTAAATGGTTCAATTAGTGCCTATGATTTAATTACCTCTCGTGGACAAGACGAAAACTTAGATAATGAAAAGAATTTTGTTCAAACATTTATTTGGGGAGCCGGATTTATTTTATTCGCCGAGGTAATTGTGCGAATTGTTGCCAGCGATATTAGTCGATCAGAACAAATAAATATGCTTTCTGGTGAAATTGGCGGGATTATAAACTTCATCTTGACTTTCTTTGCTGGGGCTTCCGCTTTGATGTTGATTATTTCCGCCTTGTACTATGTTGTTTCTCTGGGTGATGACGAACGAGTCTCAAGTGCCAAAAATATGATTCGAAATTCCGCCATTGCCTTTGTAATTGCCTTCTCTAGTTATGTATTAGCTCAATTTATGATTGTATAATGAAAAAATTTTACGGAGCGGTTTTGTCAATTTTATGTTTGTGTTTCATGCCCACGGTTCAGGCCGTAAATGAGGGGGGCGACCTTCCTGCTTGCCCAACGCGGATTAAACCTTGTAAAACGTTAGGTATTTTTAAGCGATCTTCTGAATTTCGTCGCTATCAAGCCACCGCTTTGAAAATGTGTGGACGTTCACACCGAGCATTATCGGCTTTAGAAAGCATAAATACTGATTTATCAGAAGCCGAAAAATCAAGCATCAATAAAGAATTAAAACAAAAATTCATCTTTGGCGTTACCATTTTTAATAATACGGTTGACGGTTGTAAGAAAAAGAAATTCGAACAATCCGCGCAAGTTTTTGAAACGATTTATGACGATATTGAGCACTTTGTGATTGCCAAAATAAATCGTTCTAATTCAACAGCTACCACAAAAACATTAAAGGACAAATTTATCGCTGGCATTGGAGATGACGAACCATTAAAACAACGATTTCAGGGGAAATTATCTTCGAGTCAATTTTCTTCTATTCCCTCATCTAAAAACATTTTCTCTTCTGGCGATGGAGAAATATTAGGTCACAAGTCTAGGCTAAAAGATTATACTGGAAAAGGAGAAACGGGAAATGACCAACTGCGAAGCACACTAAATAATTTGTTTGCGGGCGTAAAAAAACTACTCATTCCTATTAGTATTTTCCTCATCGTTTTTGCGGGCGTACAATTATTTATGATAAGCCGTGATAGCGTGTCGGAGGAAATTCCCAAAAAACGAAACCAAATTTTCAATATCATTATTGGGTGGACTGTCTTCTCCCTAGCCTTTACGGTCGTAGATTTTGTTATTTTTGGAAACGGAAAAGAAGACTTTATTTTCCGAGATTCATTTGAGGGAAGTGAGTATCAAATAAATACGGAACGTTCACTAGAATTTGCACGTCGAATCTTTGGTGAACTGGAAGGAATCGTTGATTTCCTCCTAACATTGTTCGTTATCGTCTCTATTCTCTTCCTTATTATTAGTTGTATTCGACTCATTTTTGGTGACGATGAAAGTTATGAAGCAACAAAAAAACAAGTCATGCAAAGTATTATTGCTTCTGTTGTAGCTATTTCGCTAAAACCATTATTAGCCCTCTTCTACCAAAATGGACAAATCGTCAAACCAAATGCAACTTCGGTCATTGAGTTTGCCCTCAAATGGGCGGACTATGTCTTAGGATTTATTGGCCTCATGGCGACCCTGTCACTCATTTATGGCGGTATAAGACTAATTATTGATTATGGAAACGGAGAAGCCATGGAAGAAGCTAAGAAAATTATTCAGTACTCCGTTATTGGAATCGTATTAGCATTCTCAGCTTGGACGATTGTAAACTTCTTTGCTACGCCTGGCGACCAAATTAGTGCCTTTGTTTTAGGGTTTGCATAAAGAAATTTTAGTTTTCTCGCTGTCTCAGATGTGGCCAAGCTCCATAGATCATGGCTTTGGCCCATTTCGCATTTTCTCGCCCATCAAGACACGTAACCGTTTGCAAAGTTTCAAAATCGGCCGTTCTTCGGGCTAAAGCCGCCGAAACTTGGGGCGTAGTCCAAACCTCCCAAAAGTTTTGGTTTGATTGTTTCATTACGGCTTCAATTTTTTCTAACAATGGGTGTGGTGCCGAAAACGGAATCCGATGCAGAATTAAATGCTGAAAATCATATTGATCTAGATTCTTATCGGATATTTTTTGCAGTAATAACAAAATGTTTTTTTGATTCTTCATCATTTGAAACATTTTCCCCTGTCCGCCTTTAACCCGTTCTCCAAATATTTGTATGTCCGTATCAGACAAACTTTCCGACAACTTATTGTAGGTATTTCGAAGGGTTTCAAGACTAGAAAATGAAGTCACCACATTGGTCGAATCATTTATTTCCGCACGGGCAATTTGATCTATTTTCTGAGCACAATAAGCATTATATTCTGGCGAACGATTTGAAATTAAATCGGTCGGAACTTCCCAAGAAAAATCGGGCAACAAATGTTCAAATTCAAATTCTTCCGCTTGAGAAATTCCCAAAAATACTCGGAAAAAAGCCAACGATTCACTCGGCGTGTGTCGATGAAATAACAACGTTTTAAACGCACTTAATTTCTCTTTCAAGGCTCGCCAATCTTCTGGATGCCAACTCTCAAACACTAAGTCTCCGTTTTGTGGATAATACGTTAACCATCTCACTTCTTTGGGTTGCGGATTCGTCAACAGTTCTAACAATGGTTGATCAGACGAATCTAAAAACTGAGTGGCACTATCTGCAAAATCTGCAAACTTATCAGAGTCTTTTAACAAAATTTTTGTTGGAAACGGAGAAATTTCATGCCCTGTTTTTTCACGAATAACTTCTTGGCAAAAATTCGAAACCCAAAAGTGAGCAGGCGCCGAAATTTTTTCATCAGTATGATTCAGATATTTCAGTAACGAAAATCGCTTCGTTGGAGCATGCAATAAAGATTCCCCAAACAATTCTCCTTCATCAATAATGAGGGTTCGATCCGTAAAAACTGGTAAATCAATAAAACGCAAAAAAGCGGAGGGCGTAATTACTAAGACCCGCTCGTCCATTCGCTCTTGAATGATTTGGCTAAACAACTCTGATTCGACCGACAGCAAACACACCTGATTCCACAAATCGTATTGGTGGAGAAATAAATCAAAGAAATTTTTTCCACGGTAACCCAAAAATTGTCGCCACGCCACCTGAATAGCAAAAGTAATATCAATACTTTTCTCAAATGTTTGATTTAAATACTCAGAAAATCTCTGTGGGGCTAAAATAACTTCTGGCGTTGGAACAAACGATTCTCCCGAAAATCTATCGAGCCGCTCAGTCACAATAACCGACTTTGGATAAGCATAGGCTAGGTTTTTTTGTAATTCGGCTGTTTTTCGGGTTGTCCCCGCTCGAAGCAAATTGTGTTGGGCGGAAAAACTCTTTATATCAATCGTTTGGGTTGGCGTTTCGCGCGGAGTATTTTTTTTAGTTGGTACAGATTTCGTACTAGTTGATGCCAGTAACACCGCTCCTTCTTTCCACCAACTATTTTTTTCAATAATGGGTCTAATTTGTGCTAAAAATTCCGGACTAAGTGTTTCGATTTGCTCTACCAAAAAATCGTAAATCTCGATATTTACTTCTACATCACTCATGGCTCGATGAGCGTTTTCGTGTTTAAATCCATATTTCTGAGCCAAAATTTCCAAAGCATAACTTTCTTCTTGCAATAACACAATTCTGGCTAACTCATGGGTGTCAATCCGTCCGTTTTGTTTTACTGGTACTCCATAGGCTTCTAAAAAATTGATATCAAAATCAATATTGTGTCCAACAATAACCGCATCTCCAATTTTGGTTGTAATCTCGTCTTTAAACGTGTCTAATGGTTTAGCCTCTGTATCTAAATCGTGTTGCGAAATGCCTGTCAACTCCGATACAAAATCATTTAACGGCGATTTTTCGGGCTGAATTAATTGGTCAAAACGAGACTCTTCTTGTCCGTTTTGGTCTAATACTACGAATGAGAGTTCTATAATTGAATCTTTCTGTGGATCAAACCCCGTGGTTTCTAAATCTAAAAAACAAAGCCGTTGCGTGTATTTGGTCATATCAATTCTATTGTACAAATTTTTTAGTATAATTCATTATTTAAAATATTGACATTTTAATTCATTATTTTATATATAAAACATGGAAAATCTAGAAAATAACACAGAAATTGTTTCACCAGTAGACCATTTTTTTACATATTTGAATGAAAAGTCCCCAGAAGAAGCAATTCTATTAAAAGATTATTATGACAACCCTGATAAATTACAACCTCTAAAAAATAACATTGTTAATAGATACCGAAATAACATTGACCTATTTAGCCAAAACTTCTTTCTCTTGGAAGAAATATTTGAAAACTATCTCTTAAAAAATAGAGACACAAATAATGAAAACACGAACAAACTTTTGATTGACTGGAAAGAGTTCTTACAGAGTCACATCATTGGCATGGCAAGACTATGGTCTGATTTATTAATACATTTAAAAACAGAATCTTGCACCACCTACTTTACCAGCATCCCCATAGAAATTGGAAGGGTGTCTGATGAAACGAAGCGGAGCGTAAAAGAGGCTATTTCGAAGAAGAATGTTCCTAAAAACTTAAAACAATATTACAAAGAAACCGAAAATAGACTCTATCTTCCTTTTGTTATTGAAGTTGATAGATTCTTAACATTAACAGAATCATTCCAAGATTTTTTGAAAGAAATAATAAATCTTTTGAAGAATGGTCGTCGATTCGAACCACAAATAGCCAAACGATTTAACGAGAACATCGACCTAATCGTCAGACCAATTCCAACCGAAACAACCGAATCTTGCATTCGAATTAATGGAAAAGAATCATTTTCTGATTTCAGTTTAAGGGTGGACCTTTCAAAGAAATTTGGCAAAGTTCAATTCGACTTTGGAAGCATTCATATTCCATTTTTAGTTCAATCATTACTTACCTACACAAACAATTACAAGTCCAAAGAAAACAATTTTGGAACACAAAAGTTTGAAGATAGAGGGTTAATGTTTAGCGTTCTAGCTTCTGTTCTTTCCAATTCTGCCTACAAAGAAAACAAGGCTGTTCTTTCTCAAATGGAAACTCATCATTATACCCCAAAAGGTGAATATGAGTATCACTTTCATAAAATTTGCCAAGAAGTTCTTAAGGTTATTACGCCTGGTTTAAAAGTTTTGGGGTCAATTCCGCTTGATAGATTAAAATCGTAAATATTTGATTTTTCTACTAAAAAAAACATATTTAAGAAGATGAAAATTTCTGAACGGAGTCAAAAATTAGCCCACGTAATCCAATCACAATTGCCCGCCTTGGTCGATAAGTTTACTACGCCAAACCAAGTCGGATTTTTGACGGTATCTGCTGTGGAGGTGTCTGGTGATTTAGGGGTGGCCGATATTTTCGTAAATACCATTGGTGGACCAAAAGATTACATTAAATACCTCGCCAAAATTGCTCCAAAACTACAGCACGAAATTGCCAAAATTGTTCAAACTCGGCGAGTCTGTCGGTTTCGATTTGTCGAAAATCAAGCTCCAGCATACGTGCGAAAAATCCAAGACAAGTTTGAAGATTAAGAGATGAAAATTTTGATAGCCACTGGAAACGCCGGAAAAAAGAAGATGTTTGATAGTTTTTTCAAAGCACTCAAAAATTTTGAGTTTGTATCCCTCAAAGATTTTCCAGCCTTTGAAGAACCCGTTGAAAATGGATCTACGTATGCCGAAAACGCCGCATTAAAAGCTCGGTATTATGCCCAAAAAACTGGTTTACCAACCATTGCCGAAGATTCTGGACTCGAATTAGAAGCCTTGCCTGACAAATTTGGATTAAAAACCAAACGAGAAATTGACGCTCCAGACGATATTGAATGGCTGCGATTATTTTTAGATATGTTGGAAGACGAGCCAAACCGAAACGGAAAATTTGTATCGGCCATGGCTTTATTTAATCCTGATACCAACGATATATACGAAGTACAAGGAGACGTTCGTGGGGAAATTACCGAATTTCCGGCGGCTCCAATTGAAAAAGGGGTCCCCATTTCAGCGGTGTTTTTACCTGAAGGCGAATTAGAAGTTTTTTCGGCTATGAGTGCCAAAAAACGAAACGAAGTAAGTCATCGTGGACACGCCATGATGGCAATGAAAGAAGTTCTTGAAAATTTGTAACCTGCTTAGCCCGTTGGTTTCGCAAAAAACTTGTTTCATATATGTTTTTGGGTACCATAAAATTGATGAAAAATTTTCTACAAGGATTCGTACGATTTTTGAGTCTTATAGCCCTTTTTACAAGTCTCTCAGGATTTGCCTTTTCCGACACGGTATCTCCGTACCAATCTCAAGTAACGGTTCTAAATAGCGTGGCTCCTGCCGATGGGATAACGCCTATCAAATTCTCAGGTGTGATTCAAAATGCTTTTGGAACCCCTTTATCCAATGTGCCTATCAAAATAGTTCCTTCCAAAAAAGAAGTCCAAGTATCAGCGAGCCAACATACAAATTCGCAAGGACAATTCAGTGGAAATTTGACTACTAATCAATCAAACATTGTCACCTTGAACGTTTTTGCCAACGAAGTTGAATTGTTTGATGCCCCAGAAGTCGTATTTTCTCTTCCCAAAACCGCTCCTGGAAATTCTATTGGAGCCTCTGGCGGAATAGCTTCGTTCTTAAAAGCACAACTCTTTGACGACACACCAGAAGAAAAAGGGAACACTTCGCACTTTTCTATCAACAGCGTAAAAAATACCGCCCAAATATCAGAAAAATTGTCGGTAACTGTTACCGCAAAAGATGCCAATGGAAGCGTTGATCCTGAATACCGAGGAACCATTCGTTTCTCCGTTCCAACTGACCCCAATGCCAGCTTGCCCGCCGATTATACTTTCACCAAAGAAGATCAAGGGGTTCATATTTTTCATTTAGCCCTATCATTCAACACCCCAGGAGAACACGAATTAGCCGTACAAGACTTAGATGATGTACGAATTGCGGGAAATTTTGTGGTAAAAATTGAAAAAAATGAAGCTGACCCCGTCGTTCCAACAGGACCCAAAGGAATCACGATTACCGTTCCTAAAAATGGAGCCATTTTGAGTTCGCCACGAGTAAACATTTTTGGAACCGCAACGGGTTGTAGCGTGCTTACGATAAAAGACGGCGCGAAAGAAATCGGAACCAATATTCCCACCAGTCCAACCGGAGAATATACTTTCCAAACCCCAGGACTAAGCCATGGAGAACATCATTTTACGGCTCTCTGTACTGATGAACCAACGTTAGTTTCGCCCCCTGTGGCCATCCAAATAGACCGCGAAGGACCAAGTGTTATGAAGGTAACGCTCAGTCCGAATCCAGTAGTGGCAGGAAAAGAAGTGAACATTGTGGTTGGATCTGATGAAGAAATTTCAAACGCGAAGTTTGTGATTAATAATGAAGAAGTTCTCTTGTCTCGCATTGATAGCAAATCATTTGCTGGTACACTCATGATTCCTGACATGGGAGATTATGCTTATTCGGCTTCAATTTTTGATACGTTAGGAAACGAAAAACATGAGGCTCACGCAGGAGTTTTGAGAGTTTCGGGCGAAGAAGTTTTCTTAGACACAGCTTTAAGTCAAAATCATGTTAGCGAAGGAACCAAAGTACAAATAACCGCTACTGCCAAAATTCCTTTGGCAGAAGTTCACATGAAAATGAATGATTTAGCGATTCCTATGACCAAAAAAACCGATTTTGAATTTGTGGGAACCGTTATTGCCCCAGCCCAAGGAACCTATCCATTTATCGCTTCAGGAATTTCTGAAGCCGATGGCACAAAAATCCTCCCAAGAGCGGAAATGGCTTTGGTGGTCGTAGATAAAAATTGTAAAATTTCTGAATTTCCAAACGAAATTCTTCCGGGGCAAATGGTTCAATTTAAAGGAAATTGTAAAAAGAAAATACACTCTATTACCGCTCAATTAAATAACGATAACGCCCCATTAGAAACCAAAAAAATTGATAACAATTCATTCTCAGGACAATTTGTTGCGGCTGACACTCCTGGGAAAAATACCATGAATATTAAAGCCGTCTTCGAAGACGGTTCAACCGAAGAAGTAACACATTCATTTGATGTATCTGAAGCACTTCAAAATGCCGCCCCTACTTCAATTCAAAACTTACAAGCCAAACCCGGAAACCAAAAAGTTACTCTGTTTTGGACCCCAGCCAAAGATGATCAGGGCGTAAAAAACTATAAAATTAATTATAATGTGTGTGGACAACCACTAACAAAACTTAACATCACCCCCGATGATCGGACACAATGGTATGTTGACGGACTCACCAACCACGTCAAATACTGTTTTACGGTTACACCAATCGATATTAAGGAACTAGAAGGTCCAGCCAGTAATGAAGCCGAAGCCACTCCGGCTGGAACGAAAAACACCGTTAAACAAGCCCCTAAATCTGGTGGAGTAGATAGCGCGTGGGTAAATGGACTCATTGTGTTTGTGATTGGTCTTGGGTTCTTGTTTATAAAACGCCGAAGAGAAAGTTAGTATAAAGAACTAAAACTCTAAAAATAAAAAAGTCCTTACCGGACTTTTTTTTATAAAAACTTGGTCGCTTGTATCCCCCATAAAGCTGCGGCAATCGCGTCGGCCGCATCATCAATTTGTGGAGAGTTAGGGAGATTAAACTGTTTTTGGGCCATACGTTTCATGTCAGCTTTGCTGGCTTTTCCGTGGCCAGTAAACGATTGTTTTAATTCAACTGGTTTGGGTTCGACAATTTGGCACCCATATTTATGGGCAGCGAGTAAAATTACCCCACGAGCCTGTGCCACTTGGATGCCAGTGGTTATATTTTGGACAAAAAATAAATCTTCCACCGATAATACGTCTGGATTTTCTGCTTTTAAAATAGATTGAATGTCCGCTTCTAATTCGGCTAATCGTTCGTTAAAACTTGTTTTGGGGTCGGTTACAATCGTACCAAACCGAATTAATCGTTCGTGTTGGTCGTTAGACTCTACTACAGCGTATCCACACCGTCCAAACCCTGGGTCTATGCCTAAAATTTTCATTCGGTGTTATTTTACTTTAAATTTTATTTTTTCCTACTTTTTAAATTAAGAGCAGAATTGTAAAAAGCGTTGTCTTATAATTAATTTGCTAATTCCCTACAAAAACAGTATTTTAGCGCTGATATGAGAAAAGAAATACCAACAGTGGCTATTATTGGTCGTCCAAATGTCGGAAAATCAACCTTATTTAACCGATTTGTCGGCGAACGACGATCGATTGTATCAGATATTTCTGGTACCACCAGAGACAGCCTGATTGATAAAGTAACGCCCAATAAACATACGTATTTTTTAGTTGATACGGCTGGGTTGACGACTTCTGGCGGTGATTCACTAGAAGACGAAATTCAAACCCAAGCACAAGTGGCTTCAAAACACGCCGATTTAGTATTATTTTTACTCGATGCGCAAAAAGAACTCACGCAAGATGACTATCAAATTGCAGAAGATTTACGAAAATCAGGGCGACCAGTGGTTTTAGTTGCCAATAAATTAGATGATTCTTCTAGTGCCGAAGTCTGGCATTTGATGGAACTCGGGTTAGGAGAACCATTACCCATTTCAGCCAAAAATAATTTGGGAATTTGGGAATTGGAAGAAGCTTTGGATACGGCTTTAGATAAATTAGGTTTTGAGCCACCACGAGCATTAACCGAAGAAGAACGAGCCAAAGAAGAAGCCGATGAAACGATTCGCGTGGCCTTTATTGGACGACCAAATGTCGGAAAATCATCGTTGCTCAATGCTTTGCTTGGCAATAGCCGAGCCGTAGTATCTGACGTAGCTGGAACTACTCGCGACACCATTGATTCGCATATGTTTTGGAACGAAGAAACCGGCGAAATGGTTGAAATTAACGAACAAATAAACGAAGCAAATTACGAAGGCGAAAACTGGAAGAAATTCCAATTTTTGGACACGGCAGGACTACGAAAACCCGGAAAAGTCGAACGAGATTTTGAGTTTTGGAGTGTAGTGCGAACCTCACGAGCCATTGAACGAGCCGATGTTTGTTGTTTGTTGATAGACGCTTTAGATGGCGTAACACACCAAGATACCGTGATTTTAGGAAAAGCCATTGAGGCTGGAAAAGGAATTATGGTTTGTGTAAATAAGTTTGATTTGGCACAAGAAAAATCGAAAGCCAAAGAAGAAACCGATGAACGAGAACTGGCCGAAGTAAAAATGTGGGATGAACGGTTAGATAAAATTCGAGAAAAATATTTAGGGTACTTAGCACAAAAAATTCGGTTTGCCAATTGGGCACCGGTACTGTTCTTCTCGGCAAAAACCACGAAAGGAGTGCAACAAGTGTTTCCAAATGCCGCGGGAATTTTTGCGGAACGAAAAAAACGAATTTCGACTTCAGAAATGAATCGGTTTGTGCCAGAAATTTTTTATAATCATGTGGCTCCAAGTGTTGGAACCAAAATGGGGAAAATTAAGTTTGCTTCGCAAGTAGCGACTCGACCACCAAAGTTTGTGTTTCATGTTAATAATAAAGATGCCTTCCACTTTACTTACAAACGCTACCTCGAAAACAAACTCCGAGAAAAATACGGATTCCACGGTACGCCAATTTGGGTTGATTTGAGAGATTCAATGGAAAAGTTTAAAGGCAAAAAGAAATAAAAAAAAATCCGCCGTTGGCGGATTTTTTATATCTAAAAATAATTCCATTAAATATCACTTGAGAACATTTTTCGTATAAAAGATTTGTTTGTTTAATCGTATAAAAATTAAAACTGTTTGAGCGATTAAAAATTTCAAACTTACACTAAGCGAGTTTTTTAATTTTAGATAAAACAGATAAATCTTTAGAAAAATTTCTCGTGATTGGTTTTTTCGTCTACTTTTTGCCACCAAAAAATAGACCTCCCATACGTTCAAGGTTTCCGAACCAAGTCTGAGGAATTAAAACTCTTTTATCAAACTCAACTCGATAAACAGAGAACCTAAAAACCGTTGCCTTTTCGTAAAAAAATCCGCCGTTGGCGGATTTTCCTCCAACAATATTAAATTAATTGTGTTTTATATAAGCTGAATCTATTGCCTTTAACACTTTTTCGTGTAGACCATCAAGAGTTTCTACTGTTTTAAAACCAGCAGTAGATAATTTAACCATAGCAGCTAAATTTTCTATCAAATTAGGTGCTCCACCTGTATGAGTTTTTTGACCAAAATCGTCAGCTTTATAAATGGCATTCAAAATAATCTCTAAATTGTTCATTTCTTCAATAGATAAATGCTCTGACATATGGCTTATGTTATCTATAGATTTTTTCAACAAAGATCTTGACTGAATTTCTGCTTCATTTCTTTCGTTATTATCCATTTATTTTAAGATTAAAAAATAACACAAAACAATTCTAAAATATTTTTAAATAAAAGTCAAATAATTACTTTTTCAAATCAACCTTCTGCAATAATTTCACATCATCACACAAAGTTTCATACCAATTAATAGGCAGCGTTTCCATTTTTAGTTTTATAGCCGTGGCTCCAATTACCCATTTTTTATCAGAATTTTTCAGCAATCCAAATAATTGATCGGGCGTAAATTGCTCATTCATCCGTAATACCAACTCATACGCTTTGTGCGATACTTTGTTCAATTTTACGGCTTCAATATTAACCGCCCGTAATAATATTTTTAACTGAATTACCTTACATAAGTTTTCTACTTCTTTTGGAATATGCCCAAAATCTTCTCGTAAATCGGCTTTCAAATGCTTTAACTGTTCTAACGTTTCAGCCCCCGCTAACTCTTGGTAGGTTCTAATTTTTTCATTAATATTGGGAATATAATTGGCTGGAATATACGCCGATAAAGGAATATCAACCGTCACATTTGTCTCAGGTTTCATTTCAGTCGAAGTTTCTCCCGATTGCATTTCTTTAATCGTTTTGTTGAGCATTCGCACAAAGTGTGCCACTCCAACCGATTTCATCGCTCCTGATTGACTGGCTCCTAAAATTTCTCCTGCCCCACGGATTTCTAAATCTCGCATAGCAATTTGGAACCCACTTCCGAGTTCCGACGCTTCCACAATGGCTCGTAACCGTTTTTTGGCTTCGAGTTCGAGCCGTCGACCGTGGTACAAAAAGTAGGCATAGGCTTGCGTGCGACTTCGTCCAACTCGACCTCGGAGTTGGTAAAGTTGTGATAACCCAAATTTTTCGGATTTGTTTACAATGAGCGTATTGGCATTACTCAAATCAATTCCGTTTTCGATAATCGTTGACGCAATCAGCACATTGGCTTCCCCCGATTTAAACCGACTAATGCGCGCTTCTAATTCTTCGGGTTTTAGTTGTCCGTGAGCCACAATAAATTTTGCTTCTGGAATTAACGCTTGTAATTGAAACAAAATCGCTTCAATCGAACGCACTTCGTTGTGCAAAAAGTAGACTTGTCCGCCACGTTCCAGTTCGAATAAAATTCGCTCTCGTACTAGATTAAAATTGAATTTTCGTACCTCAGTTACCACTGGCAACCGCCCTGGTGGTGGTGTAGTAATAGTCGAAATGTCTTTGAGTTTATTCAAACTCATATTCAACGTTCGCGGAATAGGCGTGGCCGTGAGTGTTAAAGTATCTACTCCCGCTCGAATATTTTTTAGTTTTTCTTTTTGCTTCACCCCAAACCGTTGTTCTTCATCAACAATAATAATCCCTAAATTTTTAAGTTTAATATCTTTCGATAACAAACGATGCGTTCCAATCACTATATCAATCGAACCTAATTCGAGTCCACGAAGAATTTTTTTCTGTTCCGCGGCACTCTGAAACCGTGACAATAACGCAATATTTACGCCGTATTCTTTGCCAGCAATTCGTTTCATAAACGATTGATAGTGTTGTTCGGCCAAAATAGTAATCGGAGCCAAAATAATAGCCTGCATACCGGCCGTAAAGGTTTTAAACGCCGCACGCATAGCAATTTCGGTTTTCCCAAACCCTACATCTCCACACACCAAACGATCCATTGGCTGTGGTCGCTCTAAATCACGTTTTACGTCTGCCCATGCATTGGCTTGCCCAGGAGTCAATTCGTACGGAAAACTTGCACAAAAATCCGCCATCATATCGTCATCCTTGGCAAACGCTTTTCCTTTGGCCATTTCTCGAGCCGCATACAATTTTAACAACTCTTTGGCGATTTTTTCGGTTTCTTTTTTAATTTTTTCTTGGCTTTTTTGCCAATCAGCCGCTCCTAACTTTGTCAGTCTTGGACAATCTTCCCCAATAAATTTGGTAACTTTTTCAGCCGATTCAACCGGCACAAACAATTTATCGTTTTGGGCATATTTCAGTTTTAAATACTCACGAGTTCCACCAAAATCTTTTCCTAAATCGCGGCGAATAATGCCTTCAAACTCAGCCACTCCATGATCGGTATGAATCACAAAATCTCCACCTTTAAGGCTGTTCATAAGTTCCATATTCATACCAGAAATGGCTTTCTTCTGCCGCGAAGACCGATGAAACGAGAAAATTTCTCGATCGGTTAAAAACAGAATTTTCTGATCATTATTCTGAAAACTATGCGGCAAAAAATCTTCTTTATCAATTGGCAAAATTTTAATGGTCGACGGCGTTTTATCGTTCAAATCTTCCGTCCACATGGTGGTCGAATCGGCAAAAATGTTTTTGATTTCTTCCGCTCGCTTGGTCGCAATGACAATATTAAACCCTCGTCGCAACCGTTCTTTCATATCCACCACAAAATCAGGAATGGTATAAAACGGCAACACCGAAAAGAAATTCAGGTGAAAAAAAGTCTCGTCTTCCTTCGGAAACGAAGTGAATTTAATCGTATAACCATCAATATTGGGGTGCAGTTCTTCGTCCAAATCGTCTGATAAAACTAAACTTTTTTGTTGATTCAAGTCCAACGCGGTAAAAAATGAAGTCGCACAATTATCTGGAAACTTATTAGGTCGGATGGTTAACGTTGGCAGCACTTTTCCTTGGGCTTTTTTTTCTGTTTGGTTGTACTCCACAATTTCTTCAATTTCGTCCCCAAACAACTCAATACGCACACATTTCTGGGCCCCCGCTGGAAACACAAACAAGTGATCTCCAATACGGATAAATTCTCCTGGCACCAGTATTTGCTCAGTAGCAGAAGAATACCCAATTGATTCTAAATATTCGAAGAACTGAAAAATTTTAATTTTTTCACCGACTTTTATGGTTTGAGATTGTTCTAACAACTGCCCTACATATGGATAATGAGCCGCCGTGGTCGTCACTTCAAAGTCTTCGAACAAAAATAATGATGGCGTTCTAGTAGCCAATGCTTGTTGAATTTCGTACCATTTACTCGGCGTTATTTGAGCCGGAATTTCGATTATTTCGCCCTCAAAAAATGATTCGGCTACGGCTCGTTGTAATTCAGCTTTTTCTTCGGTCGAAGCCCAAAACAAGTTTTCTACTTGGGTATTTTTTTGTAATTCCGATATCAAAAAACTTTTGGCGGCGTTATTGGCCAAGTTTACAAGCGTGAGTTTTTTGGTTTTTTCCAGTACGGCTAAAGGCTCTTTTAAAGCCAAAGAAAAAGGCAATTTAATTTTCATATATAATCAAAAAGAGTTTGGGTTGAATTGGCGAATTGATTCCTCTCAATTCTCAACAAATTTTCAGTCAGATTGTGTTTTTTTTTGTGGATAAGTCAAGGCGAGTAGTTGATTTTACAAAAAATAGCTTTTTAAAAACTTAGTTCCGAGTTTAATTTTATTTTCTTCTCATTAAGTATTAAATCATTAATGTTTTCATTTTCAAAGCCTCTAATTTTTGATTTATATACCTCTGCCGTTTTCGCGTTTTCAATTTCTTTTTTTCGGTTAATACTAATATCTAAAAACTTTTCTTCTAGGTCAATTCCAAGAAAGCTACGTCCCAATAAATTAGACGCAATCCCTGTAGTACTACTCCCTGTAAAAGGATCTAAAATCCAATCATCTTTTTGAGTTGATGCCAAAATCAAACGAGTTAAAACAGATAAAGGTTTTTGAGTTGGATGTTTCCCACAAGATTTTTCCCAAGGAGCAATCGCTGGCAGATCCCAAACATCTTTCATCTGTCTGTTTCCGTTTAACTTCTTCATTAATTCATAATTAAAATAATGAGGAACTTTTTCATTTTTTCTTGCCCAAATAATTTGTTCTGTGGAATGCGTAAAATAGCGACAAGAAAAATTTGGTGGTGGGTTTGTTTTTTTCCAGGTAACAATGTTTAAAATTTTAAAATCTAATTCAGTCAAGATCTGTCCAATTGAAAAAATATTGTGCATGGTTCCACTTATCCAAATAGTGGCATTTTCTTTCATTTTATCACGAATTAACTGCAACCATGCACGATTAAAATTATTAATGAAATCTAATCCGCAAGATTTATCCCAATCACCTTTATTCACACTTACAATCTTACCGTTCTGAACTGATAAACCATTGTTTGATAAAAAATAAGGGGGATCAGCAAAAACCATATCAAATTTATGCTCAAATTTAGGAAGTAATTCCATTGTATCTCCCTGTAAAAGCGTAAATTTTTTATCTTTGGATTTAAAATAAGGCTTAACCATTTCCAAGTATCTTTATAAATTATTCTAAAAATAAATTTTCTTCGTAATAAAATTATTAAAAACTCCTTTTGTTGAGAACAAAATAGATTCATTTATTATTTTTCTTTTCTTACACTAAATTTCTTAACTTCTTTTCTACATTCATAGTTATATAATTTCTTTCAAAACTCCATTTTTTAACATCTCTAAATTTAATAAATACTCTGCCTTATCAAAATATTCTCTTAAAGGTAACCATGTGCTTAACCAACCTGCCCCGTCAGTTATCCAAATAAATTCAATATTTTGTTTATTCCAATATTCATTCATTTTTACATATTCGGTTGCAGTAGACTTCAATTTTGAACCACCACCATTGTAAAAATTAACCTCAAAAAAATAAAGTTTCTGTTCCTTTTTTATTACATAATCAATTCTTCTTGAAGATTTATCTACAGCAATTTCAATATCCCATTTTTCTTTAATCGCTTTCGCATTTGCTTCTTTTAAGTATTCTAAACCTAATTCTCCACAAACTTCTTGAATATAGTTTTCAACCAGATTTTCCATTTGGTGTCCACCTCTATTTTTACGACCATTACTGTCTAAACCAACTTCAACACCAGTAGCGTAATCAACTAAATTTTTAACCTTTTTGTCAGATATCAATTCACCTAAACCGGAGTTTATAAAAAACTCTGCAATATTATCTGCTTCATCTTTATTAGGACTACTTATCGACAAATCATAATGAGCATATTCGTAATTTTTTGTATCAATTAAAATATTTATCTTTTGTTCTGATTTTTTTTTAAAACGAATGGCAAGAAGTAAAGGAATTGCGTTTACAACTCTAGGGTATTCTAAAATTAAATTACTAAGAGTTTCTTTTATATTCTCTTTACCAACTAGAACATTTAATAAGTTTAATTCATTTTCAAATGGAACTACTCCATTGTAGACCTTTTCCCAATTTATAAAATAATCCCATTGTGTAATTCCTTTTAATTTCAAAGTGTTTTGAAAATATTTAAACAATTCATCATCAGACTTTAAATTTAATAATTGTGTTAATTTTTTCATCTTTTAGTTTGTTATTAATAACTCAGTAATCTCACCCCTCTTTATAGATTTAGAATTTATGCTTCGCCTTGCATAAATTCGATGAATCTGAAAATCTGCATATAAATAATCAAAAAAATTATCTTCTGGATCAATATTTTTCATATCAGAATTACTTAAAACCCATTTTGTATTCATACTATCCAACTTTTTACAAAATTGTTTTAAACGTACTTGCTCACTATCATTAAAGTCCAAATCAGAATAAGAGTTAAAACTTGAAGTTTTACTCAAAGGTTTATACGGCGGATCAAAATAAAAAAAAGAATTCTTACCAGCATAATCAATTGTATCAGAATAATCTCCATTCAAAATTACAACTCGTTTTAAAACCTTTGAAACAGCAAGGAGATTCTCTTCATCACAAATTTTAGGTTGTTTATAACTTCCAATTGGAACATTAAATTCATTCTTTTTGTTCACACGATATAAACCATTAAAGCAAGTTTTATTTAAAAATATAAAAAGAGCTGATTGTGAAAGCTCATCCAAATTTCTTTTATTAAAAAGCGTTCTTTTTGCATAATAAAACGATTTTCGAGCTTCTAAATCATTTTTAAAAGAATGATATTTAACTTCTAAGTCCTTCAATAGAATAATTAAATCTTCCACATTATACTTAATAACCTTATAACAATCCGTTAAGTCCTTATTAATATCATTAATAACAGCACTTTTTAAATTAGAAAAACGATTCAACATCCAAAATAAAACCGCTCCACTTCCTACAAATGGCTCAACAAAAGTAAAGCCTTTCGACGAAAATACAACTGAAGGTAACTCATCTTTAATTTCATTTATTAGCTGAGTCTTCCCCCCTGCCCATTTTAAGAAAGGCTTTGCTACAATATTTTTATTCATAACAAAATAAGCATACCTTTTCCACAGAAATTTACCACTAAAAAAACCACCTTTCGGTGGTTTTTCTGTTTCTTGTTCCCCTCTCTTTTTATTTCAGAACTATTTTTTGTCAGAAATAAGTTTTGCGTAAGCCGACACTTTTCGAGCTGACTTATGAGCGTGCCAAAGGTTTTTCTTTGACATCAAATCAATTCGTTTTTGTACAGTTGGAAATAAAGCAATAGCTTCTTTCTTTTCTCCGTTTTCAACATGAGTCAAGAATTTCTTAATTACTTCTTTCGTCAATCGTTTTACCGTTGCGTTTCGCAAAGTTTTTCGCTTTGTTTGTCGCACTCGTTTGATAGCTGATTTAATAATTGGCATATTTTGGTGGGTTTATAATTATTCTTGTACTGATCCTCCAGCTTTTTCTACTGATTCTTTTGCTCCAGCAGAAATTAATAATTCAGAAGCAATCGTAAGTTTCTTTTCAATATCTCCTTGTAACACTTTTACTTTTGCATTATTGGCTCGAATCAATCCTTTTGCCAATAAAGTTTCCAATGAAACAGTTTCTCCATCAGCAAAGAATTCGTTCAATTTTGTCAAAGACACAGTTTGTGCTTCCACTCGATTTGGGTTTTTAAATCCTTTCAATTTTGGCATTCGTTGTAGAAGACTTGATTGTCCTCCTTCAAATCCCAATCGAACACCTCCTCCAGATCGAGCATTTTGTCCTTTACATCCTCGTCCAGCAAATGTTCCTTGCCCAGAGGCTTGCCCTCGCCCAACTCGTTTTCGAGTTTTCTTCGGCATATTCGGTGATAATTGTCCTAATAAATTCATATCTCAGTAAAATTATTTATCTTCCTTTTTAGTAGTTTTTTTCTTCGCTGGGGCTTTTTTTTCAACTTTTTCAGCTGAATCTTTAGCCACTGCTTTTTTAGCTACTGGTTTCTTTTTTGCTACCGCTTTTTTGGCTGGAGCTTTTTTCTTTTCCACTTTTTTTTCTGTAGCGTCAGCTTCTTTCTTCGTTGATTTTTTAGCCGCTACTTCTTTGGTTGGCAAATCAGCCAAAGCCGCAAAGGTTGCTCGTGCCAAGTTCAATGAATTTCGAGATCCATGCGCTTTTGATAACACATCTCGGATTCCCGCTAATTCCAAAATTTTTCGTACCGCTCCACCAGCAATCAATCCTTTCCCTTCTTGCGCTGGCAAAAGGAATACTTTTGAAGCTTTGAATTTTGCTGATACTGGATGCGCTACCGTTCCTGAACCAACGGCTACTTTTACTAAGTTTTTCTTGGCCGCCGCAATAGCTTTTTGGATTCCTCCGAGCACTTCCCCAGATTTTCCAACTCCCATTCCAACGCGTCCTTTTTTATCTCCAATAACTACCGTTACTTGGAATCTCATTCGTCGTCCTCCTTTTACCACTCGAGTCACTCGAGCGATTCGTAGGATTGACTCTTCAAACTCTTTTGGTTCTTTTCGTCGATCATTTCGTCGTCCTTTTCGTCGAGGTCGATTTCGTTCGATTTTTTTCGGAACCACTGGTGCAGATTCTGTTGCAGCACTCGCTTGAGTTTCGTTTGCCGTATTTACGTTATTTTCTTCTGTCATAATACTGTAAAATTAAAATTCAAGTCCAGCCGCTCGAGCCGCATCTGCCAACTCTTTCACTTGACCAGTGTAAAAATATCCATTTCGATCGAAAGAAACTTTTGCCATTCCAGCGGCTTTCGCTTTTTCGGCAATTTCAGTTCCTACTTTTTTTGCTTGGGCTAAACCAGTTTCTTTCATTTTCAATCCTGAAACTCCTGCCACAATCATTCCTTTCGAATCATCGATTAATTGTGCATAAATTGCTTTATTTGATTTAAAAACCACCAATCGTGGCAATCCCGAAATTTTTGCTTTCGCATGAGTTCTTCGCGCTCGAGATAATCTCCGTTCTTGTTTAGTCAATACTGCCATGATCTATTTTGCGTTAGATTTACCTGCTTTTCGGAAAACAAATTCTCCTTTGTATCGGATTCCTTTTCCTTTGTATGGTTCTGGTTTTCGGAAAGACCGAATTTCTGCGGCTACTTGTCCAACCGCTTGTTTATCAATTCCAGAAACCGTTAATTCTGTTTGGCTTTTATCCGCAAACGTAACGGTTACCCCTTCTTTTACTTTGTAAAGAATTGGGTGAGAGTACCCCAATGACAATTCCAATTCTTGTGGACCTTTCATTACTCCTCGGTATCCTACTCCAATAATTTCAAGTGATTTAGAACATCCGTTCTTCACTCCTTCAACAGCATTATTCAACAAAGTTCGATACAAACCATGTCGAGACCGAGCAATTCGACTTTCATCTGCTCGTTCTACTGCCACCTCTTGCCCTTCAACTTTGAAAGACACGTATTCAGGTTCATAAGCTACTCGTAACTCACCTTTTGGTCCAGTTACAACCAGCTCTGAGGCCTTAACCTCTACTTGCACTCCGTCAAGCAATACAACCGGCTTTTTCCCAATTCGAGACATATTAAATATAATAAATTTCGCGCGGAGCATAGAAACAAAAGACATTCTGTCAAGTTTGTTTTTTATTATTTCGCCACAAATTAAACGAATCGACTATTTCACCGTCACACTTTTCGCCAAATTTCTTGGCATATCTGGATCAAGGTTTTTCAGCACCGCAAGATGATAGGCCAAAATCTGCACTGGCACAATAGATGCAATCGCTTGTGCTCCACCACAATCAACCACTTTAATCCACTCATCAAACACCGCTTGTTTTTGGGCCGATATTCCAATAATAATGGCTCCACGAGCTTTTAGTTCCATGGCATTCGACACCGTTTCGGCATCGTCTCCCAACACCACACAGGGCGTCCCTTTTTCTATCAAAGCAATTGGACCATGTTTCAATTCGCCCGCAGCAAACCCCATCGCCGAAATATAAGAAACTTCTTGAATTTTAATAGCCGCTTCTAACGCCATCGGATACAACGCCCCTCGACCAATAATAAACAAATTGGGCGTATGAAAAATCTTCTCCGCAATGGTTTTAATATGTTCTTCATAGCGAGGATTCAGCATTTCTGAAATATTTGACGCGGTCGTACTTAAAATTTCTCGCCCTCGATTTACGTGTTTCAAAAAATTGTCAGCAAAACACTCTTTGCTTGGCTTTCCAACCGCCAGCCCATGTGCGAGTAAAAACATAATAGCCATCTGAGCTGTAGCCGCCTTGGTACTGGCTACCGCTTTTTCTGGACCAGCTTGAATAGGTAAATTTACATCGGCCATTCGAGCCAAAGAAGAACTTTCCACATTCGTCAAAGATAAAATCTTCGCCCCTTTCAGTTTTGCTTCTTCAATAACTTCCATAATGTCTGCCGTTTCGCCCGATTGACTAATGGCAATCAACGCCGTTTTTTCGTGAACAAATTTTTCAAAGTATTTCATTTCGCTCGCAGGCACCACGTTTACTTTTTTCCCTGCAATTTCCGAGAAAAAATACTCCGCTGCCATGGCGACTTTATGCGACGTTCCACAGGCCACCAAAAACGCTCCGTTGGTTGATTGCAGCAACTTTACAGCCGCCTCCAACACCGACGTATCATGATTAATCGACCGATCAATCGTTTCTTTTTGGTCAAAAATCTCTTTCAACATAAAATGATCATAATCTCCTTTTTCGGCTTCTTGCACCTGCCAAGAGACTTCAATATTCCGTTTTTCAATGGGTTGCAAGGTCAGAGCATCAAAAAATTCTGCCGTTCCACCTTGTATAAACACCCCTTGATTATCATCAAGATAATTCACCACATTCGTTTGTTCTAAAAAGGCTGGAATATCACTGGCAATATAGGTTTCATTTTCTGCCCGACCAATAATAAGGGGCGAACCTCTCCGTACCGCAAAAATCCCATCAACCCCTTCGAACATAACCAACAGGGCAAATCGTCCATGCAACACTTCAGCCGTTTTTTGCAACGCTCGACGCGGATCATTCGTTTCTAAAAAGAATTTATTCAGCACCGCCGCAATAACTTCCGAGTCAGTTTCAGACGAAAATTCTTCCGCCTTAAAATCAGCTTTTAATTCCAAAAAATTTTCACAAACACCGTTATGTACCAGCGTTATTTTTTCAAAATGGTGTGGATGAGCATTGGCACGAGTCACGCCGCCATGGGTGGCCCAACGAGAATGACCAAAGGCTTCGGTTCCACTCGCAAACGGTCGATTTATATCGGAAATCTTTCCTACTTCTTTTTCGATTACCACTTGCTCATCGTTTGATTTCACAGCCACCCCCCAACTATCATATCCTCGATATTCGAGTTTTTTTAACCCCGCTAACACAAACGACCCCGCATTTTGTTCTGATCCCGATACGGCAAAAATTCCACACATAAATTATTCGACATTAATAACCTTAATATTTTGTTCTGACACTTCTTTTTCGGGCATTGGTGCTGGCGAACCAAGCATCAAATCTTGCCCTGATTGATTTTTCGGGAACGCAATCACTTCTCGAATGTTTGGCTCGTCGGCAAACAACATCACCACTCGATCTAACCCCATAGCCGCTCCGCCATGTGGTGGAACTCCATAAGAAAAGGCTTTTAAAATGTGACCAAATTTCATTTGAATTTCAGCGTCATCCATTCCCAAAATTTCAAACATTTTATATTGCAAATCTCGGTCGTGAATCCGAATTGACCCACCACCCAGTTCGATTCCGTTCATCACCAAGTCGTAGGCTAACGCTCGGCACTGCATTGGATTCGTGTCTAATAAATCTACATCATCTGGATGCGGAGCCGTAAACGGATGATGCGCCGCTTGACGCGTTCCGTCTTCTTTCATTTCAAACATTGGAAAGTCAACCACCCACAAGTACGCAAACTCGTTTTGGTTGCGCAACCCCAATCTATCGGCCACCATCAATCGTACCGCTCCCAAAGGCTCAACGGCTTTTAAAAACTCCCCAGCACCAAACAACACCAAATCACCACTTTCGGCCTTGGTTTGTTCCTTTAGAGCCTGTTTGAAGTCGTCATTCGTATTTTTCGCTACTGGCCCAGCGGCTTCATCTACTCGATACCAAGCCAGCCCCATCGCGCCATTTTTCTTGGCTTCTTCGGTAAAGGCATCTATATCTTTTCGTGAGAAAGTTCCCAAACTGGCAGGAATTTTCATGGCAAACACCGTTTCGGCGCTTTCAAACACCCCAAATCCGCTGGTTCGAGAAATATCGGTTATGTTTTCAAATTCCAATCCAAACCGAATATCAGGTTTATCCGATCCGTATTTTTCCATAGCTTCTTGCCAAGTAATTTGTTTAAACTGACCGTCAACTAAGAATTTTTTCCATTCTTTTTGCGGCGCGTGTTTTTCGGTTAGTTTTACAAAACAATCTTCAAACACGTTCATTACATCGGCTTGACTCACAAAACTCGCTTCGATTTCGAACTGCGTAAACTCTGGCTGTCGGTCACCGCGCAAGTCTTCATCTCGAAAACACCGAGCCACCTGAAAATATTTATCTAATCCCCCCACCATTAACAATTGTTTTAATTGCTGTGGCGACTGTGGCAACACATAAAAACTCCCCGGATGCATTCGACTTGGCACCAAATATTCTCGCGACCCTTCTGGAGTTCCTTTTACCATAATAGGCGTTTCTACTTCGGTGTAATCGGCCCCATAAAAATGCTGCCGAATATCTCGTACCAAATCGTGTCGCAATTGCAAATTCCGTTGCATTCGTTCCGTTCGCAAATCAAGATACCGATACTCCAATCGCAACTCTTCTCGCACATCCCCTTTATCAATTTCAAACGGTGGCACTTCGGCTTTACTCAAAATTTCTATATCAGACACTTGCACTTCAATTTCACCCGTGGACATTTCTTTATTTTCTTGTCCTGCCACTCGAGCTACAACCACACCCGTTACTTTTATTACCCATTCGGCTCGCAAGGTTTCGGCTATTTTATGCACCGCTGGTTCTTTTTCTGGGTCGATAACCAATTGCGTCACCCCCGATTTATCTCGCAAGTTAATAAAAATAAGTCCGCCTAAATCTCGGCGTACTTTTACCCACCCGCTCAAGGTTACCGTTTCTCCAATATGCTGTTTATTTAAAGCGCCACAAGTATGCGTTCGATACATATTTTTTATATTTAAAAACTTTTTACTCAAACATCATAAAAGAAATACCAACGAGTGGCAAAAAAAAGATTCACGTTCATAAAAAACACGTCAAAAAAAGACAAACCAATGTTTGTCTCTTCAGCACTAAGACTTTAATTATCTTTACTTTAGACACTCTTTTATCATCACTACATACGCTTCAAACAATTTTCTAATTACATCATTGTCTTCGTGTTTAAACGGATCAGACAAACTTTTTGTTTTTTCAATTGCTGATTTAACCATACAAACATTTTGAAATGCTATCAATCTGTCAAGTTCTGTATCATGTACAATAACCATTTCAGCCATCTTTTCTGCAAAATTGTCAGCCGAAGAATTAATAATCCAATCATCTAAGGTTTCTGGACCATATTCATTATTTAATCCCTCCTCTAGTATTTTACTTTCTCCGCCTAAACCACTCATTATTTTTTGGTGTTATAATATACAATCGTATTAACACATACCAAAAAAATTGTCAAAAAAAACTATTAACCACTCAAAATTGAAAGTTTTATCGTTTTTTTTATTATTTTAGTACATTAAAGAATAATCAGCCATGAAAAATTTATTAGATATTCTCAATTGGCGCTACGCCGTTAAAAAATTCGACCCCAATAAAAAAATTTCCGAAGCGAAATTAAACACCCTAAAAGAAGCTCTCCGCCTCACTCCCTCATCACTCGGACTCCAACCATGGAAGTTTTTATTAGTCGAAAACCCAGCAATTCGAGCCCAATTACAAGAACACTCATGGAATCAAAGCCAAATTACCGAGGCTTCACACCTCATCGTTTTATGTCGCTTAGAAAAAATTGATGAACCCTACATTGACACTTGGATTGACTACAAACGAACCCTCGGCGACCGCACCGAAGAAGCCCTACAAGGATATAAACAAATGATTCTCAATTTAGTAATAAACAAACATTCAGACAATCCAGATTTCCAAACCCATTACCTAGAAAAACAAATTTATTTAGCCTTAGGAAACCTTCTTACCAGTGCCGCGGTACTAGAATTAGACACTTGCCCAATTGGAGGCTTTGACCCACAAAAATATGACGAAATATTGGGACTAAAAGAAAAAGGACTTCGGTCTTGCGTGGTTTGTCCGATTGGCTATCGACACGCTGAAGACCGTTATCAAAACTATCCCAAGGCTCGATTCCCACAGGAACAAATCTTTGAAACCATTTAAAAAAATCCGCCGTTGGCGGATTTTTTACTTTCTAACAAACAGACATTTTTACTACTCAATCGTAAGGGCAATTACTTCACCTTTTTCAACTACCGCATTAATTCGCCCTGGTTGCAAATCAGCCGTAGTCGGCAATGGGTTTCCGTCTCGTTCTATCACTCGGAACGCAACCCCATTTTTCTTCGCCAATTCAATAGCTTTGGCTTCTGTTAATCCTACATATTCAGCCGCTGAAAATACCGCATTATTCCCCTTATTTTCATCCTCAACCATAAAAGAAACCACTGTTCCATCTTTTACTACCGCATTGATTCGACCAGGTCGCAAATCAGCCGTAGTCGGCAATGGGTTTCCGTCTCGTTCTACCACTCGGAACGCAACCCCATTTTTCTTCGCTAATTCTGCCGCCGCTTTTTCAGACAAACCATTATACGAAATTTTATTTTCCGTATCTATATCTACTTGAAACCCTTCTTCAATCGTTACTGATTCTACTTTCCCGTTCTTTACTACCGCATTCACACGACCATCTTGCAAATCAAGCGTTACGGGCAAAGCCTTCCCGTCTCGTTCTACCACTCGGAACGCAACGTTATTTTTCTTCGCCAACTCGTTCGCTTTTGCTTCTGTTAAACCTACATACTCAGCCGCTGAAGCCCCTGATTTATTATCAGAACTTCGACCTTCAACTGTAAAGGAAACGATTTTCCCGTCTTTCACTACCGCATTAATTCGCCCTGGTCGATAATCACGAGTGGTTGGCAAAGGGTTCCCATCTCGTTCCACAACGCGAAAATCTACTTTATTTTGTTTCGCTAACGCAACGGCTCTTTTTTCTGGTAATCCAAAAAAAGAAATCATTGCCACTGGTTTTTCCAAAGACACATCATTCGCTCCTTCCAACGTAACTGATACTACCTTTCCGTCTTTCATAACGGCATTTAAACGACTTGGCATATAGTCCATAGTGGTTGCCAACAATTTTCCATCTTCTTCTACCACCCGAAACACTCTGTTTTCGGATTTAGCTTTTTGTTCAGCTTCCGCCTGTGTTAACCCTTTGTACGATTCCAAGTTATTGTTCTGTTTTACTGATGTTTCCATTTTTTTATTGGTAACGGTTTCTTTGTTTGGGATTTCCAATTGACACCCCGCCAACAAAAACATTCCAACTAATAATAAAGCAATGTTTTTCATGATACTTATAAAATTAAAAATATATTTGCACCAACATTATACGACGCACTGCCCAAAAGGTAACACTATTTTGTGTTTATTTTTTTCAACCCCGAAAATTCCGCAATCGAAGAGGCTGCGAACGCTTTATTATAGCGATTTATAGCGGTTTCTCGTTGTGACAATATTTGTTCGTATTCGTCTAATAATTCTTTAATGTTTCGTTCTTGCGCAAAAAAATCATCATTTCGCAACAACACCGACGAGTTCTTACCAAATCCTAAGACTCGTTCTAAATTTTGTTTTTGTTGTTGAGATTCAGTAAAAATATCGGTTTCTGTTTTTTTATATTTTTTTGAGTTTCGTTTTAATTCGGTTTCAGAAAACGCAATATCCACCCCTAACTCTCCTAACAAGGCTTGAATAATCCGCTCTGTTCGCTGAGCCTGTTCTTGCCAAGCCACCAACTTAGCCACCATTTTTTTTACGGCTTGCTTTTTGGCCACCAAATTATTGACTGCAATAAAATACACAAACCCAACTACCACTGCTGTTACCACCAACCCCGCTAACACAAAAACCACCCACATTATTGTTTTTTTAACGCGACAATTTCTTCGGCTCGTTCCCAAATATCCATATCAATTTCTTGGGCCGCGGCTTGCAAGCGCATTTCTTTAATATCAAACCCTTGCGCTAAATACGATTCAATATGCTGGGCAACCGTTTGAGCCTGCGCTTCTTTTTCGGGCGACAATGGACCAATAAGCGTTACTTTGGGCGCAGATTTTTTTCGTTTTTTAAACCAAACAATCGCACTAACTAATACAATTAGCACAACCAACCCAACTAAAACAGGTAAAATATACGGAGAAATTGTTTCCATTATTTTTATATAAAATTCACGCTTATTCTAACGAAAAAGAAACCGTTGACAACTATAAAAAGTACGCCACTCCGTTATCGAATATTTTTTGCCCCAATCCCATTGGATTAAATTCTTCTCCGTTTCGGCGAGCAGTTTCAGCGTGTTTCGTCCATTGCGGATGATTGGCCGCAAACAAGAATCGTTCTGGGTGTGGCATCATTCCTAAAATTCTTCCTGACGGATCACAAATTCCGGCAATATCCGCCACTGAACCATTTGGGTTGTAGCCATCGTACGAAAACACAATTTGGTCGTTGGCTTTTAACTCGGCTAATCCTTCATCGTTGATATAAAAATTTCCTTCACCGTGAGCAATAGGAATCGGCATTTTTTCAATGCCTTGACTCCACACACATTTTTTTGATACGGTTTTAATATCAACCCACTCGCATTGATATTGTGTTGATTCGTTTCGCATCAATCCGGCTTGTGGTTCACCATATTTTCCACCCAAGGCTGGCACCAACCCCAGTTGCGTCATTACTTGAAACCCATTACAGATTCCAATCGCCAAGGTATCTCGTTGTACAAACGCTTGAATTTTTTCGGCCAAGTTGTTTTTTAATTTATTAGCGAGCGCCTTTCCAGACCCAGTGTGGTCTCCAAAACTAAACCCTCCAGGAAACGCCCAAATTTGGAATTCATCTAAATTTACATCGCCGTTTACCAAATCGTTTACGTGCACATATTGAGATTCTGCGCCCGCTCTATCAAACGCAAACATCGTTTCGGTTTCGCAGTTAATCCCACAGCCTCCCATTACTAGTACCTTTGGTTTTGCCATTGTTATATTATTGATTGAAAATGTATCGTTTAAAGTGTAGAGAAATCTCTTGTAAAATAAAATTAGAATTTAGCGTTTCGTGGCGTTCGAGGGAAAGAAATCACATCTCGAATATTTTCCATTCCCGAAACATACATCACCATTCGTTCGAATCCAAGTCCAAACCCAGCGTGATCTACACCTCCAAATCGTCGCAAATCTCGATACCATTCGAGCCCTTCGGGGTGCACGCCAATTTCTGCCATTCGTTTATCTAACACATCCAGCCGCACTTCTCGCTGACTTCCGCCGATGATTTCTCCAATCCCAGGCACTAACACATCCATCGCCGCTACTGTTTTTTCGTCGTCGTTTAAATGCATATAAAAGGCTTTAATATCTTTTGGATAATCGGTTACAATTACTGGTCGACCAATCGTTTCGCACAAGTATTGTTCGTGCTCTGATTGCAAATCGAGCCCCCAAGACACAGGGAATTCAAATTTTTTATCGGCTTTTTCTAATAACTCAATAGCTTTGGTGTACGGTAATCGCTCAAAGTTTGAGGTTCGCACATGGTTTAATCGCTCCAACAATCCTTTATCGATAAATTTGTTAAAGAATTCCATTTCTTCTGGCAATTCTTCCATTACAAAATTCATCAAATATTTAATCATTTCTTCCGCCACATCCATATCGTCTTCAAGGTTAGCAAACGCCATTTCTGGTTCTACCATCCAAAATTCTGAAGCGTGCCGAGAAGTGTTTGAGTTTTCTGCTCGGAAGGTCGGCCCAAAGGTATACACATTTTGAAACGCCAAAGCATAGGCCTCCGCATTTAATTGCCCACTCACGGTTAACCCCGTTTTGTCGGCAAAAAAATCGTTCGAAAAATCAACTTCACCTTGTTCGGTTTTTGGCACATTCAATAAATCGTGCGTTGTTACCTGGAACATTTCTCCTGCTCCTTCACAATCGTTTCCTGTAATAATTGGAGTTTGTGTGTAGACAAAATTTCGATCTTGAAAGAATTTGTGAATAGCAAACGCCAACTTTGACCGCAACCGAAACACCGCTTGGTAGGTATTAGTTCGTGGCCGCAGGTGAGCAATGGTTCGCAAAAACTCAAACGAGTGTCGTTTTTTCTGTAACGGAAAATCTGCATCCGAACCCGCTAATACCTCGATAGCCGTGGCTTGAATTTCGATTGATTGTCCTTTTCCTTGTGATTCAACTAACGTTCCCGTAATTTTTAACGCCGATCCAATACTGGTTTTGGCGATAGTTTCAAAATTTGAAACCACCGATTTTTCAAATACTACTTGAATCGGTTGAAAGAATGTTCCATCGTGGAGAGATATAAATCCTATTTCGCTTGAAGAACGAATAGTTCGCACCCAACCAGAAAGTTCGATAGTTTTATTTAAAAATTCAGCAGAATTTTTTACTAGATTACGGATTGTTATTTTTTTCATCGTGTGTGAGTATAAAAAAATTTACAAGACACTCAATTTTTTCAAATAAAAAAACTCAGTGTAACGACTGAGTAGTTCTTTTTGTCTAAATTTGCTTCAAACAGAACTACTCAACCGAGTAATTATTATTGTTCGAATTCAAATTATTGTGTCTCATTCGAGACAAAATATAACAGACCCCAGCCATTAAAACAAATTTAAATTATATTTCGCTTTCTAAAGACTTACTAGCTCATTTCTTCCAATAATCAAAAAATGGACCAATAATCAATCCCACACACTCTAAAAAATTCTCGTGCGTTTAAATTGATACCACATAAACACTAACGACACTAGCGTAAACACGCCCAACAATCCTAAAATAACTCCAAAAGCCTCCGACGAAGATTCATAGCCGTTTTTTACATTCATTCCGTACAACCCAACTACCACCGCTAAAAATGAGAACACCGTAGTAATAACGCTAATTACCAAATCAAAACGAATAATGGTATTTCGCATGTTCGCAATTTTAAGCGAAAGGATTTCTTGACTATCTTCCAGATTCTCATCGATTTCATCAATTTTATTACTCGTTTGTTCTACCTGTTGCGACAGATTCTCTACCACCGATTCTACTTCTTCTAATTGATCTGGCGTTGGATTTTTCAAAAACCGCAAGTCGGCTAAATTTTCGTCATCATCCAAAAATTCTTCCAAAATTTCATCATACGACTGAATCTCTGATGACACTTTCCCCAACTTTTTTTTCAAAGACAGCAAGCGTTCCAAATACGCATCCGTTGGATTGTCAGACAAGGTTGATTCGACCTTTTGGGCTTCTTTTTCAATTTTTTGTACACGTTCTCGTAGTTGAGTAATAACAAAAAAGAAGGCTTGATCTAACAAAAAAAGTTCAAACGGCAACACGCCCCGATACGTACTCATTTTGTCTTCCAAAAATTCTTTTAGTTTTGGAAACGAACGCTCCGTCGTGGTAAACAACAACGCTTTATTTCGACCTACCAAAAACTTTACGTTGTTTAGATTCACAATTAACGCTTTTTTCCGTCGTGACACGGTTGACACTTGTTTATGACTCAAAATAGGGCGTAAATCTCGTGTATATAATTCAAACTGTTCTAAAATCTCTGGACGACGAATTTCTAACGGTTTAAACACGCCTTTTTTCTCAATCAAAAACACATTCATACCAAACTAAGACAAAAAATAAGCAAAACGACTGTACTCAAGAATTGTTCTATTTCAAGTATTGCCGAGAAAAAAAAATTTGCCAAAGACAAAATGTTCGTACTAGAATGAGAAAGCTTAGACATTTTTTAACCAAATCAAAGATGAATTTTTTGAACAAAGCACAGGTAATTGGAAACATCACACGAGACCCAGAAATGAAAGAAACCAAAGGCGGACAAAATGTTGTAACCGTTGGCGTAGCCACTAACCGAAAATGGAAAGACACCAACTCTGGCGAATACCGAGAAGACGTTGAATTTCATAACATTGTTTGTTGGGGGAAATTAGCCGAAATTGTAAATAATTACGTAAAAAAAGGTACCAAGGTATTTTTCGAAGGACGACTTCAAACTCGAACTTGGGAAGATGAAGCCGGAATTAAACACTACCGAACCGAAATTGTAGCCCAAGATTTAATTATTTTATCGCCAAAAGATAAATTTGACGGAGAAGCAAATGACACCGATACACACGAATTATCAACTGAAGACATTCCGTTTTAAAATATTTTACATCAAAAATAAACTTAAAACTGCCAATGAATATTGGCAGTTTTTTGATATAAAGATAGAATAACAGCAATGAAAACAGAACACTCAACACAAAAACAGTCTTTATTTAAAGCTCTTGGATTTACCCTGATTGAACTCTTGGTAGTCATTGTCATGATTGGGATTCTTTCTGGCATGGGAATTGCTCAATATAAAAAATACACCGAAAAAGCTCGTCTAGCAAAGGCACAAGCAGCCGCCGTACAATTTAAACATCAAGCCTTAGCCGCTAATGCCAGTTTGAACGACAAACTCTTTACCGCTTGGTATACATTTGATGATGATTTTCAAACCAATGGAAATATCTCTCAGATAACAGACAAATCTTCCAACAAAAATCATTTTTTGCGCAGCAATCAAAATTTATCAAAAAGTGAGAATACCCCAAACAACAATGGAGAAGCTCTTACAATAAATAAAACCCCCTTAACAAAAAAAGTTGAAAACATCTTTCATATTCCAACCAATAAAATAACTTTTGCTTTTTAGGTAAAGAAAAAACTCAACAATGCTCAATCTTATTTTGTATGGACCGACCATAACACCGGAGTAAAAACAGAAAACTTCAAAACAGAATTTTATATAAACAACCACACAACAAAAATCTTTGGAGGAAAAATCTCCCCAAATACTTGGTATTTTATTGTAGCCAGTTACGACGGACAAAAAGCTCGCCTCTGGATTGATGGGGATTTACAAGCCGAAAAAATTGCCCCCCTAACAACACATTTCACAAAGGGCCCTTATTATTCTCTTGGCGATGGAAGTTTCTATGGATCACTGGATGATGTCATGCTGATTCCCTACGGCTACGACGGAGAGAAGTTTTACTAAAAAAACTGTCATTGCGAGCGTTAGCGAAGCAATTTACCTTCATTATTCCAAGAATAATGATTATATTCTTCATCTAATTCAAACCCTACTTTACAATACAAATTATTCCCAATAGTATTTAATTTAGAAGTCTCCAAAATTAACCCACAGGCGTTCGTATCACGACTTAATTTTTTGGCTCGCTCAATCAACAACACCGAAATACCTTGCCCTCGACTACTTTGTACCACAAATAAATCATTCAACAACCATTGCCTTTTCATCTTTAAAGATGAAAAAATAGGATACAACTGAACAAAGCCAACTAAATCACCATCTAAATCCTCTGCCACAAAAATAATTGATTCACACTTTTGAATTCTTTCAGACAAAAATTGCTTTGCTCCCAATAAATTCGGAGAATTATCGGAACGATAACACTCAAAAAGTTCTGATAGAGCCCTTATGTCGGACAAAGTTCCTTGCCTTATTTTCATTCTTTAAAATAATAAACTTACTCGTCTAAGTGTTTTTCTGGCAAACCAATCTTCTTCCGTACTTTCCACAATTTTTTATTGGCCAAAAAACGCGCCGTCTTCGTACCAGTTTGTAAAATTTTCTCCACGGCTTGTGGATTCGCCTCAAAAAATTCTTTTTTCGCCCGTGCGTCTGCAAAATAATCCCAAATCAGTTCTAACAATTCTTTTTTACTGTCGCCAAATCCAATACTCCCCGCTCGGTACTCTTGCTCTAATTCAGCCAACCGCGGATTAGCAAACAATTTGTGAAATGCGAACACCTGGCACGTCTCAGGGTTCATCGGCTCACCAAGATTTAACGATTCGGTTTTAATCGACATTACTTTTTTCTTCAGTTCTGATTTTGAACAAAACACTGGAATCGTATTACCGTAACTTTTACTCATTTTTCGTCCATCCAACCCTGGAACTGTTTGAACGTTGGCTTCGATTTTAGCCTCAGGCAAGGTGAAAATTTGTGAACCATACGCATAATCAAACTTTTGCGCGATATCACGAGCCATTTCTACGTGCTGTTTTTGATCTTTCCCCACCGGCACAATGTCCGCATCATACAATAAAATATCTGCCGCCATTAGCACTGGATACGTAAACAAACCCGCATTGGCATCAACTCCATTGGCTTTTTTGTCTTTATAACTATGGGCACGCTCTAGTAATCCCATGGGCGTGTGATTGAGCAAATACCAAAACATTTCGGTATGAGCCGGAATATCCGATTGCCGATAGAATACGACTTTTTCAGGATCAATCCCGAGCGACAACCAGTCGATAACCGCATTTTTAAGATTTTGCTTAAACACTTTCGATTCTGGATGACTGGTAAAGGCATGTAAATCTGCCACAAATACAAACAATTCAGTATCTGGATTGTTTTGTAAATCAACCATTTGCTTAATAGCTCCAAAATAATTTCCAACGTGAAAATCTCCGCTTGCTTGAATCCCCGTTAATACTCTTTTTTTCATCAAGGTAAATTGTAGACAGAGTTTTGGGTTCGTCAATGAAACTCCCATTGCCAAAAAGGGTCTAGTTCATATATTAAACCATGATGAAACAATTTAAATACTGGTTTTTCATTTTTTTAAGCGGATTAGTTTTGACCGCCTGCCAAACAGATTTACCCAATAAACCCGTTCAATTAACGGACTTTATTCCTCAAGAAGAAGTCACACAACCAACTTCTAAATTTATTTTCCCAACCGATTGTGAATGGAAAATTGTAGCTAGAATTGTTGATGGAGACACGATTTACACCCAAGATAAAACGAAAGTCCGATTTTTAGGAATCAACACCCCTGAAATGCATCTAAAAAAAGACGATTCTCAAAATCCAGACGGACAAACCGCCAAAGAAGCGTTAGAAAAAATGCTCCAACCAAAACAAAAAGTTTGTTTGATGTTTGACCCACACGGCGACCACCAAGATAAATATGGCAGACTGCTCGCCTATTTATACAACGAACAGGGAACCGATATTAACAAAACCCTCATTACACAAGGCATGGCCGAATATTACCGTAAAGCAAAATACAGCCGAAAGTCTGAGTTTAAAAAAGCGGAACAAATTGCGCATCAAAAGAAAGTGGGATTGTGGAAAAAAGGATTTATTTCTTGGCAATAAGCCAAATAGTCAAAAAATAGAACCAAAACCCAAAATATGGTACAGTAAAAAAGAAAATGAAATTGTTTGATTTACTCCAAATCTTCGTGCTCGGAACCATACTCTCTGCTGGAGTAGTTTTTTTAGCGGTTCAATATTTTCCCAAACTAAACTTGCTTGATTTTCCAGAACGATACGGATTAAAACGAGCCAAGATTCCGTATCCAGGCGGATTAGCTTTGTTCCCACTCTTTGCGGGCGGATTACTCTGGTTTGATGTTGCCCTCTATCCAGTAGTAATTTTATTATCAATCCTAACGGCCATCTCATTTGCTGATGACCGCCACAATTTACCCGTTCTCCCACGACTCATTACGCAAATTGGACTCGCCGTGGCTCTGATACTGCTGGGCATAAAAATCTCACAAGTAAGCGACCCGCTTAACCAAACAAATTTAACCCTTCCTCTAGTGGGACAATGGATTATAACCATTGGTTGGTGCGTGTTTTTGCCTAACGCCTTAAACTGGTTTGACGGACTAAAAGGACTCTGTGTCGGAACCGCTGGTATTGGATTTTTAGCCCTTGGGGTATTATCGCTCTTTTGGCCAGAATTATTTTTTGACCCAGCCCAAATAACCGCCACCAAAAGCACCTTTTGGTTGGCAGGCATTTGCCTAGGCGCCTTCCCATTTTTCTTCCGTGGGAGAATATTACTCGGAGACACTGGTTCACAAACTCTTGGATTTTTACTAGCTGTGTTTTCTATTATTTCAGGAGCCAAAATTGCCACCACTTTAATCGTGTTAGCTATTCCAATCTTAGACACCATTATTGTGATGTTACGAAGAATTTTTATTGATAAAAAATCGCCCTTCAAAGGTGATTTAAACCATTTTCACCACCAACTCGCTCAAAAATTTGGAGAACCCAAAAGTGTGCTCTTGTTGTGTGGAATAACGACAATTTTAGGGGCGTTAGCGGCTTTTTTACATGGGTTCACAAAAATGATAACCCTCGGAATAGTCGGCGTATTTATTCTGGTATTGATAGTAAAATTTCAACCCCTTAAGGGTGAATAACTTTTGATAATTCAGACTCTAAAAACTGTTCTATCCCTGATTTTTCAGAGGCATTTTCTGACGGTTCCAAAGATGATTTTACGAAACTCATGCTCGGAATACGCTGAAACTTTTTGACGGGTTTTCCTTTCCGCTTCCAAAAGTTGCCCACCTTTATTACCGTTTTCGGTGGCACAAAATCAGCATTTAAATGTGGATACCGCTGAAACACAAATTGTAGCATTTTCTTCCAATGAGGCCCAAGAGCCGTAGTACCAAACGTTCCTTGTTCCATATTTGCCCCGTTTGTATTTCCGCCCCACAGCAAAAACGTCATATTGGGGTTCGTCCCAATGAGATAATTATCAACTGGATACAAAGACCCATAAATGGATTTCGAAGAAGTCCCACTTTTTACCGCCACGGTTTTCCCGGGCAACGTTGTATTATCACGCCATGGTCCTTCTGGGCGGTTCATCGGATTAGCCAATGACGAAAGCGTAAAAAATCGTGCTTCCTCTGACACAAAACGACGAGTTGAAGGGGAACACGGTGATGGCAACGGTTCTCCGGTCATTGTTTGTAATGAAATAATTGGACACAACTCCCTCCGTACCCCTGTTGCCAGAGTCGAATAAGCGTTGGCCAAATTTTTTATAGCAATAGGCGCGGTTCCTAAAGCTAATGACCAACCAAAATTATGTTGCGGATGATTTTTCCGAATATCTAAACCAAACGCATTATCAAGATATTTTTTCACTTTGACTTCCCCACCCGCTAAATAAAACGCTTGTGCGGCTGGCACATTACGAGATTGAGCTAAGGATAATCCAGCAAAAATTTCCCCTTGATATAGACCATCTGAATTTTGAATAATTTTGGTATCGCCACTGAACCGTACTCGCGTATCCCACATCTTTGTGAGCGGACCAAACCCGCGTTCAAAAAAGGCGGTAAACACAAACGGCTTAATAGCTGATCCAGTCTGGCGCAAACTCCGTAACAAATCTACTTGTCCATCAATGGTTTCCTCCCAAAAATCACGAGAACCAATCCATACCAACGGCCCTCGAGATTCGTTCTCTAATAAAAGAACCGCGTTATTGTTCATACCATTATTTTCTGTTAATTCGTGCAAAACGCCTGAACGCAAATAACGCAATAAATCCGTTTGCAGTTTCGTATCAATTGTAGTTTTAACACGCAATCCGCCCGGGAAATTTTCTAAATTTAAATGATGGTTTTTCAAAAAATCAACCACATAAAACCGGAAATGCTGAAAATCATTATTCGCCCAAAATTGTTTTCGTGGCAAACGTTTGCCACGCATGGCTTGCCAGGTAGTAAGAATTTTTTCAGTTGACCATTGTTGTTTCTTTGCTACGGCCAACAAAACCGAATCAAGCCGTTTTGGTTCAAAATCTGACGAAAAAATCGTGCATTTCCGTGATTTTTTACACGACCCAAACCATTCACTCAAAAACGTTTGACGCGAGAGTCGAACCGGATCCTTCGGCAACACACTTAACACCAACGATTCTTCATCAGATAAATCCGACACCGATTTTTTAAAATAAAAATCAGCCGAACTCTTAATTCCAGACAACGTGGCTCCATAGGGTGCAATATTCAAATAGAGCTCTAAAATTTCATCTTTTGTCAGCGCTTGTTCAATCCCATACGACAAAAATATTTCTTTAATTTTCCGTTCAAATGTCCGTTCGTCCGATAAAAACGCTTTCTTGGCAATTTGTTGTGTTATCGTCGATCCTCCTTGAATAATTCGCCCCGCTTTAATATTCGTCGCCATGGCCCGCGCAATCCCCCAAAGGTCAATACCGTGGTGCTGGTAAAACCGTTTATCTTCCGACATTACCGTAGCAATTTTTAATGTTTCTGGAACCGATTCAATATTAACCCATTCTCGGTTTTGGTTTCCAAACGAACGATAAAACTCTTTGCCGTTGCGATCTTCAAACACAATGGCAAACGGCATCGTTTTGGGCGAAATGGTTTTCCCGAGTTGAATATATTTGTAGCCATCAAATTTTACAAATACAAAAGACGCCACCGCAAGGCCTAATAAAAACAAGAAAAACAGCGACCAAAAACAAAATTTTAAAATTTTTCTCCAATTCATTTCGAATCATTATAACATAAAAAACAATTTTTTTAAAATTAGGACCACACAAAAAAACACTCCCGATTTCCAAGAGTGCTTTTTTGTTTTTATAAATCAGTATTAAACCTCTTCTGAAAACATTTCAGTCAAAACTTTCCCAATTATATCGGCGTTTACTCCAGCCGAAGCATATAGTTCGTTTGGCGTTCCTGATAATTGATATTCTCGCACAGCCAATGGGGCAAACTGATCAACAATCAAACCGTTTTGCATCACAAATAATGATACGGCGGAAGCCAATCCATTCAGCGGATTATGATCTTCAATCGTGATAACGTTTCCAGTTTTCATAATTGATTCTACCAATGTTTTATCAAATTGTTTAATCGAACTCACGATGACAATTTCTACTTTTTCTGGATTAGCAAAGGCCGCTCGTGCTTTTAAAGCCTCGTGCACCATTGGCCCAGTAGCAACAATCGTCACATCTGATCCGGTTCGCAAAACATCCGTTCGACCTAAGTCGTATTGATAATGTTCATCGAAAAACACTGATCCGTCTTCGGCCAACAGAGTTGGTAATTTGGCTCGTCCCATTCGTACATAAAAGTTTCCGTAGTGACCAGCCACATATCGCACCAGTCGATCACAATGATTCGGATCCGCTGGTTCAAGTGGGTAAGTATGCAACAACCCTTGCATAGACCCTGCATCATCAATCGCTTGATGTGTTGGGCCATCTTCTCCTACACTCAACCCACAGTGCGTTGACACCATTTTCACATTACAATTATTGATATCGTTCACTCGGGCTTGGTCTTTCGCTCGGCTCGTCATAAAGGCCCCAAAAGTTGAACAAAATGGCACAAATCCATTCAAACTCAAACCACCACACACCGAAACCATATTCTGCTCACAAATTCCAAACTCGATATGTTGTTCTGGAGTTTCTTTACACATGGTATGCGTTTTTACACTGCCCCCCAAATCAGCGGTCGATCCCAATACGGTTTTATTAAGTTTCGCTAAATCGGCTAACGCATTTCCATACGCCGATCGACAATCCGTCACGGTTTCGGCGTCATACACTCTTGGCGTTCCCATATCAATGGTATCGTTTCTTTCGCCAACCGTTTCAAACGTATTTTTTACACTTCCAAAATTTCGCTCTTTTCTAAACGCTTCCAAGACATGAAATTCTTCTGTCGTTAATGCGCCTAATTTAGCCAACATTTCATCCGCCATATCTGGTTTTGGAGCTTGTCCATGCCAAGTTGGTTTCAAATTTTGTCCGTCTTCTTCCATTCCTGGCACGCCGTATCCCATAATGGTTTTTCCAATAATGGCTTTTGGTTTCCCATTCGATTTCGCTTGAATCGCGTTCCAAATTTCGTCAGCATTATGCCCATCAACTTCAATCACGTCCCATCCTTTTTCTGTAAAGAAAGTCGTTGGATTAATAAACAAAGTGTCTTGCAATGAATCGGTTAACTGCACTCGATTCCAGTCGACATACACACAAAAGTTATCAAGTTTTTCTTGAGCCGCCCAAAGCGCCATTTCGTGGACTTGTCCTTCTTGCATTTCGCCGTCTCCTACTACGGCAAACACCGTTTCATTTGAGTTTTTTTGTTGCTCAGCTTTCGCAAACCCAGCTGCAGCCGACACCCCTGCGCCTAACGGACCGGTTCCGTACCAAATTCCGTCTACATGTCGTGTAACGTGCCCTTCAAATTTTGATCCAAATTCTCGGAAATTTTTAATTACGTCTTCTTTATCAATCGTTCCACATTCAGCCAAAACCGAGTACACGGCTGGCGAAATATGTCCATTAGAAACAATTACTTTTTCATTTGTATCCGACACTCGGAATGCATACAAAGCAGCTAAAAAATCAAGTGCTGACAACGACCCACCGGGGTGTCCTGATTGAGAATTTTTAACCATTTTAACAATCGAACGCCGACACTCAGTCGTAAAAGCCTGCAAAAAGTTTTTTTGTGCTTCGGTTAACGAAGCCCCCGCAACAGGAAGAGAAAAATCCATAAATGTATATAAGTAAAATAAATCGAGCGAATTATACCCAACTTTAAAACAAAAGGAAATGCTTCTCTCACAAAATTATTTTAGTTTTCCCCACAACAAATCGAACATCTTTTTATGAAATTCTGCAATTTCTTCTGATTCTATCAAAATAGCCATTTGTTCTTTCCACGACGCATACAGAATTTTGTTGTCAAACACGTTTATTTCAGGAGAAAAATCGAATTTTTGAGCATCAATCAAACGAATTTCTCGATTTTCCACTGCATCAAACTGCTTTCGTTGCACAGAAATTTCATTGTCTGGACAAATAGTATCAATCCAAATATTTGCTTTCGTCCGATGCTGATAATACTTTGGGAAAAAATTTGGAAGTCCTTTATGCATTTCTTCAGCATTTGCATAGGCTCTTATTTTCTTTTCCGAACATTTGAGTGTCTGCAAATACGCCTGACGTAACCCAACTTTTCCTTCAAAAAACTTTACCTTGGGCTTGGTTTCACTTTTAATTTCTATTGATTTTAATAACGGTAAAATATTCTCAACCAATTGTTTTTCTGTCTCAGTTTTCTTAATAAAAGACTCTTTTTCTTGCTCCAAGAAGACCAATAAATTTTCTGGAGAAAGCACTTCAAATACCGTAACACCAGCTCTATCTCGTTTGTTTACTAACCCTTTTTTCATCAACCCCTTTAGTATGTCGTATACACTTGACCGACTAATTCCGGTGCGACGAGCAATATTACTAGCTGGTTGAACTCCTAAAGAAAGTGAAACCAAATAAATTTTTATTTCTTTTTCTGATAATCCAATCTTTTTTAACACCTCTTCTATCATTTCCTCGAATAAAATAAATGTTGTCGAAAATAAATCGACAATTTAATTGTACTAATAATTAAATATAAAAACAAATAATTAAACAATGAAAATTAATTGTTTGAAATTAAATAGAAAGTTTGACATAATTATTTTACATTTCTTTTTAAATTAAAAATGAAAACCAACGAATTGAGAAACACCATAGCCCCCGTCTTCCCTGACAACTTCCCACGAAATTATGAAAACGATATTAACGGTTGGGCATTCGACCAACAAACACTACAAGAAAACAAAGGAAAACTACTGACACTTGATATCGATTTTGGACAATACTGTTCGCTCAAATGTCCCAACTGTTTTCGAATTCCAACTCCAAACAAATATAAACCCGAAACGCCATTACAAAAAGAAATTCGTGAAAAAAACATTTCCAATATGAAAAAATGGATTGAAGAAGCCATTCCACTTGGATTAAAAAGTGTAAAATTCCTTGGGAAAGGGGAAATGTTTGAAAACAAAGGATTTATCGAATTTCTAGAATTTTTACACGAAAAAAACATTACCCCACTTATTTTTACCAAAGGACACATCATTGGAGATGATAACGCTATAGAAAATAAATTCGGATACCTTGGACTACACAATGGAGAACAACTAGTACAAAAATTAAAGGATTTGAATTGCCGAATCATGCTCGGATTTGCATCATTCAATGATGATGTTCAACGAATCTTAATAGGAGATCAAAACAACCATTTGGATTACATTAAAAAACGAAATAAAGCATTAAAATTATTTATCGATGCAGGATTTAATAGCACCGAACAATTCAACGAAAAAGGCGAAATCATTACTCGACTTGCCCTTTGTACAAATCCGGTTACAAAATTCAACAAAAACGATGTATTAGATGTCTATACTTGGGCAAGAGAACGAAACATCTACTCAATCATTACCCCAACTATGATTTCTGGAAACGGTGAAAAACTTTTTAATTCAAAGAAATACGAACAAGGACTCGCTCCAAACGAACTCATACATTTATACACGCAAGCCTACAAATGGAACATTATGAAGGGCTTACAAACTCTAGAACAAATCAAGCAAGAAGGAATTTCTCCTTATGCAGGAGCACACCCTTGCAACCAAATATCAGCCGGTATGTACATTCAATTAGACGGAAAAGTACTTCGTTGTCCTGGCGGAAACGCTGTCGAAGGAAATTTAAAAGAAAAATCATTGTCAGAAATTTGGAACCATTCGAAAAATAAACAAGAATTCGCAGGAACCTTTAATGTCGGATGTTTACCGAAAGACGGAAAATCCATTCCTAAAAATTTGTACCAACAAGTGCTTGCAAACCTAACAGAAAACAATCTATAAATTTAGATAAACCAAACTATTTAATTTATTCTTAAAAAGAACTTACGAAAATATCTCTAATGAAACAAACTTGTCCCGTCTCTGGAAAAGAATTTATCGTAACTCAATTCGAACAAGATTTTTTGAAAAAAATCGCTCCAACTTTTGCGGGGAAAACGTTTGAAATTCCGCTTCCAAAACTTTGTCCCGAAGAACGAATGCGACTTCGAACACTCCACCGAAACGAACAGTTTTTATACCGAAATGTATCGGCTTTCTCACAACAAAATGTCATCTCAATCTACCCAACCGACACAGATTTTACTATCGTGAGCAAAGACGAATGGTTTAGCGACACATGGGATGGATTAGACTACGGAACAGATTTTGATTTTTCAAAAAACTTTTTTGAGCAATTTCAAGTGCTCAGAAAAAAGGTACCACGGGCTTCAACCGTAAACGAACAAAACGAAAATTGCGAATACACAACAGGAACCGCTTATTCTAAAAACTGTTACCTTATCAACTCGTCTGAAAACTGTGAAGATTGTTATTATTCAAAACTATTACAACAATGTACCAATGTGGTAGACAGTGCCTACTGCTACGATTCCGAATTATTATACGAATGCTTCAATGTAAAAAACTGTTATGACTGTAAATACACTTACAATGCCCAAAACAGTTCCGATTGTTGGTTCTGCGACGATATAAAGAACTGCCAAAATTGTTTTCTTAGTACAAATTTAGTAGGACAACAATACGTTTTTATGAATCAAAAACTCAGCAAAGATGAATACGAAAAACGAATCCAAACCATCTTGAATTCTAAAGAACACTGGGAAAAATGCTTTTCTCTATTTAAAGACGTACAAAAAAATCGATGGTACAAATACGCTCAAATTTTAAACAGCGAAAACTGTACCGGAGATTTTATTGCCAATTCCCAAAACTGTTTAAATTGTTACGACGTAACTAAAAGCCAAGATTGCTTAAATGTACAAGTTGGAGTGGAAGTCAAAGACCTACTTGATTGTTCAAATATGTATCTAAAACCAGAATTATCATACAGCGTTCTAGGAACCATTAATACATACAATGTTCATTTTTGTCTCTACGTGTTTAATTCCAACAACGTTTTTTATTCTGAACTTTGCTATAACTGCCAAAACTGTTTTGGTTGCGTTGGTTTACGAAACAACAAATACTGCATTTTCAATAAGCAATATTCCCCTGAAGAATATGAGAATACCGTTACCAAAATAATTGAACACATGCAAACCACTGGAGAATGGGGACAATTCTTCCCAGCTTGGATGAGCACGTTCCCTTACAACAAGAGTCTCGCTTATGAATATCTTCCATTAACAAAAGAAGAAGCAATCGCTCGTAATTATCAATGGGAGTCGCCAAAAACAAAAAGTTTTCTCCCTCAAAATTACGCGATTCCAAACCGAATCGAAGACACCCCGGATGATATTTGTACGAAAATACTAGCCTGTGAAGTTTCTGGAGAAAATTACCGTATTCAACCAGCCGAGCTCCGTTTTTACCGAACAATGAATCTCCCTATTCCGAAGAAATGCCCTAATACCCGATATCAAGAACGAATGAAAATGCGAAATGAACGAAAATTATACCAACGAAAATGTGTCAAAAGTGGTGAAGCCATTGCAACCACATTTGCTCCAAATCGACCAGAAAAAATACTCTGCGAAAAAGAATATCAAAAAATAATTCACGGATAAACTCCTAGCTATTCCCACAAATTTCGAAGTTTTTGTATTACTTCATTTGTTCGATACACCGATTTTCTTCGCTCTAAAGCCTTTCCATTCCACAGAGCGTTATCGTATTCGAAATATTTTCCTAACGATTTTTGATACCAATCAATTCGTTCTGACACCCAACCACTCTTTAGAAGCGTTAAAATTTGCTCCCCACGCTGAACCATTAATTCTGGAGCGGCAAAATGCGACACATACAAAAACAATTGGTTAAAGTTTCCCGTTGTATCTCGCAGATAATACACAAACTTTGCCAAATCTATGGTCAAATTTTTAGTTTGAAAAGACTCGTCACCATCCCACGGAAACAAGCCCCACTGATTTTTGGTTTTGTCAAAATACACATAATAATTCCGACTGACACTGTCCCACCCATTCAAAAAATACGTCAACCACGCATAGTCTAATACTTGTTTCACATTTATTTCTGCGGTCATATCGGTTTTTAAGTCAGACAGCCCCCGAATAAAATCAAGGAATTTCACACGATCACCATGAATTTTATAAGGCGACAAAGTTTTGGCTGGATTCCCCAACCAGGTCAAATTGGGGTTATACACCGACCCACTATTCTTCGCGTAAAAATAGTCACTAACCGATAAATTTCGTTTCTTGAAAAACGGCTTTTTAATTGGCTCTACTAGTTGATACACCCCAAATGGTTGGCCATTTATTTCTACCAACACCGTAGTGAAATTTGGAGCTGGCAAACCCAATTTTCGGAAAACATCATACCAAAGTTTTTCTCGAATCATCGATTCATCGCTCAACACACTTCGAAGTTTAAACTCGTTTCCGTCTGCCAAAAAGGGAAGCGCAAAGGTTTTCGGAAAATCCTTAAACGTCTCAACGGTAAACGAGGGTTTTATGTAGCCTAAACTTCCATTCCCACGAGTTTTTATTCGAATCGAACGGGTAATTTTACTCTTCTCATCCGCTTGAAAATCTAACCACCCCACATACCGCTGACGAGTCGTACGATTCTGTAACATTTCTTGAAACTGAGCGGGTTCTAAAAATATTTTCACCACCGGAATATTAATATTTTGAGGTTTTTGAACCGAATTCGGCAACCACTCACGCCGCGATAAAAACTGTCTCACTTCATCATTATTTTGCTGTGGCAACTGGGCCAACATTTTTTTATTCGGCGTTACTTTGTACCACTTTCTCGTTCCGTCACGCAAAACAATTTGAACTTTCCCCGTAAATTTCTGGGACTTCCACCATAATTTTACACGCTTCACCGAATCTTTCACCGGCATCGACCATAAATACTGATACACCCCCGAGGCTGACACACGGTACACCATCAAACGATTGAAACTCGTTTGAAACCACCAAACTTTTTGCGGCACAAGTCCCTTTGTATTTGGTGTATCAGCGGTTTTATATGGTTTTGCTTGGTAAGAAATCAACCTATTTTCTCGAATCACCGTCGGAGCTGATGGATATGAAGCCGTCGAAAAGGATTTCAATACGATTTCATGCTTCCAACGCCAAAACCGATACGCAATATCTAAAAACTCCGCTTGTGTTAATACTTTATTCGGCCAAAACGACTGATTTAATTCCGACCGCAACACTCCATTTCGATACGCCATGGCCACCATGGGCAAAGCCAAGTGATACTCGTTTATCCCTTCTAGAACCGATGGTTCAATCAATGCCCAATCAGAGAATTTCTTAGGAACTTTTATCTTTGAGTTTTGATATAAAAGTTTCAGCAATCCCCACAAATTAATTCCCAAATCAGGATAAAATTTACCATCAATTCCGTTCACGAGCCCTTGTGATTTAGCATAACAAATTTCACCGCTGTATGGATGTTGTGGAGTGATATCACCAAAACAAGCCGCCGCATACGACTGATATTTCTTTCCAGGATCATTCCAATTCAAAATAAATTTCAAGGCTTCAGCTCGAGACACCATCTTGGTTTCTTTTGCGGTTGGAAAATGAACATCTTGCCCATTAAAAAAAGCGAAAGCCTGACGTCCTTTGGAAGCAAAAGGCTCAAACGCCTGAGAACGAGTTTTTATTTGCAAGTTTTTCACCACCGAACCAAGGCCGGTTTTACTATAACAATACTCCGTTTGGTCAAAAAACCGTCCACACTCAAAGGCTCGCTCATGAAACACTTTTCCTTTGCGTTCAAATAAGACGAATGAAGTCTGCTTGGTTTTGTTATTTTGGACATACCAAATATCTTCAAACCGTTTTACGGAATGATCATTTTTAAACTGAAACGAAAAGTATTCCGTATCATAAAACTGAAAATTAGAATCAATTTGCGGTAATGCGGCTTGAACTGAACTAATTCCTACAACATTCACGAACAACGCCCCTACTAATAGATATATTTTTTGAATACTTGCTTCCATTTGTTTCGCGGTAAATGTGAATATTTGTAACATAGTCCAACGCAATATTTAGAAAAAGAAATTTCTTGTATTCGATGTGAGTGTAAGAATTTTTTCAAAATCGAAAAGGTTCGTCCCCCGTTCTTGGGCACTTTGATTTCTAATATTAAAAAATTCGGCAAAATTTTTGTTTGTTCTACCGTCAAGAATCGGTCTAAGGTCACTTTGACGTTCGTTGATGAGGACAGAAAGGATACTCGTTTATAATGAATCGACAATGATTTTTGCAAATTACTTGCATCAAACTCTTGTTGCAAAATAGTTGCAAAATCATCTTTTTCTGAAACTAAAACACGTTTTTTAATCGTTTTTTTCGATTTTGTTTTCGTTTTTTCTTCTAAAAATGATTCTCCCGTGGCTTTGTACAATCGATACCGCCATTTTTTTCGGGGTAACTTCCCACAACGGTGATGATGGAAACTCGTATAATGTTCATCATCAAAATACACCGTTTTATATTCATTCACGGTCACCCCATTTCCTAAATCGACCACGGCAAAATCAAGCGACCGTAAACAATCCAACAACTCATCTAACAAATTCTCTGGCACACAAAATTTATAATCAACTCGCTCTGTCTTTGTATGAGTATCCAAAACCTGCAAAGCAACAGGCTTAAAATTCTCAACGGTCCAAGTAGGTAACAGCAATTTTGGTGGCATCACGCAAATAGTCTACTGTAAGCACTTCAAAATGCAAAACCCGAACCCCAAATTCTTTTTGCAATCGTTTTGCAAAATCTTCTTTTTCTTTTTTATTTTTCAGTATTATTAGTTCATCAAAAGTAATTTTCATCGTTCTTTGCTCGGCCACGAACCCATATGTATCCAGCAAAATAATTCCCAAAAAGACGAACAAAATCACTCCATACGACAGCAACAACCAAACTGGATTTGGCACTTGAGCCGCTAAAATCCCAATCACCACGGCCATCAATAACATCACCGTATCGGTAAGTGAATCAATGGAAGAACGCAAACGAATAAACGACAATACCCCAAAAATACCCAAGCCAACCGAAATATTTTGCTCAAACGACGCTAACGACACCAATAAAAACAATAACAACGCCAACGGCACTATCGCCAAAGATACTTCTTTTTTACGATTCCAAATAAAATACCCTACCGACAAAAAAAACGTCGTACTAAACAGTCCCAACAAATTCCAACCGTAGAGTGTTATAAATTCTTTCATGCTTGATGAGTATACGAAAGATTTTCGTTCAGAGCAAATTAAGGTTCCAAGATGTTGGACACTATGCAGAAATATCTATTTCGGACATTTATACTTAAAATTAATTGTTTTACTGAAGATTATTCATTTTCATTTTTCCATCGTATCCAGAGCAAAAAGGTCGAAGCAATGGGAAACAAAAGTGTTCCTACCGTTAAACACAACGTAAGGGTTTTCTCAAATGGCACAAAAATAATGCCCAACAAGCACAAAATAGGAACATATAAAAAATGGTTTAATTTTTTATATAAACTCCTCATATGGTTCGGAATTTCAATGACCCGAATGAGTCCCACACAAGAAAGGAGAAAAATTATCAAAGGAAGAATGATTAACAATTTATCTGACACTGAAAAATCTACGGCATATTCTAATATATTCAGTATTCCCGTATTAATAAGCCCTAAGCTCGCTAATAATGGAAAATGCAATCCAACCCAAGTGGCACGTGCAATATCATTCTTTTGCGGAATTTTCCCGCCAATAAAATCAAAAAATATCCACCAAAGTCCTGCTAAAAGCAAAAAACTCCCAATAATATTCAAAATATTCCCCATGGTCCATTGATGAATATAAGTAGAGCCTTCTATTAAGGAAATAATCCCTTCCCCCAAAATAATAATCGTTAACAAATCAAAGCGTTCTACAAAAGAAGGACCAATATGTTTTACGGCCTCTAATTGTTCTTTTTTTACCTTTTTATTGGGGTGAGCAATAATAAGCAACGTCCAGCTCAGAGATATCAATACCGAAAAAAACCACAAGAAATAAGAAATATCTGATGGTGTAAAAATAGAGATAGCATACGCTAAAGTGGTTCCACAAAATAACCATACAAACGGCTTCGCAATCGGTTTATGATCCACATCATGCACGCCCGTTCGCCACCACAAGAACGTTAGAATCGTCAAAAAAATAGTATAAGACAGTGCAAACCCTTGATACCCCTCTCCAAAGGCGGTCGGAATAAATATCCCCATTCCAACCAAGCTGATCATTTGTAAAAACGTAAAGACCCTAGTTTTTATATCTTTGTTTCCATGTAATTCGTAGTACAAACTTCCATTAAACCAGGCCCAAAGAATCATCGAAAGAACTCCCAAGTAGGAAAAAATCGTATTCCAAGAAACATGTCCGGCCACGAGGTGTGATAACTGAATAATAATCGCTACATATACCAAATCGTAAAAAAGTTCCAAATATGTAATTGACCGATGCGTATCTCTCTGAGTAGCATCAGCGGGTTTTTGCCACCAAATTCTAAAGGTTTCTTTTAGTAATTTCATACATATGTTATAACACAAAAAATAGTATCTTAAAAATTTATGACCTACATAAAAAATCAAAAAATTAAATCATTTACGTTGCTCCGTGAATGAAAAATTTTTATAAATAAAAAAACACATTTGTATTATATTTTCATTTACTCCCGTTGGTCGTGAATGAAAGACTTTATTTTTATAAAATAAAAAAATAACTCACACATGTGAGTTATTTGGAACATCAGTTCCCTTTCATTTCGAACGCGATTGACTTTGTGGAATTTACAAAAGTAAGAACTTTGTTCAATTAAACTTACTTTCTTCTCGCAGAAAAGTTCCAAGTGGAACAGTATTTTCTTGCTTACCATTAGAGCCTCTGGACGAGGCGGTATTCCATCCGCACATTCCCGTACGGATACCTTGTTACGACTTAAGCCCAGTTACTGGTTTCACCTTAGGCCACAATTACTATGCAGACTTTGGGCGCCCCCAGCTTCCATGCCTTGACGGGCGGTGAGTACAAGACCCAGGAACATATTCAACGTGCCATGACTGATACACGTTTACTAGCGATTCCAACTTCATGAAGTCGAGTTGCAGACTTCAATCCGAACTGAGACAAGCTTTTTCCGATTTGCTCCACGTCGCCGTATTGCTTCAGTTTGTACTTGCCATTGTATCGTGGGTGTAGCCCCAGACATAAGGGCCATGCTGATTTGACGTCATCCTCTCCTTCCTCCCGGTTATACCAGGCAGTCTCGCATGAAAATATAACATACGACGAGGGTTGCGCTCGTTCACGGAATTAACCGCACACCTCAAGGCACGAGCTGACGACAACCATGCAGCGCCTGTCACTAGTCCAACCGAATTGACCCCTCTATTTCTAGAAGGTACGACTAGGATGTCAAGTCTGGGTAAGGTTATCCGCTTATTGACGAATTAAACCCCGCGATCCACCGCTTGTGTGGGTCCCCGTCTATTCCTTTGTGTTTTAATCTTGCGATCGTACTACACAGGCGGTATGCTTATCGGGTTACCTTAGGCACAGAGACCAAGTCAAGGGTCCCTACACCGAGCATACATCGTTTACGGCGTGGACTACAGGGGTATCTAATCCCTTTCGCTCCCCACGCTTTCGTCCATGAGTGTCAGGAAATGTCCAGTCTGCTGCCTTCGCTTTTGGTGTTCCTCTACATATCTACGGATTTTACCCCTACTTGTAGAATTCCACAGACCTCTCCATTCCTCTAGTTTGCCAGTTTTGACTACAGCACCGAAGTTAAGCTCCGGTATTTCATAATCAACTTAACAAACCACCTGCGGACGCTTTACGCCCAATAATTCCGGATAACGCTTGGACCTTACGTATTACCGCGGCTGCTGGCACGTAATTAGCCGGTCCTTATTCCTGAGATAACGTCAGATTTTCCTCTCTCAGAAAAGGTGTTTACGCCCCGAAGGGTGTCATCCACCACGCGGTGTCGCTCCGTCAGGCTTTCGCCCATTGCGGAAGATTCCTCACTGCTGCCTCCCGTAGGAGTATGGGCCGTGTCTCAGTCCCATCGTGCCTGGTCATGCTCTCACACCAGGTATTCGTCATAGCCTTGGTAAGCCATTACCTTACCAACTAGCTGATAAACCGCAAGCCTCTCCTATACCGCCGTAGCTTTACTCTTTCGAGACCATCCGGTATTAGCCGACCTTTCGGCCGGTTGTCCCTGAGTATAGGGCAAGTTCTTACGTGTTACTCACTCGTCCGCCGCTGTCAAGATTCTAAGTAAACTCAAAATCAATCTCGCTCGACTTGCATGTGTTAGGCGCACCGCCAGCGTTCATCCTGAGCCAGGATCAAACTCTTCGTAAAGAAGAATCATTGTCTTATGTGTAACTAAGACTGACTCATATAAAAGTTGATCGTACCTGAAACCACTTAGTGGCCAGCATCGATACAACGTAAAAAAAATTTCAAAAAGAAATAAACAAATTATTTTTGCTGTTTGTTGCGTTCGAAATGAAAAAGAACTTTTGAAGGAGTTCTGTTGGGCGCCTCCTCCAGCGCGAGTGAGACTCTATAGAAATTTAATCTTTCGTCAACCCTTTTTTTGCTTTTTTTTCCTCCAATCTTACGAAGTCGCTTAAACCCTTACTTTCAATCGAAAAAAAACTTTGTTTAATTTCTATTTCTCCTATAATTTGCCTGAATTTTTGATAAAAAAACACCTATCATGTCAGAAGAAAATCGATTTATAACCGAAAGAAAACAAAAAATAAACCTTTGGGAAGAAAAAGGATTTGCTGGATACGCCAACAAATTCGACCGAACGCACACTTCCCAAGAAGCAAAAAAGAAATCCGAAGACGAAAAAGCGACTCTTCGTGATGCCACCATTATTATGAATGACATTCCTTCAGAGGAATTATCCTTATGTGGAAGAATTACCAATAAACGAGCCATGGGAAAACTCGCCTTCCTTCGTATTAACGATACCGGCGGAGATTTCCAAATATGTTTATCACAAAAAATTATTGGAGACGAGTTTAAATCATTCTTAAAAATGATTGATTTAGGAGATTTTTGTGGATTTAGTGGAGAGCTCTTTTTTACGAAACACGGTGAACCAACGTTGATGGCTAAAACGATTACGCCACTCAGCAAAGCGTTACGCCCACTCCCTGAAAAATGGGCGGGGGTTTCTGACACCGAAATGTGTTACCGCGAACGAAATCTCGACTTAGTTTCTAATAAAGAAACGTTTGAACGATTCAAATTACGATCAAAATTAATACAAGAAGTACGACATTTCTTTGAAGAAAAAGATTTTTATGAAGTAGAAACCGCCATTTTGCAACCCCAAGCCGGAGGAGCCATGGCTAAAGTGTTTGAAACCCACCACAATGCATTAGACCACAATTTTGTATTACGGATTTCGTTAGAGTTGGATCTCAAACGAGCCATCGGAGGTGGATTTGAACGAATTTTTGAAATCGGAAAAAATTTCCGAAATGAAGGATCAGATCCTTCACATTTACAAGAATTTACCATGTGTGAATGGTATGCCGCGTACCAAGATTTGGAAACCAACAAACAATGGACGGAAGAACTTTTCCATCGGTTCTGCCAAAAAGTTTTCCGAAAAGAAATATTCACAGTAGTAGATGCCGACGGAAACGAAACCGAAATCAATTTTGGTGGAAAGTTTGCGGAAGCCAGATTCCCAGATTTACTAAAAGAATACGCCAACATTGATATGTTTGCGGCCAGCGACGAAGTAGTAGTAGCCAAAGCCAAAGAAGTCGGCGTAGAAAAAATTGAAGGCGTAGGACGAGCTAACCTGCTAGACGATATTTACAAAAAAACCGCCCGCGGAAAACTCATCCAACCAACGTTTGTGTTTGACTACCCAGAAGACCTAAAACCACTCGCACGTCCCAATGGGGACGGAACCGCTAGCTGCTTCCAACTGGTAGTAAATGGTTGGGAAATTGTCAACTCGTACGGAGAACTCATTGATCCACAAGTACAACGAAAATTACTTGAAGCCCAAGCCGCAGCCCGCGAAGCGGGAGACGATGAAGCGATGCCAATTGATGAAGTTTTCTTAAAAGCTATGGAGCACGGATTCCCACCAATGACGGGGTCTGGATTTGGAATTGACCGTCTAATGGCCATTTTTACCGGACAACCAAACTTACGAGACGTGGTGTTGTTTCCAACCATGCGCCCAAAACAGTAAAAGAAAAAAAATAAGAACCAAACATCAACCACTCAAAGGAGTGGTTTTTTGTATATAACCTATTGACTTTTTCATTAATTTAAATTAAAATACATTCTCGTATTTATTAACATTATTAACGAATCAAATGACAAAGGAGTTTCCATCCGCAGACACATTGCAATCAAAAGAAGGGACAGACAGACAGACAGTAGTTTCAAAAGAAACTGAATTTACTCAACGGAAAGTAGATGCCGAAATTAAACAAAATAAATTCCCTAAACACTTCCCTCGCTGTATCGCATGTAACAACGAATACTCTCAAACAAATGATGCTATTAACCACCTTTATGAACTTTATCCATGGGCAACTGATGCAGCAATTTTGAAATGGCTCACTTCATTTAAAGATAACAAAAAAATACTCCCAAGAATACAAGATATCATCACAGCTTTATCCAAACAAGTTCATAGCACACACAAACTAAATACAAAAAGAGGTTATAATCACAATAGCAAACAATACCATTATGGTTATTCAGGAGATTAAAACTTTAAATTAATATTTCCTAGTACAAAAAAACCATGAACAGTTCATGGTTTTTTTATTCCTTTTCGTATTGTTTTCGTTTTTACAATTGTTTCAAATATTTCGCTACGGCATCAACTACGGTTTGCGCTTCTTCTACTGAAATACCAATTTCAGCCAATTCATCCGCTTTCAACCCTTCAAATTGCTTAATTTGTGATAATCCAATTTCCATCAAAGTTGCTACCACTTCTGGATTTACGCCATCTAATTGATCAATTGTTACTTTTTCATTCACTTCTCGTTTTTCTTTCTTTTGTTTTGGTTCTGGTGCTTTTACGATTGATTCGTCTTCTTCTTCAGGTCCGTCGAATGTCAACACATCAATTTGCATTCCAACTAGTTGCCCAGCAATTCGTACGTTTTGTCCTTTTCGACCAATTGCCATCGCTCGTTCTTCTTCTCGCACAAAGATTTTTACTCGATCTTCGCCTTTTTCGCCTTTGTAAAATTCTACTTTCGAAATTTTCGCTGGAGCCAAAGCCGCCAACAAGAATTTTTTTGGATCTTCTGAAAATTGAATAATGTCGAGTCGTTCTTCTCCCACTTCTTCCATAACGGCTTTAATCCGAGATCCTCGTTGTCCTACAAACGCTCCAACTGGATCTACCCCTTGTTCGTCAGAAGCCACGGCGATTTTACATCGAACCCCCGCTTCTCGAGCAATACGAGCAATGTAAACCAATTCTTGTCGCATTTCTGGAATTTCAGCTTCAAATAAAGCCTCAATAAACCGTTTACTGCTTCGGGTAATTTTTAATTGTGGTCCTTTTGAAGATTGTCCTACTGATTCTAAATACACTTTAATTCGTTGCCCAGTAAAATATTTTTCTCCTCGGATTTGTTGTTTGTTGTACAACAACGTTGTTACGCCTTCAATTTCCACCAAAACTGAATCTCGATCTACTTTTTGTACTCGAGCGGTTAACAATTCTCCAACTTTATTGGTGAATTTTTCGTGTAACATTGATCGTTCTGCTTCTTGAATTTGCTGAGTCAACACTTGTTTGGCCGTTTGAGCGGCAATACGTCCAAAATTTTCGTGTAATTCCACTGGAACATAAACCGTTCCCCCTACTTCTACATCTGGACGAATAAGTTGGGCTTCTTTTAAAGAAATTTCAGTGTCAAAATCGACCACTTTTTCTACTACCGTTCGGATTTCAAAAATTCGAATATCGGCAATAGAATCACCCATATGAACTTTTATGTTTTGAGTTGGACGCCCAAAATCTTTTTTGTAGGCCAGGGCAATGGCACTCTCAATAGCTTGAACAACCACTGATTGTTCAATGTTTTTTTCGGCACAAATTTGATTTATGGCCGCTTGTAATTGACTCTGCATGGAAAATAAATTAGGAAATACGCAAAGGAAAACGTAGGACAAACGCTGCTTGAAATAACAACTTTATCTACAAAAACAAGTGATGATTTCTAATAAATCATCACTATTTCGCTAAAAATTGTCTCTGATTTTCGTGAAAAGTCAAGTTTTTATGACATTATTTTAATTTTTTCACACTTTTCCGCTATGATACATTTGATGAAAAAAATCCTTTTTATTCTTTTTTGTTTTTGTCTCATGAGCTGCCAAACTGTGCTTCCAACCACCGTTATCAAAACCCAAACGCAAAACTTTGAAGTAGAAGTTGCTACCACCCCACAACAACGAACTCAAGGGCTCATGCATCGGACAAATCTTCCTAAAAATCACGGCATGTTATTTATATTTGAGACCGAAGATTTATATGGATTTTGGATGAAAAACACCCACATACCATTAGACATTGTGTGGATTTCACAAGACAAAACCGTGGTTGATATTCAAACGGTTCCCCCTTGCACCACAGAAAGTTGTCCAACCTTTACCCCAAAACAAAAAGCCCAATACGTACTAGAAGTTAATGCACATGAATTTACAGGGAAAGTTGGCGACCCAATTACGTGGAAATTTCCGTCTACCGATCAGGCGGAATAGCCAGATAGTCAAACAAGAAGCGAGCAACTTTTCGAAACGTTCTAGTAGCGGTTTCTGATCCCCACTGAGATTTTTTCGGGTAGTCATATTTTACCAAAATAACAAATTGTGGGTCATCAATCGGAGCCATCCCTGCAAACGTCGCAATGGTGGTGCCTACGCCCGTCAACGCTTTTCCGTTTTTATACGTTTGCGACGTCCCTGTTTTTCCTAAAATCGAATATCCAGCAATGCGAGCCCCACGACCCGTTCCTCGTCGCACGGTTGAATACATCATTGAACGAATTTTTCGCGATGTTTCTTCTGATATCACCCGCCGAACACGCTCAGGCTGATTCTGTTTTGTCGTTCCGTTTGAATATTGAATCTCGTCTACCAAAATCGGTTTCATCAAGTACCCACCATTGGCCAACGCCCCAAACGAAAGCGCCACTTGCAAAGGCGTCGCCGTGAACCCTTGTCCAAATCCACGCGTAATCAATTCTGATTCCACCCATTTTGAAGCGTCTTCTAACCGACCTTTTGCTTCACCACCAAAATCCACATCGGTAAACGAACCAAACCCAAAGTTTTTCAAGGCTTCGTACATAAGTTTTACCCCCATTTTACGAGTAATAAACGCAATCCCCGTGTTAAGAGACCGATCCAACACTTCAATCATACTCGTTACTCCCGCATATACTCCATCTGAATTACGAATTTGAAATTTCCCTAATTTAATAGGTCCCGTATCTTTATATGTTGTTTCAGGCTCAATCTCGTTGGCATTCAACGCCGCGGCAAACGTAATCGCTTTAATCACCGACCCCGGTTCGTATTCATCGGTAATAATTTTATTCCGAAACACTTCCGCACCCCACGTATTAAAATATCGGAAAAATCTGTTTTCTATTCGGACCGTGGGAATCCGTTGGTTAAACTCGTTTTTTTCCCCGTTTTCTAACGGTTCTTCATTTCGATCAATGGCTTCTTGCTCGGCTGGAATCTCGTATCGACTGTACACTTCTCCAAATTCATTCGGATCAAACGTAGGCGCGTTCGCCATGGCTAAAATACGACCTGTTTGGGGTTGCAACACAATCACTTGCCCAAAATCAGCCTGAAAATCTTCTAAATCTTGCTCCAAAATTTCTTCAACCTTTGACTGCAGCACTCGGTCGATAGACAAAACAATGTTTGCTCCATCTTCGGCTTTTTTAATTCCAAATCCTCCCCGAATAATTCCTTGTCCTCGAGTATTCGTGGCTCCAGAAATACTCCCTTCTTTTCCTCGTAAAATCTCATCAAAATAGCTTTCCATACCGTATTGCCCATTCCCCTTCGAGTCAACAAATCCTAAGATTTGGGCACCCAACTTTCGTTCTGGATAAAACCGCCAATACTCATCTTGCAATTGCACTCCGTATAATAATTTTCGGTATTTTTTGCTTTTTTTGAGTTTCAAGATTTCTTCTGAAATACTCGGTACAATTTTATCGGTAATTTCTTTGTACCGACGGTAGCGTTTTTCTAAGTATGGCAAAATTTCGTCTGAATTTTTCCCGAGCAACGGGGCTAATTTTTCAGCTACCTGGGGTGCATTCGTAATTTCGAGTGGATACACCGCCAACGCCGCATTTTCAATCCGAACGCCCCCTAAATGCAAATCTTCAATATCTTTTTGTCGAGACAAAGAAAGGTCTGTTTCTAACACAATTCGGTTTCGAAAAATTTGCGTAAATTCTTTTCGCAAAGCGTCTTCATACAACGAAATAGCTTTTTTTTGTGCTTCACTCCATTTTGTCTCATCAAACTCAACCTTACAACCATCAATTTCCTGACAATGCGCGTTTATCAAAATCGGAGCCAATAACTTAGCCACTAATTCTGGATTTCCCCGTTTACTATTATCCAACGGATTTTCGGCACTCGGGTCGTACTCAGGGTAATTTAAAATCAACGGATCAATAAACAATTTTTGCAATGTATTATTCGTTGCCAACGCAGTGGTATCTTTCGAAAACCGATCTTTTCGCACCAAAATTTTCCCTCGCCGAGCATTTAAGACTGATTTTCGGATTTGCTGCGCATTAGCCGATTCTAAATAATATTCGTGATCTAAAATTTGCAATTGAAACAAACGCCCAACGAACAAAACGAACACCGCAATGAAAAACCATCGCACTATCTTTATCCGCCGAGAAAACATATATCCCATCAAATAGATACTAAAATTTTATATTTTTTTTAAAAGCCAATTCGTGCCAAATTAGAACGAAGCAGATAAATATTTTTTCACGTATTCTTCGGTCGTCAATCCAGTTGGGGCTTTACTCAAAAACTCCGTAACCGACCGTCGATCGTACCCCAAACTTTCCAACGCCGCAATCGCTTCTGATTTAGACGCCGTAAGACTACTTCCTTTAGCTAATTCTGGACTTAAATCAATCTTTCCACGCAACTCAACAATCAGTCGTTCCGCGGTTTTCTTTCCAATGCCAGGCATTTTCGTCAAAAACGCCACATCACCTTGCTCAACTGAATTCATAAACTGATCAACCGGCGTGCTTACCATTCCAAGGGCTGTTTTCGGCCCAATTCCTGATACCGAAATAAGTTTTTCAAATAATTTTTTTTCATCCAAATCACCAAATCCGTACAACGAAATTTCTTGTTCGCGCACAATAGTAACCACTTCCGCCGACAAAATTTCGCCTTTCTTGGCCTTCGCTAACAAGCTTCCCGCTGGAAAAACAACATACCCAACCCCAGTCGGAGTTTCGAGTAAAATTTCTTTCTCACTGGCTCGTAAAACGGTCCCTTTTAAAAAACCTATCATCACGCCATATTATGCATTTTTACGACTGATTAGCAATTGACTTTTCAAGCAAAAACAGGTAGAATAAGACGAATGAGAAAAACGGTTTTACCAACAATATCTCTCAAAGAAGAACTCACTCCTGAAGAGTTTGAGAGTTTTAATAAAATTTCGGCAGAATTTGGAGAGAAGCTTGATGAATTAAGATTATCAATACGAAACAAACTACAAAAACTCGGAAACAAACACAAGGCTTTGCGATTTTTAGCCAAACCGAAGTATAAACGAAAAATAGATAATAAAGAACAAATAGCAGACATACAAGGAACTATTCACACTGGAACCGAAGAAATGTTCGTACAGATTGAACAAGAAAAAAACCAAGCCGATTTAGCCATTCAAGAGGGAATAGAAGATAAAAAATTAAACACGAAATCACTTATAAACATCTCGAATAATAATCCATACAAGGATCAAAACGATTATGTATTTGCCACAGCAAATGACATAATTTCAGACACATCAGAAAAACAGATAAATGAGACCCTTAAAAAACGATTAAGCCCTACCGAATTTGAAATATTCCAAACTCAATCGAAGATTACAGACTCGTATGAAAATCATTTCCAACACCAACAAAACCATTCATTATACCTTAGTGTCCAAAAAGGCAACAAAGCAGAAATGGTAGAAGATATGTTTTGGGGAAAAGAAGAATTACCTGACCAATTTTCAAGTGAAAACATTGAAAAAACAGCAAATTTAGAAGGAAATGAATTAAAAGAAGCTTTATCAGAAAGTATAAACCAAATAAATTTATATGTAATTGGAGTAAACAACTCCAAACCCGGAAAATACCAAGACAAACTTATTTCAAATTTACAAATAATAAAAGAAACTTATCTCTACCCACTAAAATATATTTGGCAAAAAAACGGAGAATATACAAAAATTGACTGGCTAAATAATCAAATATTACGGTTCACCGACCCGAATTTACACATACAAATGGTATATGAGGAGACCATATTAGAAGAACGAAATAATATTGCCGTGTCAACAATTAGTAAAACCGACCCAAATGAACACCAAACAATTCACGCAAACTATGGAGAAGCCCATTTATCGGGAATGCACGAGCGAATGCTCCAAGAAGGATGGACATTAGAAGACATTGAATTAATGGGAATCAAATACCCCAAAGTGCCCTGGTGGAAAAGACTTGGAGAAACCCTTAAAAAACCTTTCTGGTATTTTAAAAACCGAAAAGAACGAAAAAAACTCAGAAAACTATTAAAACAGGCTCGAAAAGAAAACCAATCATATGTAAAATCATTCGATACACAAGTGGAGATTTTTGACAAGAAAGGACGCCCCAAATTAGTTCCATTCCCAGAAATAAGCAATCCACCTGAACCAGAAAAAGTCGAAGAAAAAAAATCTGCCTAAAATACATTCTACTCGCAATCGTAAGAATTTACTTTTTGAACAGAAAATGAAGATTCTGAATCAGGTTCAGAAATTTTTTTATTGAGTAAAACAAATTCAAGCCTCTATTTCTTCTGTTCTCGGTACTGAATCGCTTCCGCAATATGATTGGCTAAAATATTCTCTGAATTATCAAGGTCAGCAATGGTGCGTGCCAATTTTAAAATTCGGTAATACCCACGACCACTTAACCCCATAGTTTCAACGGCTGCATTGAGCAACATTTGCGCATCAGGTTGCAACGCACACACCTTTTTTACCACCGCCGAACTCATTTCCGAATTAGTACGAATATCCAAACCCTCAAACCGCCGTAATTGAATTTCGCGCGCTGATTCAACTCGGGCACGCACCACCGATGATGACTCGCCCGCTTCCATTTGGCTCAATTTTTCAAACGGAATATGTGGCACTTGAATATGCAAATCTATTCGATCTAGAATAGGTCCCGATATTTTGTTTTGGTAACGTAGAATTTCAGAAGCCGTAGAAGTACATCGTTCATCGTCAGCGTCGTATCCGCACGGCGTTGGGTTCATCGCCGCCACTAACATCATTTGAGCCGGAAATACAAAACTCCCACTCGCTCGAGACACCGTTACTACACCGTCTTCCAACGGTTGTCGTAACACTTCTAGTGTTTTTTGTGAAAACTCGGGAAACTCATCTAAAAACAAAACCCCACGGTGAGCCAACGAGATTTCGCCCGGTTTTGGTGGATTCCCACCCCCAATAATAGCGACGCCACTGGCGGTATGATGAATTGACCGGAAAGGACGAACCATCGACACTGGTGATTTTTCATTCGTTTTGCCCGCAATCGAGTAGATTTGAGTAATTTCAAGGGCTTCATCAACCGACAATTTCGGTAAAATAGTCGACAACGCCTTGGCCAACATTGATTTTCCGCTCCCTGGCGGACCAGACATCAAAATATTGTGCCCACCAGCGGCCGCAATTTCGAGCGCGCGTTTCCCGTGCTCATTCCCTTTAATATGACACATATCACAGTCGGAATTTTCAGCCATTTTCAAACTCTCCCACGAATACAACGTCGGTTGAATTTGCTCACCACAAGTAACGTGTTCAACTAATTCTTTTAACGTTGACACCCCAAAAGTTTCAATTGATTTAATCAAGGCTGATTCTTTGGCATTCGCTTGCGGAACAAACACACTTTTAAACCCGTTTTGAGCGGCAAAGTAGGTAATAGGCAACACCCCAGAAACCGGCCGAACTTCGCCTGAAAACCCCAGTTCGCCCACGAATATTTGGTTTTTTGAAGTCTCCGACAGCGCGATTTCGCCACTGGCGTGCAAAATTCCTAACGCAATTGCTAAATCAAAACGGGGACCATATTTTTTTAAATTAGCAGGAGCCAAATTGACCACAATATGTTTATTCGGAAACGCAAACCCCGAATTTTTAATGGCCGACTTTACTCGTTCTTTACTTTCTTGCACAGCGGCATCCCCCAATCCCACAATTGAAAAACGCGGCAAACCACCGTGAATATCTACTTCTACGTCAATAAGTTCTCCTTCGAGCCCTAATAATGTAACCGAGTGCAGTTTTGCCAACATATTTGGTATTTTTTTATTACTTTCAAAGGCTAGCAGAAAAATGAGCCATTGTCGATTTTTAGAAAGAAATCCAGCCTACGGCTGGATTTCTTTCCCATTCCACTTTTCAAGCAATTGGTTTTTCCATTCCGAGTAATCTCCAGCCACAATATGTTTACGAGCTTCCCGCATCAAATCGTGAAAAAAATGGAGATTATGCATTGTCAAATATCGTTTGGCTAAATCTTCTTCTACACGGTGTAAGTGATGTAAATACGAACGAGTAAAACCTCTCTTGCAAATCGGACTATCAGAATTTTCATCAAGCACGCGCATGTCTTCTCGGTATTGAGCGTTTCCAATTTTTAGTTTTCCGTCCCAGGTATAGACCGTTCCGTGCCGAGCGTTTCGCGCCGGTAACACACAGTCAAACATATCTATTCCGCGTTCAATGGCTTCTAATAGATTTTCTGGCGTTCCTACGCCCATCAAATAGCGAGGCTTATCGGCGGGCAACTGCACCGCCATTTCATCTAACACTTTGTACATTTGTTCGTGCGTTTCTCCCACGGCTAATCCTCCAAGAGCAAACCCGTCAAAATCGAGCGCCGTAATTTCTTCTAACGATTTTTGTCGCAAATCGGAAAAACTTCCCCCTTGCACAATTCCAAAAATTTGCGGACGCTCGGTTGGACCCAAATCTTTCGAAAACTTAGACCAATGATACTCTAAACTCCGTTTAGCCCATGCGGTTGTTTTTTCAACCGCTTTTCTAATTTTGTGCCAATTCGGTACATTCGGCGGACACTCATCAAACGCCATAATCATATCAGCCCCCAAATTATGCTGAATTTCTATTGATTTTTCCGCATCGAGATAAAACCGTTGCCCATCAATGTGCGAATTAAAAAACACCCCGTCTTCGGTAATTTTTTTCCGTTTAATCGAAAACACCTGAAACCCTCCCGAATCGGTAAGCATGGGCTTATCACATTTCATAAAATCATGTAGTCCGCCGTGCTTAGCCACCACTTCCGATCCTGGTCTCAAATGCAAATGATACGTATTACACAACACCACGGGCGCTTGAATCGCTTCTAAATCTTGCATATCAACGCCTCCTTTAATGGTCGCTCGGGTAGCCACACTCATAAAAAACGGAGTTTGTACTTCGCCTCGTCTGGTTTTTAATACTCCGGCTCGTGCTTTTCCGCACTTAGCTTGTAATTCATAATTTTTTGTCATCGCTTTTAAACTATTTAAAAAAATATTTTTAGCGAATGAGAAAACGAGTTTTATCTTTCTTTGTCCCCCAATTTATATGCTAATCAGATTGCCGCGTCGCTCACGCTCCTCGCAATGACAGACGCGAGTTTATGCCGCCAATTTTTCTTCCGTATTTTCTGGACTTGTTTCCATTTCAACCACCTGAGGTTTATTCTCTTCTTTTTTATCAGAACCTTCAACCTGCCCACTTTCGATAAAGTTTTTAACGGCTTCTTTATCATCAAAATTCAACGTTTCATCTACTTCTTTGACCATTGCATGGATTTTGTCTCGGTATTCAGCCATTTTCGGAGAAATTTCCTCCAGCTTAACAGTATTACTTCGTTCAGGCGTATAATTTCCTGTCAACGTTTCGGTTAATAACAAAGCGTTTTTCAATAAACTTTCACTTTTGATATTTGGTTGTTCTAAACTGACAACAAATCCTTTTAATAATTCCTCCCAACCCATAAATGCTAATTTTTCTTTACTGTCCGAAGTTGCTTGCAAAAGTGCATTTAACTGTTCATGACTTAGTTTATGAGCCCATAGAGACATATCTTTATAGTCTGCCTTCATAATATTCGGCACAAAAGACTCATTAAACGCTGTATCAAAATGTTCCGACTGCGACCATTGTTCAAAGTACAATTTTTGCCAATTTTTCGGGTTAATTTCAGTAAACTCTTTAGCCGTAACAGGCACTTTACCACTATTTAAATCAGTCGCCCATTGTTTAAACTCTTCAAAACTCGCATTCGCAAACACATTCAAAAGCGGCATTGATTCGCCGAACTCTTTATTCATTCGCACCAAATCAGCCTTCGAAATAAATCCAATAGCCGCCCCATAAATTAGAGATTGTAATACAAAATCTCCATCCAAACCATTGTTTAGTTTTCGTCGTTTTAATGTTAGTCGTAAATGAGCCATAACAAATCCTTTATCTATTCGAGACAAAGTCTCAGCATCTGATTCAGGCGAAGCAAAATCAGCCAAAGACTCTGAAACAATCGATGAAAATTCTTCTGGACTCCCAAGATTTTTGTCTACATATTCAAAATAATCACCATCAGCCGCCGCCATATTATCCGCTAAAAAATTCTGTTTCCACAATTCCGCCTTCGCCTCTCCCAACTCAGGTGTATTTTTTACCCAATTATAAAACTTCTTTTCCAACTCATTATCCGACAAGTTTTGCCAGTCATTATCAGCAAATATTTCCTGTCCAGCTAAACGATTAACTGTTTGCAGTAAATAACGATCTCTCAAGGCAATATCACTCCGCTTGGCACATGTTTCAAACGCCATCAAAAACTCAAAAATATCATTCGTTTTATACAAAAATTGAGATTTAATTTCGCCCGTACTTCTGTTTTTTAAAACTTCTTCTCCTTCGCTCGCCGAATCTATCTTTTCATAGTTAACCTCTGTAACGCCTAAAATTTTATGCTTAAAAAACTTTTTTGTTTTCTCCCACATCCGCCGAAACAAGTTTTTGGGTTTTTCGTTATTCAACACCGACTCAACATCCTCTCTATTTTCTTGAGCAAGGTTTTCAACCGGATTTTTAACTTTTTCTGCCACTACATCCGCGTACTCGTCTACGGATTCTTTCCACAACCATCGTGTATTTTTTGCCTCCAAATCTTGTCGAATAAATTTCATCTGATTATTGTACCACAAAATTAATCAATATTCAAGCCTAAATCAAGTCTGAAATTCGTTTTTTTGCTATTTTTTTGGCATAATAAACTCCGAAATGGAAATATTTACATCGCTTCCAATTGAGAACTTATTATTATCACTCGGACTTGGATGTTTTTTAGGAATCCGACGAGAACTAAACCAGAAAAACTCTGAAAAAAAAGGATTTATGGGGGTCCGTACCAGTATTTTATTTGCGGTGCTTGGAACCGTCTCAGTCTTATTTCCGACGCTCCCACAACTGCCACTTTTCACGTTTGGCGCCCTCACCTTATTTGTGGCTATTTCATACGCCCATGACGTTGTTACTTTTAAGCACAAAGGATTGACCAGGGAAATTTCGGCTTTGATTATTTTTTGGATTGGAGTTCTAGCCGGAATTGGACAAAGCACGTTAGCCATTCTGCTAACAATTCTCCTCGGAATTATGGGAGAATTCAAAACCTCGATTCATAATTTTGTCTACACATTGACCGAACAGGAAGTAAAAGGAGCCCTACAATTACTCGTTTTCTCTGGAGCGGTATTACCATTTTTACCACAAACGGCTATCGACCCCTGGGGGATTTTTGTTCCATTTAAAATTTGGTTACTCGTTATTTTAATCTCTGGACTCGGATTCTTAGGATATTTCTTGACCAAATATTTATCTTCCAAAGGGGGCGTATTATTGTCGTCATTCTTAGGGGCTCTGGTCTCAAGCACGGCTGTGTGTGCGTCATTAGCCGAACAATCGGTGCGGAGCCGGAAACTTAATCTCTTAGCCAGTGGAATATTTCTTGCATTAGGAACTATGCAAATCCGCGTCCTCATAGAAATTCTCGCTGTAGGAGGATCAAATTTCCAAAACTGGTTCCTCCTCGTTCCAACAGGAATGGCGCTCGGAAGTTTTGGATTCGCTTGGATGTTTTTCCGCGGTATGAAAGATTCAAAACCAAACAAAAAACCTGAACTCAGCAGCCCGTTTGAACTTTTACCCGCGTTGAAATTTGGACTCTTATTTGTCGTTGTTTTACTGGCTTTACACTTTGCTAAAAAATTCTTAGGAAACCAAGGAGTTTACGCTGCAGCAGCTCTTTCTGGGTTGGTTGATGTCGACGCCATCGTGTTATCTAGTGTCGAATCGGCAAACAACGGTGAGCTCACGCAACCAGTTTCCGAAATCGCCATTTTCTTGGCCTTATTTGTCAACACCTTGGTCAAAATATTTTATGCCAGCCTTATTGGTTCAAAATCATTCGTAAAAAAATTAATCATACCAACGGTTCTTGTGTCTCTCATCGGGGCCGGACTTTTGGAATTGTCCGTTTTTCTCTAAAAACTCCAAAAAAATTGTAACATTTTCTCCCTCTCCGTCGTTGTAATAAACAGATGAGCTTTCACGACCTAGAAATACTTTTGAAAACTATTTTCCAGCGTGCCACACGTACTGGAAATGCTACCCATAAAACGACCCTCAAAAACTTATGTTTATCAACGCTTTCTGCCACGCATATGCCTTGGTGGAAAATGTTTTTATTGGGGAAATTTTCGTTCCAGATTAAATCAGCATTGGCAGTGTTTTTAGTATTCGGAGCTTTGTTTTCATTGTTCCAAAGTGAATCATACGCCGGAGAAATCAAACCAACGTTTGGACTAGTCGAATTAACTCGAGACGGAAAAACACGAATTATTCGCGACACAACCAAATTAAAAGTCGGCGACATTGTTCAAGTAGCCAGCAGCGCACAAGCCAATATCAAGCTCAACAACCAAGCTATCGAATCTGAAGCCCTTGCTCATACGGAAGTCCGAATTATGGATAAAGATAAAATATTTCTATCAGAAGGAACTTTAGAAAATCAAATCAAAAAACAAGCTGAAATTGCTACCAAACGAGGGAAAATCTCGGCGCAAAATGGAAAAGGCATCATTTCGGTTACGCCAACCGGAGAAACAAAAGTCACAGCCGTAAAAAATCAATTAGAAATTTCTGATTGGCTCGATCGCTCAATACGTTTGACCTCTGGAGAAACCATAAAATTAACCACTGATTCGAATCTTACCAATACAAATCCAAGCAAAACTGATATTTTGACGGAATCACTGTTAAATAAAATTCGAGCAAAATTATTGATTAGTCAAACCAAAATTCTAAACGGAATTCATACTATTAACGAGCAAAAACAACGAACCATCGGACAAGCCGAACTTCATTCTGCTCAAAAATCATTCAAAACTATTTATTCGATTTTGAACCAAGCCTTTACTGGGAAAAAAGTAAATATCGAACAAATTACCCTCGCACAAGTTATTGAAATCATACAAGCACACACCAACGACGCACAACTGTTGACCGAGGCCAAAGCCACAAAAATATTTTTGGAAAAAGCCATGAATGAAAGCGTGGCTTTTGCCCTCCCAGACGAACAAGAAAATAAACATTTTTATAACTATCAAGTGATAGAAAAAGTGTTCGAAACCTACGCAGAAAACAACGTAAAAGAAAAAAATCTTTTACAAAAAAAATACCTCACGCGGGCACAAGCTGAATTTGCCGAACTAAAAACTCCCGCAGAACGCCGATTTTATCTCTCAACCATTCCACAACGAACACTCTTCTACGCGTCGTTAGTCTCTCTCACGACTGAATAGTTTACTATATCATCCCCGCAAAAGCGGTGGCACGATCACAGTTTTTTTGGTCGAAAGAAATCTTCCCGTCATCAATACGAATAACTCTTGGGGAGAGATTCTCCACCAACACAGGGTCATGCGTTGAAAACAAAATAGTTAACCCAATTTCTTGGTTTAAATAGCGAAAAAGTTCCGCTATTTCGCGGGAATTTTTTGGATCAAGGTTTCCGGTCGCTTCATCAGCAATCAATATTTTAGGATTATGTACCAATGCCCGAGCAATGGCCACCCGTTGCGATTCTCCGCCAGACAGATTTTCGGGGAACGCCGCTCGCAAATCCCACAGCCCGACTCGTTTTAGTACATTAGGAACCACTTTATCTATCAACGATTCTTCTCCACAAACTTCTAACGCGTACGCCACATTTTGGTATACAGTTTTGTGCGCTAATAGTTTAAAGTCTTGATACACCACCCCAATTTGCCTTCGGTATTCTTGAACGCTCAACCAAGACAAATCATTAATAGCCAAAGCATCCAGAAATATAGCGCCTTCGGTTGGTTTTCGTTCCGCGGTTAATAATCGAAAAATAGTAGATTTACCAGCCCCAGACGGCCCGAGAATGGCCACGACTTCTTGCGGTAATACTTCAAAAGACAAAGTATCTAATATTTTTTTTCCTTGTACAACAAACGAAACCGAATCAAATTTCAACATAATATTCTACAGACAGTATAACCCGAATTATTTATTTTTGAAAACAAATTTAAGGCACGAGAAATTAATTTGACAAAAGCAAGGTTTTTTCTACTATCAGCCGTGATTTCTTAGTAGAATATATACCTATGTTAGTAATTCGTCTTGCAAGATTCGGAAGAAAAAAACAAGCCTTCTTTCGGCTAGTAGCGGCAGAAAAAAGCCGAGCAGTACAAAAAAAATACATAACTTCTCTTGGATACTACAATCCATTGACTGAAAACGGAAAAGGAGAATTTGTATTTGATAAGGAAAAAGTAGAAACGTTCATCAAAAACGGCGCACATCCTTCTCAAACTGTGGCTCGGTTATTGGTAAAAAACGGGGTAAAAGCCGCTGAAAAATTTATCAAACAACGACCAACCGTAGAAAAGAAACCGGCTGAAAAAACCGAAGAATAAATCTACGCGTTCACTTATTTAGTTTTTAAAATAATAAACCATGAATACAAATATTCGAGATTTTGTTGAATACTTAGTTTTATCTTTGTGTGAAGACAAAGACGCGGTAAGCATCACTGAATCAGTTGATGACCGAGGAAATTTAATTATCATTTCAGTAGCTGAAGCCGACATGGGACGACTTATTGGTCGAGCTGGGAAAAACATTTCTGCTCTTCGAACACTGGTAAACGTTATGGCGGCTCGAACCGAACAACGATATTCTCTTAAAGTAGTAGAATAATAGACCATGAACGATTTTTCTCCTCGCGACAATTTTCAAACCAATCCATTTGTAGATACCCCGCTTATTCAAAGTGACAGTACGCTGCAAGGATTAATCATAAAATTGTTAGTGTTTGCGTTTGTCGCGGCAGCCATTATTTCTGCCATTTTCATTTTCTGGGGAGGAATTTCTTTTATCTTATCGGGAGGAAATGATGAAAAAATTAAAAAAGCCGTTAACACCATTCGATATGCGATTATTGGCTTAATTATTACCATCATTAGTGGAGTATTTGTAACTTTTATTGGAAAATTCTTTGGGTTTGATTTTGAACAATTCATTCCGAGTGTTGCCGAAATAAAAGGCTACATTAACCAGTTTGCTGGAAATATAAAAAGCTCAACTGGAGCGGGCAGAATAAACAACACTCGTCCTTTTTAGAAACAACAAATATGAATCTATTCTCACACATTTGGGAGGCGCTTTATCCACCCAAATGTGTTTTTTGTAGAAGAGATAATGGTCTAGTTTGTCCTCAACACCAAAAAGAACTCGATTTACAACCCGAAAAATTCATTAGCCCAAAACAGTTCACGGTTTTTAGTGTCGGAAATTATAGCCACCCAGCTATCAAGAAGTTTCTCACTTTTTATAAATTTAATGGCATTTTTACTTTGTCTGATTTTATGGGACAACAGATAATCCAACATTGGAGCCATGAGATTCCCCCCAAAGCCATACTAATTCCTATTCCGCTTCATTGGAGTCGATTCCTTTGGCGAGGATTTAACCAATCAACACGTTTGGCACAAGCCCTTAAGAAACATCGCCCCGATTTAATTGTCTGCCAGAACCTTAAAAGAGTAAAACGAACCAAACAGCAGGCAAAATTAGACCAAAAAAATCGGCTGAAAAATATGCAAAACGTCTTTCAACTAAAACCATTAAATGTTCCCACAAATACACCCATTTTTTTGATAGATGATGTTTATACCAGTGGAGCCACCCTACATGAAGCCAAAAACACCCTGGCCCAACAAGGGTTTACCAATATACAAGGAATCTGTTTTGCCCGCACCAAACACTAGCAAGGTTTCGGCAATTCATAAAAGGCAATTCCAGCCGCTACCGATACATTAAGCGAAGTTTTTTGACCGAACATCGGAATTTCAATGTGTCGAGACACAAAATTCATAGTTTCCGCCGAAACACCTTCCACTTCATTTCCCAAAACAAGAGCAAAATTATTTGGTAACGATTGTTTCCAAGTGGAATCCAATAAATTGACCGAAGTATCTGATTGTTCCAACGCAAACACCTCAAATCCGTCATTTTTTAACGTCGTTAGTACCTCTGTGATATTTTCATAATGCTCCCACGGCAAAAAGTTTTCAGCCCCTAACGAAACCTTTTCAATGCGACGATCTGGAGGACATCCTGTGTATCCGGTAAGAATCACTTTGTCCCAACCAGCCGCATCGGCTGTACGAAAAATCGCTCCAACATTGTGGAGCGATCGAATATTTTCTAAAATAACAATTCTCATTGTTTTATGAGTACTTAAGCCGCTTTGTTTGGTTCAACCGCTTCTTCTACACCCGCTTCTCGAGACCATTTTTTTAAGGTTCGAATTGCTTTTGCAGACAATACCATTGTTTCTACTCGTCCAGTTTCTGGATTCATAATTCGTCGTTTAAACAAATTAGGTCGAAACACTCGTTTCGTAGCTTTCAAAGAAAACGGTCGGTTGTTTCCAGCTGAAGTCTTTTTTCCGAATAATTGACACACTCTTGCCATATTTATAAAGAGGCTAAAATATACATACTTGATTTTCGCGCACGATACTAGAAAAAATGTTGTATTCGTCAAGTTTTTTGTACAGAACTTATGCAAAACAAGCCCTTAATTGAAAATCCGCCCACAAATTCCTAAAAAGAAGGTCTCATTTTTTGACGATTCAATCGTTAAATCAACTGGTTCTGAATCAGAAAATTGACTCCCTAAATAAAATTCTAATTCGGATTGCAAATCAGCCGAGCTCCACGCAGGATGATGACAACTAAGCACCACAAATAAGGGATTTTTACTCAGAATTTTCGATAAATTTCGCAACAAAGGTTTCAAGTCTCGTTCAATTTTCCATTCGCCCCCTGGACCACGCCCAAACGCGGGCGGATCAAGAATAATGGCATCATATTTCGATTCCCGTCGGACTTCTTTTTTAACAAATTTACTCACATCTTCACAAATCCAACGGATTTGGTTTTCAACGCCTGTCAATTCGGCATTTTCTTTCGCCCACTTAATAGTTGATTTGGCACCGTCAACGTGTGTAACCTGCACGTGCGAATCAGCTACGGCCACCGACAAAGAAGCCATACCCGTGTATCCAAATAAGTTCAAAATTTTCAGTGGTCGAGCCGCCGTACGAACTTTCTCTTGCATCCATTGCCAGTTTTTCAATTGCTCAGGGAATACCCCTGTTTGATGCGAAGACGGTTTCAACCGCACTTGAACTTCTCCAAAAGACAGAACCCAGTTCTCCGGAAAGACCGAATCTTCCGTCCAAATATTTTTATTCCCAACGCGTTGGCAAACGGCTTGTGCCTGGCTCAAATTTGATTCATCTGCCCAATCCCCAAACGCTTGCGGAGCTGGGCGACACACTAAATGACCGTTAAAGGACTCCAACCGTTGTTGGTGGCCAAAATCGATGAGTTGATACTTAAAATCTTGTTCCATATTTGGTTCTACCATACCAAAGTTTGCGGCAAATCCAAGATGAAATATTGACAGAATAAAAATGAATTCATAGAATGGTGCACGGAATGAAACAATTTATCACTAATACGTATTTTATTTGGCACACAAATCTTTGTGTGATGAATTAGTGAAATAAAAATTCCCCCATCCACACAAAGATGTATCACACTGGCTCGTCCCAGTTATTTTTTTATTTAAAATCCTATGAACAAAATTTATCGCAACCCTATTTATCACCGTAGCAACAAATTTTTAAAAACAAATTAATTTATTTATCTTCTTAACACAATGAAACTAACTGAAAAATACGGACTATTGACAGCCATTTCACTCGTATTTGGTGGCTGCGTGGGCTCAGGAATATTCTTCAAGAGCGACGACATTTTAAGACTCACCAACGGCAACATTTCACAAGCTATCCTTGCTTGGTGCCTCGGAGCGTTGGCAATGGTATTTGGAGCCTTGGTGTTTGGCGAATTCGCCCAAAGAATCAACGACTCTTCGAACGGAATTGTCGATTATTTTGAGGTCGCCTACGGAAAACTGCCTGCCTATTTAGTAGGCTGGTTTAAATGGATTTCGTACCTTTTACCGCTCACGGCTATTGTTGCCTGGGTATCAGCGAACTATACGACTTCGTTATTAGCCGAAACGCTAAATTTAAAAGCAAATGTTTGGATGATTGCTAGTGCGTACCTCGCTGGATCGTATGCTTTAAATTACTTCGCCCCTAAAATTAGTGGGAAATTCCAAGTCAGTACGGTAGCCATAAAATGTATTCCAATATTTTTTATTGGCGTGATTGGGTTTACACTCGGACTAAAAAACGGTATAACACTGGAAACCTTCACCGCCGTTCTGCCAAACAATGAAGCTGGAGGATTATTTGCGGCGGTCGTATCTACCGCTTTTGCCTACGAAGGATGGATTGTGGCGGTATCAGTTACTAAAGAAGTAAAAAATTCGAAAATTAATATGCCAAAAGCTTTGTTGTACGGAACATTAGCCGTATTTGCGGTGTACTTATTGTACTTTTTAGGACTTACCCAATTAATCGAACCAGCGACTATTCTTGAACAAGGGGACAACGCACCCTACCAAGCCGTAAAAACATTGTTGGGAAATTTTGGCGGAGCGTTATTTACCTCGCTCATAATTGTTTCTTGTTTAGGAACTATGAATGGACTGGCTATGGCCTCAATTCGCGACCCACATTCAATTGCCGTACGAGGACAAGGACCTATCCCGAAAAAAATGTCGCAAATTGACCGAAAAACCAATATTCCCGTTTACGGAACCATTATTTCCGCTCTATTGGCTTTTGTATACTTGGCTTTATGGTTTTGTAGTCTCACAAAAGTGTTTGGAACATTTGTCGACATTAGTGAAATACCAATCGTCGCTATCTACACCATTTACATCTTCTTGTACGGATGGTACATGATACACTTCAAGGATTTATCATTTTTCAAACGATTTATTATTCCAACCCTCGCAACCATTGGCGCTGGAATTATCCTGTACGGAGGAATGAGCAATCCGAACATTGGCTTATACTTATTCGTATCGTTTGGTATTACGCTATTTGGGCTCGTGTTTTACCGCACAAACCCAGCCCCTTTGACAGAATAAAAACAAAGAACTACCATACACCACGATTTAACCTATTATAAATATGAAACACCTATCACCACTTGGATTCTGGGAACGATTTTACCAAATTGTTTGTCCACAATTCTTACAACGGTTACTCGCCGAAAAAACCATGAGCGGAAAATCGTGGGGATTTTGGTTTGTCAGCAACACTATTTTAACCCTCATTTTAGTGGTTGGAATGATTTTGGGCGGACAGTATTTAATAAAACAAGCCCCCGAAAAAATTGAATCCGCTTTAGCCGAAGAAACTATATCTATTAACGGACAGAACACCACTGCTCTAGAGTTTATAAAAAACGCAAAACTGACTTTAGCCAACGGAGAATTATCAGTTGAAAATATCCCGGATCCAATGGTCGTATCAACGCCGAAAAACAAAACAACGGACAAACAGACTCCGGCCGTTATTTCTTCGCAAATAATCCCAGAAAATCAAACTTTTTTCGTGTTAGATACCAACAACACGTTCAACCTTAAAATGGAAACATTCCAACAGCTCGCTCCCAAGGGGGGAATTCTCATTCAGAAAAAACGAGCCTTTGCTTGGGACCAAAAGAAAAACCGAGTTCAAGCGTTTGAGTTCGCTGATATAAACCAAAAAGCCGACGAACCAATCGTACTAAACTGGCAAAAATTAACCGAAAACCGAACAATTCTATTACCAGTTATTTCAGCCTTAGCCTTTTCATTCGGAATTGTCCTTTGGTTATTTATTGCTATTGGACGACTACTTAACGTATTATTTTGGACCCTCGTCTTTTGGGGAGTAACCTCGTTCTTCAAAATAAAGCACTTAGGATTCGAAAAGGTCTTCGAAGCACTCTTACATTTTGGAGCTATTACGTTCCCCCTTGCCTTTGTCGGACTATTCGCCTTTGGTTCACACTTTTTCTGGAATTTAATTATTCTAGGATGTTTATTCGGCATGAATATTTGGTACATTAAAAATTCCAAAACCAACCAATAACATAAAAAGTGTTACTTTTTTACTTTTGAATCGTATAAGATTATACTTTATACGATTCTTTTTTATTTTCTATGAAAAAAAATACCCTCTGGCTTTCGCTGTTACTCACACTCAGTGTGATTCTTACTGGTTGTAGTACCACCACGCATCCGAGCAAAGATACGTCTTCAAGTACCGCCTCTGATACAATGGTGCACACCAAAACAGCCGACAAGAAATTACTCACGTTTAATTCGTGTACCGATTTGCAAAACACGCTAACCAAACACTTTGAAGCGAAACGAAAAGAAATTCGCACCCGAAGAAAACAACAGTTCCTTCGTGGGTTAGTAAGTGCTCCAATGGAAATGCTCACCGACAGTGCGGCCCTCGAAAAAACTACTTCAAATGGTGTAATGAAAGAAAGCGGCGCCGCTGTATCAGGAGCCAGTAGCGATGTTCAAAGAGTATCAAGAACCAACGTACAAGAATTTGGTGTAGACGAAGCTGACATTGTAAAAAATGACGCTCATCATATTTATATGATTAAAGATAACACTATTCGTATTATCAAAACAGAAAACGGAACCCTTACACCAATCGCAAGCGTGAACATTGATGAGGAAGATTTCCGTCCCCGAGAATTATATGTAGACCACAATACACTGACTGTTATCGGGTCTTACGAAGTAGACGAAACAAAAGACAAAAACATTGAAACCGAAAAAGAACCGCTCATTGACGATGTAGTCAGTGCCGTGTTTGGCACCGCTCACGCCATGATTCGCCCAGATTATTACTCACGTTACCAACAAATGACGGCCGCCGTTGTGTTTGATATTACAAATCGAACGCACCCAAAACAAAAACGAATGGTAAGTGTCGAAGGAAATTACACTAACTCACGAAAAATCGGAGACGTGGTTTATCTTATTACCAATAAATACAATAACTGGTACTACGACGGACCAATTCGACCATTTGCGTTACCAAAATTTGTTGATACCGCACAAAAAAGTGACCGAGAAATTATTAAATGTGGAAATATTCACTACGTGCCACACTTTGAACGACCAAACTATTTGATTATTGCGGCCGTCAATACCAATGATATGAAACAAAAAGTTGGCCGAGAAATGATTGTTGGAAGCGGACACCAACTCTATGCTTCTCTTAAAAGTTTGTACATTACCCGCAACAAATACGGACACTGGTACCAACCAGACCACGCACCAACCACCGAAATTTACAAGTTTGGACTCGACAAAACCAATATAAAATTTGCAGGACAAGCCGAAGTAAAAGGAACCGTGCTCAACCAATTTTCAATGAGCGAAGACGCCAATGGATTTTTCCGAATTGCCACCCAAGAAGGAAATAAAGGGGCTCGAATGACAATTTTGAATAAAGATTTAAAAGAAACAGGACACCTTAAACACATTGCTTCAGGAGAACGACTAAAATCAGCTCGATTTATGGGAAACAAAGGATATTTAGTAACATTCAAGAATGTTGATCCATTGTTTGTGCTTGATTTGAACCCAAGTAATCCACAAATTTTAGGAAAACTAAAAATTCCTGGGTGGTCAGACTACCTACACCCATACAAAGAAAACTATCTTATCGGCATCGGAAAAGAAGTTTCGCCAGCAGCCGAACAAAAAAAACGACTCACTGGAGCCGATGTTTTAGGCGTAAAACTTTCGATATTTGATGTATCTGATTTGAATAATCCAAAAGAAATATGGAAAACCGTTATTGGAGACCAAAACAGCTACACCGAAGCCTTACACAACCACAAAGCGTTCTTGTTTGATGCCCAAGAAAACGTGTTAGCGTTGCCAATGACTGTACAGAAAAAAGACGGCCCAAAACGAAAACACTGGCAGCCAACAAAAACCGTGTACAAAGGGGCGTACGTATACAATGTGTCATTAAACGACGGATTCAAATTGCGAGGACGAGCCACGCATTACCCAAATAATTACTGGAATCAAAAATCAAACCGACGACACGGAAACCATGATTTTGATATTCAACGAATTATGTTTATGGGCGATTATTTCTATACGATTGCTCCCAATACTGTGGCCAGCCATACATGGAAAGACGTAAAAAAACAAGCCCAAATTACGCTGGATGCGAAACAATGTGAAGAAATTTACGAACCAATGGAATGCGGACTAAACCCACAATGTGCCATGGTACAAAAAGAATGGCAAGAATGTACGATTGATAACGAAACACTTACCAAAACCTGCGAACAAAAAACCGACTTTATGCGATGTAAAAGCAAGTAAATTGCCAAAAGTACAAAAAACAGAAATCCTGCTGAATAAGCAGGATTTTTTATATTCCCTTTCCACCTAACACACTGGCTTGTCCAGAGTCTGAAAATCATGTTGAAACATAAAAGAATAATTTTCTGAACTTGATTCAGAATCTCCCTTTTTACGCTTAAAAAAACAGTCCTTTCAAACAAAATAAAAAATCTACTACTTATTTTGAAGACTCCGAATCAAGTTCGGAGAATTAATATGTCTCACTGAAAATATTTTTTATTTTATAAACAAAAAATACCCAGACCAATGTCTGAGTATTTTTAGCAGTGAATGATTCCGTTAAGAATTATTCAATTTCTTGTTTCCAGTTATGTCCAAGGAAGTTGTTTAACCCTGGTGGTGTTTGTTCAAACACTCGTAGGTCGTACATAATTTTTACCGCTGGCTGGATCGAACCTTTGGGCTCATTAGGGTTTCCAATATATCGTCGAGAGATAAACAATTTTTTCGCATCTCCAATCAAGTTTCCTGAAACTTTCAATTGTTTTTTTGATATTTCATTGTTCTTAGCAACAATTTCCCCACCTTTGTCTCCATCAGCCAAGGCAATAAACACTCCGTGAAGTTCGGTAACACCTTTGTCGATAACGATGTTTCCTCCTTTCACGATAAACGCTGGAATGTATTTGTTTCCTTCAACTACCAAGTTTTTATTAATAACCAAGTCCATTCCCTCGATAATAAATGTTTCTGACCGTCCGAGCGTTTTTACTCCATCAACTGGTAATACTAATTTCTCCTTATCTCCTTTTTCGAATTTTTTGAAGTAAATTCCGTTATTTCCAGCCGCCGTAAACATCCCTAATCGCTTTGGTCCAATTGTAGACTTAGCTGCCTTACCAATTTTATCAATTTTTTTGGTAATAGTAGCGGTTTTCACTCCTTCATTTACCTTTTCACACTTTACTCCTTTCGTTTTGGTTCCAAATTTTCCTTTGGCACACAAGTTTCCATTTTTCGTTTCTACGTATGGTCGAAGGATTTTAATTTTGGCACGAGCAGTATCTCCAACAGATTTAATAAAGTCTTGTTCACCATCTTTTAACTCTCCACAAGCCACTGCTTCAACATTTCTTCCATCAGGGCCTGCATAAGTTACTGTTGCGACAGCAAAGGCTACATTTGTAATTTCACAAGTATTTTTGTCATCTACTTGACTAGTTCTCAAACTATATACCAATTTTATCTGCAATGGATTATCTTCTGTTGCGTCTCGAAATTCAACGATTTCATCCTTATGAAATTCATACTTCAATTGCATATGGTCTCCCCCTGTTGTTTTTTTAACAAACCTTTCCGTTCCTTTTGCTTTGGTATAATTTTTATCTCCTTTCAATTTCAACTGTATATTTTCCAGCCCCAAACCTTTATTTCTATCAGTCCAAGCAAACCCTGCATGAGAGGAGACAATAACATCGTTTAATGACAATTCAATTGATCTAATATTCGAGATATTGACCTTTTGAATTGGAACACCTGAACTGGCTACATAGAAAGACTGTGGAAATACCTCCGTAATAACTTGATAAGTTATTTCATCTCCTACCGCTGCAATTGGCGTAATAGTACTGTTAACTGTATCCCCTTCAATTTTTGTAATATTCTTTTTAACACCAATTTCCCCTTTTGTATTAATACACTTTGATATATTCACTTTAGGTTTACAATCTACATCTCGACTACATGTTGTAATCCCTTTTGCTGCAATCCATTCGTCCAAACATACTTTTTCCTCTTTACCACTTCTCATACAATTATTATAATCAACAATCGTTGAATCAAGCGTATTATCAGTATCTGGATATACCTTTCGACAACTGTATGCTCCATTACCATACGAACACATTCCCACCATTGGACCAGTCGTAACACCTCCACCACCACCATTTCCACCAGTAGAAACAGTGTGTTTTGTTTCGTTAGAAACTTTTACCTTTGTCCCATCGGCGAACAACTCAGCGCTGTTTAAAATCGTATCCGATTTCTCGGTTGTTGTTACTTTTACATCAAATACTACTTGTTTTGTTGAATTCGGCTCCATCGTTCCAAAATCAAATTCCAAATTCGGAGCCACACTCGTTGAAGTTTCAACCACGCCATTAGAAGTTTTGGTTAAGTCAATCTCAACAAACTTAATTTTGTTTGAAAGACTATCTTTTACCGCTACGTTTGACTGAGCCGCATCTCCAGTATTAGTAACCACAATTTTATATTTATAAACTTTGTCATTTTGCCCATCTTGTTCGGCGTCTACCGTACTATTTGTGTGCCAATCTTTGTTAGCAATCGTCTTGGCTGATTTATTAATATCTAAGTCCGTTGTCGGGTTCGGGGTGGTATCTTTCACCACGTGTTCCGTTCCACATTTCGTTTCCTTATCTGTATCGACCACTCCGTCTCCGTCCGCATCACAGTATCCTTTATTATCTACTATTTTATTTGGTATCTTTGTTCCGTCTGGCAACACTTTATTTACTTTCACTTTAAACACGGCTTCTTTCGTTTCTCCTGCCGCTACCGTTCCAAAATCAATTGTTACCGTTTGCCCTTTCGCTGTCACGTTCCCTTTCTCCGCTTTCTCAAATGTTACATTCGTATCCAATTCATCCGTTACTTTTACTTCCGTTGCTTCTTTCAACCCTTTGTTTCTTACCACTACTCGGTATTCATACAATTCTTCTTGCTCTATTTCCGATTCCTTATGCCAGGTTCCGTTCGCTTTTGTCTTCGCATATTTCTCAAATTCTAAGTCCGTTGTCGGGTTATCTGAACCTTGCACTACGAAATCAACGTATAATCGTTGCATATTCCCATAACTTGAGTACACCGTTCCCATTGGGATATCTAAGGTATTTCCTTCTTTATAAGTTACAGGCGTCGCAATCGCCTTGGTTCCATTTCGGAACAATCGAACTTGATTATTTGTATCAACCTGTGGCACTAATTTGGCGCCATCTGGCAAAGAATATTGAAAAGTATCCGAGATTGGAGTTGTTTGATCAGAATCAATCGTGGCGGTCACGGTTCCGTTTTTCCATTTTAAATTCACTCTTACATTCGTGGCTTTATTGTTTTCCCCAATATCTGTATCAGGCTCCCCTTGCATGGCATTATTATGCAAATACACAAACACTCGCACCACATCACCGCTTTTTAACACTGGCAACGTATTATAATATTTTTTAAAATCACCGTTATTTACTCTAGGAAGTTTTGCAAAACACTTTCCATTTTTTACTTCCACATACTTTACTAGACCACTCGGTTTACAGTCCTTTAGTCGGCGAGCTACCTGAGTCAAACCGTTTTCTGAGATAGTCACGAATTTTAAAATTGTATCAGAATCTGAACAATCACTTTCTCCACAAATTCGCCCTCGCAAAAAATCTGTTTCTTTAATAGCCATTTTTGCTTCTTCGTCGCTTAAAGTTTCAACATATTTCTGAGACATACAATTAGGCTTGTTGTTCTTTGAATTATTAGGGTTTTCGGCAAAATAAGGGAATCCCACCAACTCTTCAGAATCATAATTCAGACTCGTCACACAACTATTTAATTGATACCTATCAACCCCCCATCCTTTATAGGAAGCCAAAGACGTTGCATCACCATATTGGTTAAATATTACTGTTTCCTTTCCATTCTCCCTATACCCTTTTGGATTTTCTGGAACAAATATTTCTGCCGAAACTTGTACGGACAAAAAGAGACTCATACAAGCAAAAATCGATACCAACCATTTCTTTATCATTATTTGTTGGGATTAGTTGAATAAATAGCATTATCTGGATGAGAAAGGATTTCGCCTTTTTCATTCATCACCGATGGCTTTGGTCCCACCGTAACCGGATTTACCACTCGAGCTTGTGTTGGTGGATTTACTGGCGTCACACTTTTTAAACTTTCTAACGCCCAATATTTGTATCCTACAAATGCCAACCCAATCAAGAAGAGCAAGACGAGGAGCAGTATTCCAATCTTTTTCATTGTATTTTAAGTATTAAAAATCAGGTAATAATATCATAAATCCTGCAAAAAATCAAATAAATTATACTATAAATAAATTAAAACTAGAAAAGTTTTCATTTGTCTATTGATTTTTTACGGAAAAAAATTAAGTTCTTGAGCAATGAGTGAGAATTACTATGACATTTTAGGGGTAAAAAAAGACGCCTCAAAAGCAGAAATAAAAAAAGCGTTTCGAGCCGCTGCAAAGAAGCACCATCCAGACAAAGGGGGGGATGCCGATACGTTTAAAAAAATAAACCAAGCCTACGAAGTTTTATCTGACGACCAAAAGAAAGCCCAATACGATCAGTTTGGTCAAGTTGGAGGTAATGCGGGATTCGGAGGATTTAGTGGATTTGGCGGTGGCGCCCAAGGATTTGGAGGCTTCCACAGTGCGCAAAACATCAATATGGAAGATTTGGGTGATATTTTTGGATCATTCTTTGGCGGAGGATTTGGCGGACAAGCTTATGCAAATAGACCAAGGCGCGGATCTGACTTAGAAGTCGAAGCTCATTTAACCTTTGACGAAGCCGTACTGGGAGCAAAAAAAACATTCAGATCTTCTTTTGGCGATAAAAAAGAAGTCGAAATCTCTATTCCAGCTGGAATTAATCATGGTGATTCACTCCGTATGCGTGGACGAGGAGAAGCTGGACACAACGGCGGGCCTGCTGGGGACTTGTATATTCACGTACGAGTGGCTCCCTCAAAAAAATTCACCCGTCAAAGACTGGATATTATTTCAGAAAAGGAAATTTCGGTGTTTGATGCCATTTTAGGAGGCGAATTTAAGGTGGAAACATTTTGGGGAAAAATGGATTTAACCGTACCAGAAAACACTCGAGACGGAAGTTTATTGCGCATAAAAGACAAAGGAGTAAAAGCCAAAGACGGACGAACCGGAGACCACTTAGTCCGCATCGTGCACAAATTCCCGAAAAAAATAAATAAAAAAATGCGCGAAGCATTGGAAAAAATAAAATAGATTTGCCAAAAAAACGCACCTTTCGTATTATTAATGCGTTCTTTGGCGTATTTAAAAATCTCGTTGAGTGACGATCAATCACAAATCTACCCCTTGGTAGACGGGAGTTGGAAGAAATTTGTTTTATCAAAACAAAGAGTAGACCCAAACGGTTTTGAAATTCATAGTTTGCCCGTTAGCAAAACAAGTAAGTTTCCGTGGTTATTTTCGGAAAAAATTTTGGTTGGTACCGTTCGAGTTATACGAACACCAAAAGGCGAAGTTCAATTTTTGAATTTGGCATTCTTTTCATATAAAAAAATCATAAAATTCACCTATGAAGAAAAATTTCTTTCCAGCACCAGACAAAAAATCTATCAACGAACAAGAGCAGACTACGCTCAAATACTGGCAAGCGCGCGATATTTTCCAAAAAAGTATCGATACGCGGAACCCAAATTATTCGTACAAATTTTTTGATGGCCCACCATTTGCCACAGGGCTTCCACATTACGGACATATTTTAGCCGGAACTATTAAAGATGCGATTCCTCGGTATAAAACCATGAAAGGATACCGCGTTGACCGAAAATGGGGTTGGGATTGTCATGGGGTGCCAGTGGAATTTTTGGTAGAAAAAGAACACCAAATTGGGGGGAAACCTGGAATTGAAAAAATGGGCGTAGGCCCGTTCAACGAACTTTGTCGAGGCGTAGTACAACGATGCGCGAACGACTGGGAAGACACCGTGTCTCGCATGGGACGATTTGTTGATTTTGAGCAAGATTACCGCACGATGGATCCAGAATTTATGGAATCTGTGTGGTGGGTGTTTGGTGAGTTATGGAATAAAGGTTTAATTTATGAAGGTGAAAAAGTGGTAGCCTACTCGCCAAAACTAGGGTCACCATTATCAAATTTTGAAGCCAATTTGAATTACCAAAACATTCAAAACGATAAAACCGTAACGTCTAAATTCACGCTGATTGACGAACCAAATACGCACTTTTTAGCGTGGACTACAACGCCTTGGACTCTTCCAAGTAATTTGGCCTTGTGTGTAAACCCAAAACTCGAATATGCCAAAGTTGAAAAAGACGGAGATTTTTATATTGTAGCCCAAAACCTTGTCGCCCAAATATTTGGTGAAGACGCTGAAATTACCAGCATCATGGTCGGAAAAGATTTAGTTGGGAAAAAATACCAACCATTGTTTGATTTCTTCCAAGATACCCCAAATGCGTTCCAAGTACTCAGCGACGAATATGTATCTGATGCTGACGGAACGGGAGTGGTACACCAAGCCCCAAACTTTGGGGAAGACGATGCTCGTATTTGTCATGAAAATGGAATTAAATATTTGAGTCCCAACCCAATTGACGAAAACGGATATTTCAATCACGAAGTTTTACCCGACGAACTAAACGGACGATATTTCCGTTATGACCCCGAAGTGGAAGGGTCGAAAGAAAACAATGCCAATGATTGGGTGTTGGCCAATTTAGGGGAAAAATTGTTTGATAAAGGACAATCTACTCACAGTTATCCGCATTGTTGGCGAACCGATTGTGCCCTAATGTACCGCGGAATTAACACCTGGTTTGTAGATGTACAAAAGGTAAAACAGTTAATGATTGAAAAAAATCAAGACATTAATTGGTTGCCTGCCCATTTACGAGACGGGCGATTTGGAAAACTATTAGAAACCGCTCCAGACTGGGCTATTTCTCGAAACCGATACTGGGGTTGCCCAATTCCGGTATGGAAATGTGAACAATGTGGTCACACCGAAGTGGTGACCTCACAAAATATGTTGGAACAAAAGACAAACACCTCAGTTAAAGATTTACATAAACATTTTGTCGACGATTTAACTTGGAATTGTCCACAATGCACACAACAAACAGAAATTACCGTTATTAGACACGGCCAAACCGATGGGAATAAAAACGGCGTTTGGCAAGGACAACAAAATATTGAGTTAAACGAAACTGGACGACAGCAGGCTCGTGAGGCAAAAAATAATTTTAAAGATTTTGATATTGTCATAGCTTCTCCCCTCAAACGAGCGCAAGAAACCGCACAAATTTTGTTCCCAGAAGCCCAAATTATTACTGATGAACGCATTATTGAAAAAAATCTTGGCTCATTTGAAGGAACGCCTGTACAAGAAACCAACGACCCAAATGAAGTACGATATGGAAACTGTCCAAACGGAGAATCGTTTGAAAAAGACGTAAAACCACGAGCCAGAGAATTTGTTCGTGATATTCAGGCTCGATACCCTGGAAAAAAAGTAGCCGTTGTTTCACACGGAATTGTTATCAGGGCTATGTATGAAATAACCGGACTTGGGTCCCTCCGCGAAGATAAACTGTTTAAAAATTTAGATTCATTTTCAGCTATGCTGAAACCACAAATGGTTCGAATTCCTGAAGTATTAGATTGTTGGTTTGAATCAGGTGCCATGCCTTATGGAAGTGTTCATTATCCATTTGATAAAGAACATAAAAACCAATTATTTGCGGTGCGACACGGACAAAGCACGAAAAATATTCCCGTGGAATTAGCCGTCGGGACGGTAGAAGAATCTGCTAAATATCCTTTAACTGAAAAGGGCCGAAAAGATGCTGAAACGGAAGCACAAAAATACGCCAACGAATTTGATATTATCGTATCATCACCGCTCTTACGGGCTCAACAAACGGCGCAAGAATTTTTGAAAACTAACCCAAACGCCGAGTATTTTGAAGAATTTGATTTGATTGACATTCAAGTCGGACAATTTGAAGGACAAGAGGTAGCATCAGAAAGCAAATGGCGAAAAGAAAATAATTTTATCGTTGATGATGAGTTTCCTGGTGGCGGAGAAAGTTATCGACAAATGAAAACCCGGATTGAGTCTATAATAAAAACCTACGACCAAAAATTTGCAGGCAAAAAAATCTTGTTTGTGTCTCACGGTTGGCCCATTGATTCAATTTTGGAAAAAAATGAAGGACGCCCAGCCACCATGCTCGATCAATGTTGTGCCCATACAACCGTTTTCGCATTGGATAACTTACATTTTGCCTCAGATGATTTCCAACCCGCTGATTTTATTGCCGAAGGAATAGATCAAACCCGAGGGTGGTTTTACTCATTGCATGTGCTTGGTTGTGCCTTGTTTGGAAAAAACATGTACCAAAATGTAATCACCAATGGAATTATTTTGGCCGAAGACGGACAAAAAATGTCGAAATCGAAAAAGAATTACCCCGATCCAAATTTGATTTTTGAAAAATACGGCGCTGATGCTATGCGGTTTTATTTGTTATCTTCGCCCGTAGTCCGAGGGGAAAACTTCCGTTTTGCCGAACACGGCGTGGCCGAAGTACTCAAATCAATTATTTTGCCATTGCAATCAACCTATCAATTCTTCTCAACATATGCCAATATTGACGAATGGAGTCCGACTCGATTTGTATTTGTACGACACGGCGAAGGCGACCATAATGTGGAACGAATTTACAGCGGCGACGCTAAGAACCAGCATAATTTGACCGAGAATGGCCAAGCACAAATCCATGAAATTGCCGAATTTTTACCAAAATTTGATGTAATGGTAACTTCACCATTTTTACGAACCAAACAAACGACCGAAATTGTAAAAACACTTCAAAATTTTGCTGGCGAAGTCGTTGTTGACGAACGAGTGCAAGAACCATACTTTGGAGAATTAGAAGGGAAAAAATGGATTCACCCAGCCGACCGTTACGCGAACACCAGCACCGAAGGACCGTTAGCCGTTCAGGCACGAATCAACGAGTTTATTGACGATATGAGTCAACAGCACGAAGGAAAAACTATTTTTGTGGCATCACACGGATCACCCATTCGAAATGCGGATTGTTATCAAGCGAACGTAACCGAAATAGAAGATATGATGCGTGTGCCATATACGGGGACGGGAAAATACAAAACCCTTTTTGCGCTTCCAGATACAAAAAATGAACTTGATTTGTGGATTTTATCTGAATTACAATCAGTTATTAAACACTTTAATACGCATATGGATGCTTATAATATTGAAGTAGCCTTACGACCAATCGCCCCATTTGTAGATAATTTAAATAACTGGTATTTACGACGAAATCGACGACGATTCTGGGCGAACGGATTGGATGCCGATAAAAAATCTGGATACGCAACCTTGCATTATGTGTTACTCACATTGTCAAAAATATTGGCCCCAGTTTGTCCCTTCTTTGCCGAGAAACTTTTCCAAGATTTAGGTGGAAGCGGAAGTGTACACTTAGAAATTCTTCCCAATGCGCGAGAAAATTGGATTAATGAAAGTTTGGAAAAACAAGTCTCAGTCGCACGAGAAATTGTCGCTTTGGCCGCTGGAATTCGATCCAAAGCCAAAATAAAACTTCGACAACCATTATCAACGCTTCAATTTTTAACCACCGAAAAAGTCGACCTTGATTTGGAAGTTATAAAATCGGAAGCAAATGTGAAAGAGGTAAAAATCTTAACCGAAGCTGAGTTAAGCCAATTTGCGACCAAAATTATTCGTGTAAACGCTCGGATGGTAGGACGAAAATTTGGAAAAAAAGTCCAAGAACTAATTAAAGCTGGAAAAGCTGGAGAGTTTGAAATTTTAGCCAACGGACAAGCCCAAGTAGCTGGAGAAATTTTAGAAGCAGATGAATTTGAAGTAGCATTCTTAACGCAAGAAGGAGTGGAAGCCGAAGCCACGGCTCGCACCGTTGTATTGCTCGAAACTGAAATTAACGACGAACTCGCAGTGGAAGGAATGTCTCGTGAAATCATTCGAAGCATTCAAGAAATGCGAAAAAATAACGGGTTTGAAGTATCGGATCGCATCAACGTTTCTTACCAAACTGATTCGAGTATTCTTCAACAAGCGTTCCAACAGTTTGGAGAAAAGATTGCGAGTGAAACCTTAGCACAAGCAATCGTTCAGACCGACCTTGAAACAGAAACGATAAAAATTGATGGCGAATCAATACAGTTATTATTCGAAAAAGTTTCCGCATAAATGGAAAAGTCCCTCTACCAAAAACTAGCCGACTTAAATATTTCGTATGAAGTATTAGAACATCCTGCATTCTTCTCCTGTGAAGAGTCGGTTGAGTTTGCCGCTCAAAACCCTGGAGGACACGCGAAAACCTTGTTTTTGCGAGATAAAAAAAAGAAGCATTATTTTCTGGCGGTAGTAGAAGACAAACACCGAATTGACACCAAAGCACTTTGCCAATACCTTGAATGTAGTGGAGGAAAACTTTCATTTGGATCGGCCGAAGATTTACAGCAAATACTGCAAGTTCGTCCCGGAAGCGTTACTCCGTTTGCGTTATTGTCAGATAACCAAAATAAAATTCAGCGCGTCCTCATCGATACATCACTTAAACAACACCGGTTTGTCTATTTTCATCCAATGAGAAATACGGCTTCGGTAAAAATAAAACTTTCAGATTTTGAAAAATTCTTAGATTCACTTTCACACAATATTGAATTCTTTCCTTTTTAATCGTCCGCTATGAATCACCCCAAAACCATAGAATGTTGCCAAAACACAGATACCATTGAACTTGTGCGATGGCTTTCAAGGAAAATATTGTTAGATTTTGAATACTGTAAAAATATTTTTGAAAAACTAAGACCTAGCAGTTACAACAAATTTTCACTCCGCCTCATTCCTAGAGAAATCCGAAATGATATACGGGTTGTCTTCTCATTTGCTAGATATATTGATGATTTAGTCGATGAAGTTTCTTCTTATCTGAAAGATGATGCACAAAATTCACTGACTGTTTTGCAAAAAGAATGGGAGGCTTCAAAAGGCAACCAATTTGCCAACAATCCCATCATAAATTCTATGCGGAACATTGCGACAAAGCATGAAATTCCTGAAGAATATTTTACGCTATTCTTCAGTGCTATGAACGATGACATTAAGTATCAGCCAATTCAGACCTTCTCGGAATTAGAAAATTATATGTACCGAGGATCTTCTTCGCTTGCGATGATTGTTTCTCATATTCTCGGGTACCAAAAAAGGGAACAAATGGCCGTAGCGAAACAAATTGGCCTCGCCATGCATTTAACCAATTTGTTAAAAGATATTAAAGATGATTATCAACAAATGAATCGAGTGTATATTCCCAATGATTTACTACAAAAATTTGGAATCAAACCACATTCAATATCTGATGTTCAAAACTCAGATCAATGGAAATCTCTCATTCAAACGCTCATCAAACAAGCGCGACAATACTACCAAAACATTGAAGAAAACCTAAACTGTCTTCCCTCTCGTGGAAGAAAAGTTGCAAAACTCACCCTCAGAATCTATCAAATATTTCTTACAAAAATCGAAGAAAACAATTACGATGTTTTCTCAAACAAAATTGATATTCCTTTTTCTATAAAAGTGAAGATTTTCATAAGCACTCTTTTAGAATCATAATACGAAACTGAATAATTTATTGTATATTTATAAAAAAAAGTTATCATGAATTCCATGAAAAACACTGAAAAGAATCTCGACCTAGACAAAAGCTTTCGCACTATGGAAGCCGACTTAAAACAAGTACACAAATTATTTGAAGAACTTGGTTTTGTTGAATTTGCACGATATTTAAAATCACCAAAACGAATTTTTTTCTCAAATTTCTTAGCAGGCATCGCCAAGGGGCTTGGGATTGTCGTCGGAATGACCATAGTAGTAGCCTTACTTGGATGGATTTTATCATATCTAGTCGATTTCCCTCTCATCGGAGAATATTTTGAAGATTTAAAAAATATTCTGGAAACAGCCTCAAATAAAGTGTCATAAATTATGAAAATCTTACTTGTGTTTGGATTCAAAGTTCTACAGATACTAATTAACTTGTTAACATACGCATTATTTTTTCATATTATACTTTCTTGGCTTTCCCAAGGACGCACCACACTTGGTATGTACCTCGAAGCTATTGTTCAACCGCTCTTACGACCATTCCGGTGGGCTCGAATTGGCATGTTTGATTTTTCGGTACTAATTGTATACCTCATTCTTCAGTATGGAGGAAACTTCGTACTCAAAACCATTGCCCAATTTTTATAATCTCGCCCCATGAAACTCTATAACTCTGAATCGAAACAAAAAGAACTATTCCAACCATTAAACCCAAATGAAGTAGAAATTTATTGCTGTGGACCAACCGTGTATGATTATGCCCATATTGGAAATTTCCGGAGTTTTTTAATGGCTGATTTATTGGTAAGAGTATTGAAATATGCTGGTTACAAAACCAAAAAAGTAATGAATATTACCGATGTTGGACATTTAACCAACGATGATTTAGCCGATGCAGACGGAGACGATAAAATTGGGAAAAAAGCGAAGTCAAGTGGGAAAACCGCTTGGGAAATTGCCAAATTTTATACCGAAAAATTTATCGAAGATGAGCAAGCCTTACGAATACAACCACCGAATCATCGTCCAAAGGCGACAGAATTTATTAAAGAGCAAATAAAAATTGTAAAAACATTGCAAAAACGTGGTTTTGCTTATGAAATAAACGGTTCTTACTATTTTCGAGTCGGAAAATTTTCCGACTATGGCCGCCTATCTGGCAACAAATTAGAAGACCTAGAACTTGGAAAACGAGTAGAAGTTTTAAACGAAAAAGAATCACCACTCGATTTTGCGCTCTGGAAGACCGGAGACGAAAAACACCTCATGCAGTGGGATTTTACAACGGGCGAAAAAATAAATGCAAGCAACTTGCATTTATCACCTGATAACCCAACTTGGGGTTTTCCAGGTTGGCACGTAGAGTGTTCCGCTATGAGCCGTGCCTATTTAGGGGATTGCTTCGATATTCATACCGGCGGAGAAGATAATTTATTTCCGCATCACGAGTGTGAAATTGCCCAAAACGAATGTTCTTGCCAAATGCAAAACCAAGGCAAAAAGTCCGTTAATTATTGGCTACACGCAAAACACCTATTGGTAGACGGACAAAAAATGTCAAAATCGAAAGGAAATTTTTATACCATTCGAGACTTGTTTGCACAGGGGTGGCTGGAACAAGAAATTCGATATTTGTTGTTATCCGCCCATTACAGAACTGCTCTCAATTTTTCGATGAAGGGTCTTGAACAAGCCAGAAAAAACATTGAACGCTTAACAGAAGCCAAGAACATTTTTGCAAAATATTTGCAAAAAAAGAAAGAAACATTGGAATATAAAAACATTCAGACCTTTGTATCTCGATATAAAGAGGCTTTAACCGATGACTTAAATGTATCGGAATCCTTGGCGGTCGTATTTGAACTCATAAAATACGGATTAAAACTCCGAGAAAACAAAGAGTTAAGCATCGAAATCGCCACCGAAATACATCATTTTTTGACGAATGATTTTGATGATATATTTGATATTTTCCCAGAAGAAAAAGTTATTTCTGACGAATTAAAAGCCAAAGTGGAAGATTTAATTGCACAACGAACCGAGGCCCGAACCAACAAAGACTGGGATAAATCAGACCAAATTAGAGATGAATTATCCGCTATGGGCATTAAAATTAAGGATGGTGCCAATGGAACCGAGTGGGAAATAAGCTAAACTTCTTTTGTAGCCATACAAAACAAAAAATTAATTTCTATAAATTTCTACAGGGCTGGCTTGATTGGTTGGATACACCACCATTTCTTCAATATTTACTCGCTTGGGAGCCTTGATAGCAAATAAAACCGCCTCTGCGATATCTTTTGCTATTAAATTATCAAATGAATCATACACTTTATCTGCAGCCGATTTATCTCCATGAAACCGAACCACCGAAAACTCCGTTTCGACCGCCCCAGGGGCAATATCGGTAACACGAACCTGTGTGCCAAGCAAATCTTTTCGCAAGGCTTTCGAAAACGATTTAACAAAGGACTTCGTGCCACAATACACATGCCCACCAACATACGGTTCTCTTCCGGCGATGGAACTAATATTTATTAAATGTCCTTTAGTTTTAATCAATTTCGGAATGGATTTTCGAGCGACGAGTGTAAAACCTAGCACATTCGTTTGAATCATTTCCGATAAATCGGTCCATTGACTGTCTTGAAATTTATCTCTCCCACGAGACAAACCGGCATTATTTATCACAGTCGATACCGATATATCTTTAATTGACTCAAAAAACTCTCGCACCTGCGTTTCATCCGAAACATCAACCGAAAATATTTTTATTTCCACGCCAAAAGCTGTTTCTAATTTATTCTTTAATGCTTCTAATCGTTCGTACCGACGAGCAACCAGTATCAGATTCGCTCCTTGTTCGGCGAGTAATTCGGCACAACTTTGTCCAATGCCACTACTCGCTCCCGTTACCAATACAAATGATTTCATCACACAATTTTTAGCAAATTATTCTGGCATTCCATAAATCTCACGAGCTTTCGCACCTCGGCTTGGTCCAATAATTCCTTTTGCTTCCATTTGGTCTAACAATTTAGCCGCCCGGGCATACCCAATCTCCATTCGTCGTTGCAAAAATGACGCCGAAGCCTTTTGGTTTTGCAAAACAATATCAACCGCTTCTTGAAATCGAGCGTCTAAATTCGCATCCGAAAAATCTGGATCTTGCGTTCCAGCGGTTAATACGCCCCCTTTCGCCATTCCTTCAATCGATTGATTGGTGATTTCATTATTGGTCATCATTTCTGGAAATTGCAATTTGAAATGATTTGTAATTCGTTCCACCTCTTCGTTGGTAATATACAAGCCTTGCACTCGAGTTAATTGCCCCGAATTCCCGTCTAAACTCAACATATCTCCTAACCCCAAAAGTTCTTCGGCTCCAATTCCATCAATAATCGTCCGCGAATCAATTCCGGAACTCACACGGAACGCAATTCGGGCGGGTAAATTGGCTTTAATCAACCCCGTTACCACATCAACCGATGGCCGTTGTGTAGCAATCATCAAATGCATACCCACCGCTCGCGCCATTTGGGCAATCCGACAAATTGCCGCTTCTACATCTTTTCCGGCGACCATCATTAAATCCGCTAACTCATCGACTACAATCACAATAAACGGTTCTTTTTCTTCTGGGAATTTTTCGTTGTATTCGCCCAAATTTACCACTCCATTTTCTGACAATTTTTTATACCGACGGTTCATTTCGGCCACCGCCCACGCCAACGCTGACACCGATTTTTCGGGCTCGGTAATAACCGGCGTTAGCAAATGCGGAATTTTATCATATCGTTTCAATTCTACTCGTTTCGGATCAATCAAAATTAATTTCAAATCCTCAGGCGAATTGTTCCATAACAACGAACACAAAAAGGCATTCATTCCGACCGATTTACCCGACCCGGTTTTCCCCGCAATAAGCAAATGTGGCATTTTGGCTAAATTGGTTACCACTGGTTTTCCGGCTACATCTCGTCCTACCGCCAGTTTGAGCGGTGCTTTTTCTTTTTTCCACACCTCTGACTCCAGAATTTCTCGGAATCCAACCGTCGCCCGTTCCTCGTTTGGAATTTCAATTCCTACTAGACTTTTCCCTCGAATAGGGGCCTCAATCCGGATTGACTGAGCCGCTAGTGCCAACGCTAAATCATTCTTAAGTCCTGTAATTTTTGACAATTTAACCCCTGAGGCTGGTTCAAGCGTAAACTGAGTAACCGTCGGTCCAACATGCACCGATTTCATCGTTACTTCAATACCAAATTGCAACAATTTTTCTCGAATTTTTTCGGCTTGCTGACGTAAATTGGCCTCATCAACCGTAATCGTCGACGGTTTATCGTTCAAAATATCTAATTCTGGAGCCACCCAATCTTTTCCCGCGGTTTTCCCTTTGGCTTCTTTTAACAAATCTTGTGATTCTAAATCAATTTCGTTAGAAATGTCTGAAGCTTTGGTAGAATTAACAATTTCCAGCTCGTTTCGAAACCGCTTGGTAGGAGCTGGAGTCATTTTTTTCTCCATATCCAATAATTCTTTCGTAGCTTTTTTCGTTGATTTTTTTTGCGACACATTATGCGACACATTAGCAGAAATGTCATTTTTTATTTCTATATCTTCTTTTTTATTAAGTTTCTCTGATTCTGATGAAACCGCTTCACTCCAACCGGTCTGCCAAATTCGTCGGACAAATTGAAATAATTGCACTCGAAACCCAATGGTAGCCGTTACCCACATAACCGCTAAGAAGATAAGTCCAGTAAACACATCGCCAAAAAACAAGCGTGGAAAATATCCAATCGCAAACCCCAAACCACCACCAAAATTATGAGCTTTAATGGTGTTCGCATTCGCAAAATCGACAAAAAGATTCAAAAAACCTAAACACGAAGCAAACAATAATACCAATGCAATAACCCTACTCGGTGGAAAATGATATTGCACGACTTCTGATTCTTGCTCAACTTTTCGTAAAAAAAACACGCCCGCCCATAAACACGCAAAAGGCAAACTCCAAACCCCAATCCCAAACAAACTTTGTAAAAATGAATAAATTTGTTGAGGAATTGGTTGTGAAGTTAAGAACAAAACGACCAACCCTAAAGCCACGGAAAAACAAATTCCAGCCATAATTTCTCGCCGTAGCGGATCCGCAAAAAAATGTGCGTTCCATTCTATTTCTTGCTTTTGCTTTTCCAGTTTCTTTTTCGCTTTTTCTTTTACTTTTTCTCGCTTTAACTTTCGTTTTTCCTTTTCTTCCTGTTGTTTCAACATTTTTTTAGCCATTTTTTCGGCTTCTTTCTTCAACACAGAAGAAGGAATTTTTACACTCGGGCTCTTTTTTTTCTTTGCAAACATCGTACTAAATAGTAACAAAAAGTAAGAGAAACTTCAAGAAAATAGGAAAACGTCCTTTTGATAATTATTTGCTTTTGTTTATTAATAACTTTTATTAGAATTAACAAAAAACAACCTCCGAACCCTTTTGATTCTGTTGCAGAGAAAACAACGTCGCAAAGGGAAATCTGAATGATTCTGAAAATTATTAAATTTAAATATGAAACAAAAAGGTTTATGGAAATTATTAGAAGAGTTACAATCACAAAATTTTGTTGATTTAACCCATTCATTCTACCCTGGCATCCCTCATGCCTCTGACATGCCAGATCAAGAAATTATTACACTTTATGATTTTGAAAACAATGGCTTTCAAGCACACTATTATAAGCATGTAGGTCAATGGGGCACACACATTGATCCTCCTATACACTTTGTAGAAGGAGGAAGATCAATTGACCAAATAGAAGTTTCGGAGATGTTGCTTCCTTTAGTGTGTTTTGATTGTTTGGAAAAGACAAAGAATAATTCTGATTTTGTTTTTTCCTTAGATGATTTAATTCAGTGGGAATCTATAAATGGTCAAGTACCCCCAAATGCCTTTGCAGTAATGAAGACTGGATGGGCAAAATATTGGCCATCTAATTCTGCAATGTTAAATAAAGATTCTCAGGGAATCTGTCATTTTCCAGGTTGGGGAATGGATGCCGTTAAATTTTTAATTGAAGAAAGAAATATAAAAGCATTTGGTCACGAAACTACTGATACAGATGGAGGGAAAGCAATATCTAATGGGAATTACTCAGTAGAAACTTTTCTTCTGGAACAAGACTGTTTTCAAATAGAACTTCTTGCTGAAACAACAAAACTACCCGAAACGGGAGCCATAGCAGTGGTTTCTTTTCCAAAACCCAAAGGTGGCTCTGGTTATCCAGCAAGAGTTTTTGCACTTTATCCTAATGAACAATAAAAACCGCCGTTGGCGGTTATTAATCTTAAAAATTGGTGACTAAGGGCGGACTTGAACCGCCGACCTCCGGGTTATGAATCCGACGCTCTAACCAGCTGAGCTACATAGTCATAAAGCTTCACAAATGTATTACATTTTTCTCATAGGTCAAATTTTCAAGCCCCAAATTATTTCCGAGCAATCCAATATTCTAATATTTTGGCGGCAGCCCAATGATCGATTCGGTTGGCAGTGCCCATAACCGCTTGAGAAGAAAACTGTTCGTTTTGAAAATGAATCGTTCGACCAGATTGTTTAAACAAATCTGCAAACGCTCGCACCTGAGCACAAATATGATTTTCTTCATTTTTGCTTCCCAATGGTAACCCAAACACCAAGGTTTGAATCTGTTTTTCATTCAAAATTCGTTCAATTTCTGTTGCCGTTTCGGCTCTCGGAACCACTCGCAACGGAAACACTACCACACCATCAGGCGACCACGCTAATCCACAATACTTTTCTCCATAATCAATCCCCAAAAGAGCCCCTGATTGGTTATCTTGCCCTAATTGGTTTAAAGAATCTATTTGATGTAGTTCTCGAACTGATAATTTCTTCTTCATGAATTGGTTCCGAACAAAAACTCAAAAAACATTCCTAATTTTGTTTTGTTGGCAGGAATATCCCAGTCTTTTTTTTCATTTAAATACCAACTTTCAACCCCAAAGAAACGATCTGAGTGTTTCGGTAGTTTTTTAAAATTTCGAGATACCCCTTTTAACTCTTTGGCCACAAACCACGTATATTTAGGGGTAAACAAAGGTAATACTACCCCTAACTTTCGGAGTTTTTCATGCAACAATCCCAAGTCTGATTTAGAACCAAACAATTGATACTCTCGCACCAATGAATCTACTCCATCATTCGTTAAATTAGCCAAATTAAGTTTTCCACTTTGTTGTGAATGCCACACCGCCGTTGGGTTAAAGATATCCGAAAAATCAACCCCCGTTAGCACAACATCATACGACCGAGTCGCCACCGCATTCAAAAACAGTTCTGGCTCCAAAATTTGTAAATCAACTTCAACCCCCAAATGTTTTTGCCACTGACGTTGAATTTGTTGCGCAAACCGAGAAAATACTGGTGGTTGGGTCGACACAAGCATTTTTATTACCACAGGTTTTCCTTTATAAAATCGAGTTTGTTTTTCTTTATCCCATTTAAAGCCACCGTCAATCAGACTTCGTCGGCCTAATTGACCACTAAACAACCATTCATCATAAATACCCCAAGACGCAAACGGCGAATTAGTTATATTCCACCCTTCGTTTCCTTCCAAAAGAACCGTTCTATCAACGCCAAACTGAAGTGCATTTCGCACGGCTTGATATTGCCCCCATTCACCCTCCGTGTTGAAAAACAATCCTACGTATCGAGGCAATTCATAAGCTCGTTGTTCTACAACCGCCTCATCCGACTGAACTTTAGAACAGTTAATACAAGCCGTTGACTTATTTTCTGCTGGAAGTTTTGCCCTAGTTGAAACTTCAAACACAATATCTTTTAGATACGGCGTGGCTTTAAAGTAATAAGGATTTCGTTGCAAAAACACTCGAGAAGTCCCATCGGGTTTATGTACAATGTTTTTTAGGCGGAATGGTCCAGCTCCCACGGGCGAACGATTCGCTCGATATTGTGCATCGAGAATTTCTTTTAGAGACGCGCCCGCAAATTGTTTTTTCTGAAGAATCGGCGTGGTCAATGCCTGCAAGAAAGACACATTGGCAACCGGCAACACAAACTCTACCACTCGATCCGACAAAATATTAATCGTCACATATTCAAACCGTTCTTTTAATAAGGGCGATAAAAACCCCGGGCTTTGAATCACTTCTTTAAACGTAAACGCCACATCGTCCATTGTCACCGGATCGCCGTTTGAAAAACGAGCCGAATCTTTGAGAGTAAGCGTATATTTTTCTCCGTTATTGGTAATTCGGAACGTTGCTAGCGCGGGTTCAAACTGTTCGGTCACAGGACTGTACTCAACCAATCCCGCATAAATAAGCCGTTGTAACGATTTATCAAATTCACCCAAAGACTCCGATAAAGGATTGGTATTATTGAATTCTCCTACAATATCTTCGGTGTATACGCCTCCTTCTTGCGGAACCAAATGCGAATGCCCTGCAAAAAAAGCATTCCATTGCCAGACAAGCCACCCAAAACCAAGCAAAAAAAATCCCCAAAAGAACCATCGTATGTTTTTCTTTGTTAGAGATTTTTTAGTTGAAACGTTCGTTCGTCTCCTCATGAGGGGTATATTAAAATTTCACAACTCCAGCCATCACCAACAAGCCAATTCCAATAAACAGAACCGCCAAAACGATAGACGCTCGGTGCAAAAACACTTCTGCTCCTCGTCGAGTTTGTGCTACTTCATCACCAGATTCTTGCCCCATTAAAGAGCCTAGTCCAGCATTTTTTTGTTGTAACAACACAGAAACAAGAAACAAAACACAAATTGCTATATATACGTATTTCATAACACAAGTAAGTTATAATTCAAGCCGAGTCTAATAAAATATTTTTTGTTGGCAAGGCAAAGTTGAACCACTTAAAACCGCAGCGGAAAACAGAACCCAAACCGATACCCACAAATTAATTTATACGGCAAACAACATTTTCCTTCTGAATTTTCTCTCACAGTTTCACAGTCAACCTGTACTAACCCCTCTGGATTAGTTTCTGAACCATCATCTCCAGGACAAGAAAAAGTGCACGAGGTTGTTCCTTTCTGATACCATTTATTCTCTGCTCGATAATACGATCCATCTGAACAAACTTTCTTCGTCTCAACACAACGAGTATTATCTTTTACGATGTTATCTTTTGATTCATCAGAATCCTTATGTCCACATGCATCAGCATCAAAACCAGTTTTAGCACTTGATACATCCGTTACGCTTGCAAGTGAAAACAAGAAATTCTCAAAAGTTTTAATTGCTGGAGCCATACCAACTCCACCAAAAGTTTCAGTCTGAGCCTCACTACCTCCCTCATCAGCCAACTTGGCACTTGACCCGCTAAACGATGGAGCCGCGGTATCATAATTCTTAATCACTAATTCTTGCTCGGTACAATTTCGCACCTTATCACAAATTTTATACGTTCGAACCGCCGTTTTTTTACAAATATCATTATCATCACAGAAATTTCCTTTCACTAAAACTTCATACGAAGACTCCATACACCCAGCGGACGAATTACCATCATTACATTGCACCGTTACCGTAATCGGTTCTTTCGTAAAGTTTTTAGCAATAACATTTGTATTATAGTAATCTCCGCTTATCGGGTTTTCTGCAAGTGGAATATTAGTTGAAGACTTTCGTTCAAATGTTACCATTGGTTTTTTCCTGTCAACAATTATTTCGTAAGGGTTTTGGTACACTAACATATGAGTAGTTGCACCCGTTCTCTTCAATATCACCGCTTTAATTTTTAATATTTTACTGTTATTCGCTTCTACTCCTAACTTACTTGCATCTAATTCTGCTCTAAACCAATCAGCACTCGGTGCCGTAAATTCTGCCACATTTGGCTTTGCAATAACATCCGAACAATCTGCATTATTACAAACGGCCACATCTATTTGATATTCTTTATTCGGAGTCAGTTTTCCTTGACCAGTTCCAGAGTCTATCGCCGTAGACACAAACGGAATCTTAGCAAAATATCCCGCATCAGCATTTCCATTATATACCTCATCCGTAAACACTTTACAGTGCAGATTTTGCCCATTACTTATAGCTGTTTTAGGCGAACAATCAGTTATAATATTCCCCGCTGAAACTGAAGGCATCACACCACACACCCCCAACAATAGCAAGAACATTGAAAGCGTTTTATTTTTCTTTGGACGTTTTGCCCACCAATAAATAAATCCGATTAGAATTAATAGCATAAACATCCCTCCTAAAATGAATAATAGCGGTATTGGTTGTGGTGATTTTTTCTCTGTTAACGCCACCTTTTCATTCTTTTTCTCTTTAGCAACGACCCTTTTTTCGTACCGCTCCGATGCAAAATCTTCCGTTGAAATCGGTTTTCCTTGATGATAAATTTTCATCGTGGCTTTAATTTGTTTGGCCTCAAATGGCAAAGAAAACTGTTTTTCAAAAGAAAATTCTTTCAATCGGTTCACTGGCACCTCAAAGTCTTCTGTGTACAAGGTTTTTTTCGCCTCATTAGTAACATTCATCACTATATTTAATGATGAAAAGCGTTTATTCACAAACCCCGTTCCCGTAATTTTTACAGTTTCTTCTTTTTCAAATATTTCAGATTCGGGTCGAGAAAACACCACCGTTCGCAACTTGGCAAAGTCTCCTTCGACCGTAAATATTCCGCCTAAGTGAGAGGAAGAAGCTTTCTGAGAAGCGTCTTGCAAAAACGTATCGATTTTGTAATTCCCCGCCTTCTTCGGCTTGGCAAATTCTACATAAAACACCGATTGCGAATTGGCTTTTACCCGTTGCGGAGCTGACACGTATTGCGATAATTTCTGTCCATTTGAATCAAACACTTGCACCACTAACGCCCGTTTTCCCAAGTCTTGTTCTCCCGCAAAATCAACCACGGTTGAAACTTTCACCGCTTCGGCACTTAATACTGTTTTTATATCAGACAAAGTTGGCAAGACCACTTGTTGCAAAGATTTGTTTTCGTATTTAACCGATCCTTGTCCTACCAAAGACACATCTTGAAACAATTTAACTTTCAAGGTCAATTGTTTCCCTTCTGGCAAAGAATCTTTCACTACATATTGGAACGGAACTCGGTCTGCCGGAGAGTCTTTCGACACAAAAAAGGCATCATTTCTTTTCCAATAAACGTTTTCTTGAGCATCTTCCAGCGATAGTTCTATTTTATTTGATTGAATATTCTTCGGTAACAAAACTTCTCCCGCAATTTCTTTATTTCGATTTGGATACAAAACTACTTGTATCGGCTGTACTTGCGAAATACGCTCAACCGACACATTATCGTATTGCTGGTAAAGTTCATCAAGTGTCATAGCATGAGACACTTGAATCAACCCAAAGAAAAAAATTGCCGCCCAGCTTTTCCAATGCTTCATCTTCATAAATTAAGCTCCAGAATTATTGTATCAAAAAAAACCAAAAAAAGAATACTCGTTTTACAAAAAAAGTTTGCCAAAGGCATAAAATGCATTAAAAATAGGACTGAAATGAAGCACTCAAGAGGCGTATATCGAAGACGATCTTTTCGTCGCAATCACTCGAGAAGACATGGTTCTCGGTCTTTTTTCTCACACTACTCAAAAATACTCGGAATCATCTTAGCAGTACTTTTGTTAGGAGGAATTTATCATTGGGGATTTAACACTTCTCAAGCCGAAAATCTCTCGGCCACTACCAATGCTCAAAGTGGAAACACCGAATTTTCAATTGGAGAATCAAACCAATGGACATTTTTGCAAGATTCCATTGATTTAATTGCTGGAGACAAAATCAAAACCCTCGGCAACGGAAAAGCTTCCTTGTCCGTACTTGGGGGGAACACACTCTTTTTGAAGGAAAACACCGAAATTAGCCTCGTTGAACTCAATAAGCAATCAGACCAAAAGAAGGCCGTAATACGATTAGAACGAGGAGACTTGTGGGTACACGTGGGAGAATTAGGCGCAAAAGATTCATTAAAAATTATTACAACCGAACAGTCAACGGAAGTATCAAACGGGATTTCTGCCTTTAGTAAAAATGAAAACGACACCCAAGTTTTAGCCCTAAAAGGCGACCTTAAAACAACCGTTTTCCAAAACAATAAAAAAACGTCCACCCTTGATATTGCTGGTGGCAGCACCATTGAAATAAATGAGTTAAACAAAGATTCTCTCACCGAAGAAGATACCGCGCAATTTGTAAAAGAAGTCCCACCGTCTTTTGTAAAATCAAAATGGAACTTAGAAAATTTAGCAAAATTCTTCCCGAGCGAAGCCCAAGCCTTAGAACAACAATTACAAAAAAAACCAAAACCAATCGAACCCGTTGAAAACAAAAACATTGCCAGCCCGACTATTTCAAGCCCGCAAAACAACGCTATAATTCCAGCGGAAACCACTTCTGTAGTTATCGAAGGAATTGCTCCCGAAAACGCATACCAAATATCAGTTAACGGCTACACCTTAACCAAATACCAACCAGGTGATCGAAAATGGTCATACCTCGCCAGCACCAAATTTGGTACCATGGTGCCAGGAAAAAACACCTATACCGTAAAAGCCACCACTCGAGACGGACAAGAATCAGCTCCAGCTCAAATAAGCATCAATTATACCGCGCCCAAAAAAGTAGAAAAAACAAAAGCACCACAAAAAAAAGAGTACCCAAAACCAGTGATTACTTCTCCAACCGGTATTCAAACCAACACCCCTTGGGAAACATCAAGCTCTATTATTACTTTGCAAGGAACCGTGCCAAAAGATACTACCAAAGTGCTCGTCAATGAGTTTGCACTGCGGCAATACAAACCCGGTAGTGGAAAGTTCTTCTACATAGCCAATGCGCAATATGGAAACTTTGTAAAAGGCGAAAATTTGTATGTAGTTAAAGCCATTGGTCCCAAGAATCAAAGCAGTGAAATTGCGGTAACGATTATCTACAAACCCGTAAAATTATAACCCAAAAAGTTTTGGTTATTCTTTTATGAATATGCTAGAATAAGGAGGAAGAGATGACGAAACAAAGAAAGAAAACACTTACGGATATTGCTCAGTCAACTCATAAAACCCTTCTTTCTCTCTTGACTATGACCGCCCTATTCTTGGGTGGAATTTCTTTGTTTGTGCTCAACAACATGGCCTTACGCGGATATGCGTTTCAAAAAGAAGCCGAAAAACGAGAAAAATTGCTCGATGATATTTCTATTATTGAAACGAAAATTGCCGGGGTTGAATCACGCTTTACCCTGAAAAAATCAAACCGTATTAAAAACATGGTTTTCCGACAAGGAAACCGTTTTATGGTTATCGAACCAACAATTAAAACCGCACAGATTCCTTCCGAACACACTAACTTTTAACTCACCAATATATGTTTTCACTCCCCACACTTTCTTTTGAGTACCATGAATTAGAACCATACATCGACACAAAAACGATGGATATTCACTATAATAAACATCATGCTGGATACACCAGCAAACTGAATGCTGCAATTGAAGGAACTGATTTAGAAACCAAAACCATTGAAGAAATCTTACAAAATTTAGATTTAGAAAACAACGCCGTCCGAAACAATGGCGGCGGATATTATAATCATTGCCTATTTTGGGATATCTTATCTCCAAACGGTGGTGGAGAACCAACCGGACTTTTATCCGAAAAAATAAACGAGCAATTTGGTTCGTTTGAAAACTTTAAAACAGAATTTTCAAACGCCGCTGCCACACGATTTGGTTCTGGTTGGGCGTGGTTATGCGTAAAACCCGACGGAAGTTTATGTGTTTCAAACACCGCCAACCAAGACAACCCACTTATGCCAAGCATTGGATGCGACCATGTTACCCCTATTTTAGGGCTTGATGTGTGGGAACACGCCTATTACTTAAACTACCAAAACCGACGTCCAGATTATATTGAAGCCTTTTTTAAAGTAGTAGATTGGACCAAGGTAGCCAGAAAAATGGAGCAAGTTTTACGCAAAAGATAAGGCGCAATCTCTCATTGGATTAATATAGTAACTAGGGGGAGACATTGTTTTTTTCGTAAGAAAATCAAGACACGCTTCTCGATACGCTAATTCAGCGCAATCTCCATCAAGTTGACTATTTATTGACTGATAAAGATTCATCAGATAAAAAAATTCTTTTTTTGAAAGTTGTTGCACAAAAGGATGCATTTGTCCGCGCTCAATTTTATCATTCCAACTTTTTACATCCTCACCAAAGAAAATAGCCGCTCCAAGTGAATTATAAATATTAAAACGTTGCTCAAACAAACGCTCGTCTTCATGTATGTGTGGATAAAGAGCTCTCAAAACTCGCATTTTTGAAGAACTTATATTCTGTGTTATCTCACTAGCCCGTATATATTTCAGTTTATCTCTAAACGGAAGAAGCCCTATTTTTTGAGCTAAGGCAAAATCATATTCCTTGTCCACGGCACTCCGATAACCTCGAATTATATTCTCTGCTTGTTTGGCATAACAAAGAATATCCTCCAAAGTCTCTGCAAATGCAATTTGAGAGATAACCCTCTCATTATAAACTTGTTCTAACAAAAAATATTTTTGTCGTAACTCAAAATCTGACTGATTTATCTTTAATGGATTTTTAACCATTACCACCAACGTATCATCTATCCCACTTGGTATTTGATGTAGACGTTCTACGTGACCAGCATGAGCTAAATCAAAACTTCCAAACAAAACATTTTTCATTACACATAAAAAATAAAACAACTACCCAAAAAAGCAAATTCTTACATAAATACAGAGTATTACAACTTCTAAAAATAATTAATCACCTAAAAAGAGTCTCCTTTCTCCAACTCCAACAATCTTTTTTTAACGGGCAGACCGCCACCAAAACCTCCAAGTTCGCCGTTACTTTCAATAATTCTGTGGCACGGAACAATTAAAGCAATAGCATTTGCTCCATTTGCCGATGCTGCTGCTCTAATTGCTTTGGGGTTATTTATTCGTTTGGCAATGTCTAAATAGGTGGCAGTTTCTCCGTAATTTACTTTCAAAAGTTCGTTCCAAACTTGTTTTTGAAAATCCGTTCCTAAAAGCAAAAGCGGAATGTTAAATTCTTGTCGCGTTCCCGCTAGATATTCATCAACTTGTTTTTTAGTTTCCGTAATAACTTCATCTTCTTGCTCTATAAAATCAGTTTTTAGGTATTTTTTTATACGATTATCTACCGTCGTTCGCATTCTTCGATAACGAAAATCCAAAATACAGAGTTTTTTATCGTACGAGCCAATAATTAACTCACCGATTTTTGTTTTGTAATATTGTATGTTTATTTTATTGGTCATACAGGTTTTTATTATGTGATAAAATTTATTTTTCTACGCGCGGAAACAAGATAACTGATTTATTTAAAGTGTCGCCTTCCCCAAGTACCAACTTCATTTTTTCCGCTGTTTCTGGCAAGATTGAAACTGATAATTCTTGAATTAATTCAAGTTTTTGCAAAAGAATAGCAAAAACTTTTTTAGCGGCTTCTAAATCAGTTTTAGCCAATTTCCATACTTCGGTTTCGTTTAGCAATTCGTTTGCCGAATCAACCAGTTGAAAGAAAACATCAATGGCTTCTTTTACCTTTTTCTCTTCCATGGCAGTTGCAAATTTTTCTTTCCAAACCAGTTCATTGTTTGCTGGTAGTCGAACTTTTTTTCCGTCCAAAAACTTATGAATCAAAACCACTACTCGGTTAAAGAGATTTCCAACGCCGCCAGCCAGTTTAGAATTATACAACGACTCAAACTGATCCATCGAAAAATCTCCGTCGTTTCCAAACTCAAACGCCGACAACAATCCAATTCGCAACGCATCATTTCCATATTGTTTCGATAAATCTAATGGATGAATCACATTCCCCAAAGATTTACTCATTTTATGTCCATTGACGGTAAAAAATCCGTGCGCAAACACCTCTTGCGGCATCGGCAGATTCGCCGACATCAACATCGCCGGCCAAACTATACAATGAAACCGGGTAATATCTTTTCCGATAATATGCTGTGCGTACGGCCAAAATTTTTGCAAATCTTTTGTATTAACTGCCGTATAATAGTTTATAAGTGCATCAAACCAAATATAAATTTTGTGATTCACATTATTCGGCATTGGAATACCCAACTCAGCCGACTCACGCGAAATTGAAATATCGTCTAAACCAGATTTGATGAAACTCAAAACTTCATTCCGCCGCTTGGCTGGACGCAGCCAATTCGGATTTTCTTCGTAAAATTTCAATAACCTATCTTGGTACTTACTGAGTCGGAAAAAGTAATTTTCTTCTTTCAACTCGTTCGGCGCCTTCAAATGATCGGGACAAAATCCTTCTTCAGTTAATTCTGAATCTTTCAAAAAGGTTTCGCACCCTACACAATATTTTCCAACATATTCACCTTTATAAATATCGCCGTTTTCAAGAATTTTTCCAATTACTTCGTGTACGGTTTTATGGTGTCGCGCCTCGGTGGTTCGAATAAAATCATCAAATTGTACCCCCATTTGCTCAAAAGTAGATTTCCACACCGCCGACATATCATTTAGATATTCCGGAACGGGTTTTTCTGCCTGACTGGCTGCCTCAACGGTTTTTTGAGAGTTTTCATCGGTTCCCGTTAAAAAATGAACCGAATCTCTCCCATTTTTTTGTTGCCAATACCTTGCAAAAGTATCCGCAGACAAAGTTGTATAAGCACTTCCAATATGAGGTTCACCATTTACGTAATAAATCGGAGTCGTAAAATATTTTAAATTTGTCATCTGAGGCTAGTTTTTAAATTCTTTTAAAGCTTTAATCGCGGCTGAATTGGTAGGCAAAAAATCAATTGATTCGAAGTCCTTAGAGGCCACCCATTGCATGGTTTGATTTTCCAGGCATTTTGGTTCGCCTGATTGAATTTGGCAACGATGAAATCGCAGTCGAAGATTCACTTTATCAAAGGTGTGAACCGTCTCATGAAAGAACGGACGCACAGACACATCAATCCCTAACTCTTCCTGCACTTCTCGCTTTACACAAGTTCTAAAATCTTCGCCTTTCTCTCGTTTCCCCCCAGGAAACTCCCATTTACCAGCAAAACTTTTTCCTTTTGGTCGCGTTTGCACCAAATATTTTCCATCTTTGTGGATACAAGCCACGCCCACTTCAATCGTATGAGCTCCCTTTGGCAGAACCTTTTTTTTCGGCATTTTTTTGGCTACCAATCGTTTTTTTGGCAAAAACAACGCTCGTTTTTCTTCTGGAAAAAAATTGGCGATATCTCCGTGCAATTCTTTTCTAAACCGTAAACATGAGGACAAATCCATTAAAGCATTGTTCCAATCTCGCCCTGATTGAGCCGATTTAATCAATTCAAGCCCCGTTTCTGTCGGACTTTGTTTGGGACATAAACTCTGAAACACTTTTTTTAAATTTGTATCAATGGCCGGCACTTTTTCGTCAAACGCAAATGCCAAAATAGCCGTAGCCGTATATTTCCCAATTCCTGGTAGCGCTTCTAACAACTCTATTTTTTGTGGAAAATTTCCTTCGTTTTGCTCAACCAAAATTTTGGCCGTTTTCAGCATATTCTTCCCTCGGGCGTAATACCCAAGCCCGTCCCAAACAGGAAACAAATCTTTCCATTCGGCTTTTGCCAAATCAAAAATTGTCGGAAATTTTTCCAAAAATCGTGGAAAAAACTTGTGTTGCACACGAGAAACCTGTGTTTGCTGCAACATTATTTCCGAAACCCAGACTCGATAAGGGGTAATGTTTTTTCTCCAGGGTAAGTCGTGTCGACCATATTCTTTAAACCACTCTTCGAGTGCTGGCGTAAATTGCGCCAATTCTATCTTCATCTGTTTCAATGTATTTTTTTTACCCCAAAAAGCAATTTTTATACCGATAAAAACTATTCAAAAAAAGAAACAAACAGTAAAATATTTTTGAACATAACCAAGCAAAATTATGAACGAATTTAAATTTACCCTCCTTGGATCAGACGGAAAAACGTATACACAAAACGATTTTAAAACCGGAAAAGTGGTTATTTATGCGTACCCCAAAGATGCCACCCCAGGTTGCACCATTCAAGCCAATCAGTTTGAAGAACTAAAACCCGAATTTGAAAAACTTGGCGTACGAGTGTTTGGAATTTCAGCCGATTCAGACGAATCACACCAAAAATTTTGTAACAAACAAGGACTGTCATTCGTGTTATTATCTGATCCCGAAAAACAATTACTGGAACCAATTGGAGCGTGGCGAGAAAAAGTAAATTTTGGCAAACGATATATGGGAATCGCTCGTTCAACCTATCTTTTTAAAGATGGAGAATTAGTAAAACAATGGAAAGCCGCTCGGGCCAAAGATAATGCTGAACGAGTGCTTACATGGTGGCAAGAGAATTAAGAAAACCGCCCAATGGGGTGGTTTTGCGACTATAAAATAACTTGATTTTATCCCAAATCATCAAACACATTTGTATGTGCTTGCACATATTCCAAATCTTTATCGCCACGACCAGACAAATTTACAATAATTATTGTATCTTTTGGTAGCGTTGGAGCCAATTTAATGGCTTCCGCCAAGGCATGCGAACTCTCTAACGCCGGAATAATTCCTTCTGTTTTTGACAATTCTTTAAAGGCCGACAAGGCTTCGTTATCAGAAATTGTCGTGTAAGACACTCGGTTGATGTCTTTTAAATGGGCGTGAATTGGCCCCACCCCTGGATAACCTAACCCCGAAGCAACCGAATGTACTGGAGCGGGATTTCCTGATTCGTCCGACAAGAGATACGTAAACATTCCATGAATTTCCCCCGGTTTTCCAAGCGTTAGCGTGGCCGAATGCTCACCAGATTTAAAACTTTTCCCGCTCGGTTCAACACCAATTATATTTACCTTCGGATCGTTTAAAAACTCGTGAAACAATCCAATCGCATTTGATCCACCCCCAACACAAGCCACTAAATAATCTGGCAATATTTTCTCCTGTTCTAAAATTTGTTGCTTGGCTTCTCTTCCAATAACCGACTGAAAATCTCGCACCATCATTGGATATGGATGTGGCCCAACCACCGAACCAATCCCAAAAAATACTTCATTTGGGCTCGCTAAAAATGATTGAAAAGCACTATCTACGGCATCTTTTAAACACCTTCCACCCGTAGTAACGGTTACAACTTTTGCCCCCAATAACCGCATTCGCAACACATTGGGCGCTTGTTTTTTAACATCAATTTCGCCCATATGAATCTCACAATCAATTCCAACCAGAGCCGCCGCCGTTGCCAATGCTACTCCATGCTGACCAGCACCAGTTTCGGCCAACAATTTCTTTTTTCCCATTTTTTTGGCGAGCAGAGCCTCTCCCAAACAATGATTTATTTTGTGTGCCCCCGTATGGTTTAAATCTTCTCGTTTTAAATAAATTTTAGCCCCACCAAGTTTTTGGGTTAAATTGGCCGCCAAATACAACGGAGACGGACGACCTACATAGTTTTTAAGTAGTGTGTGATACTCATTTTTAAACGCTTCTGTGTTTTTAGTGTCGTTATAAAATTCAGTAATTTCTGCAAAAAATGATTGCAATTCTGGCGGCAAAATCATTCCCCCATATTCACCAAAATAGCCCGTATCCGTTGGAGTTTGTTGCAAATTCATCATATGTTTATAAAAACAATTGCATGCTATTGTGATAGCATGATATGTCAATTGTATTTTGCAAAAAATTATGTTATAAACAGAACGATGAATAAAAACAATGTCTTTGTGGCCTTAACGGGTCTTAAAACTGCTGACGAATTTGAACAATTTTTCCAAGAAATTCTCACCCCTCGTGAGTTTGAAGAAATGAAAAAACGCTACCGAATTTGCCTTGAATTAAGCAAGGGGAAAACTGTGCAAGAGGTTTGCAAAACCTGTGAAGTAGCATCTGCTACGGTAGTCCGAGGGAACCGAATTTTAAAATACGGCAACGGCTTGCTAAAAAAAATAACCCAACCAAAAACAGAATAATTAGAGTAATAATTTACAAAAAAACCACCTCAATGAGGTGGTTTTTATATTTCTAAAATCTAGAACCTTAAGAATTAAGCCAATTCTACTGTTGCTCCAGCTTCTTCGAATTTCTTTTTCATTTCTTCTGCTTCTTCTTTTTTCACTCCTTCTTTAATAGTTCCTCCGTTGTCAGCCAACGCTTTTGCTTCTCCTAATCCCAATCCTGTAATTTCTCGTACTACTTTAATAGTTGCGATTTTTTTCGCTCCAGCGTCTTTCAATACAACGTCGAATGAAGATTTTTCTTCTGCTTCTTCTGCCGCTGCTCCTCCTGCTACAGCTGCAACGGCTACTGGTGCTGCTGCTGAGATTCCGTATTTTTCTTCAAAGTATTTCGCTACGTTCGCTGCTTCAACTACGGTCAATTTTTCAATAGCATCTACTACTTTTTGTTCAGATGCTGACAATGTTACTGTTACTTCTTCTGTCATTTTTCAAATAATGTTAATAAAAATATGAATAAAAGGTAAATTCTGTTTTACGCTGCGAATTTATCAGCATTTTTCATAACGTTGTGGAATCCTTTCAACCCTGAAAGACAAACGGTATGTAATTTTTGTGGTCCAACCATAAGCATTCCCACAATTTTCCCCAAAGATTCTTCTTTGGTTGGTGTGTTGGCAAAAACTTCTGCTTCTGCCGCTTTCAAAAAGTTTCCTTCGAAAATCGCCCCCGCAAAATCGAATTTGCTGGTTTTGGTTTCTTTACAAAAGAAATCTTTTTTGAATTTTTTAATTGATTGAGCTGGAAGAACGATGTCGTCTGGAGAGGTAATAACCGCTACCATCCCTTCCATGTCATCAGAATCAAAAGTTGCGAGCCCTGCTTCTTTGGCTGCTAACGCCATCAAAGTTCGTTTTACCACCGTATAAGACATTCCTTGCGCTCGCAATTCTCGTCGTACGATTTGAACTTCGTCTACCGTTGCTCCGTCAAATTTAACAAAAGCCACTCCTTGAGCTTCTTTAAACTTCTCAACCAAGGCTCCGAGCTGTTGTTCTTTTTTTGCTTTTGTAATAGCCATGAGAGAAATAATTAAAAAAATTCTTCTGATGATCAGAAGACATTAGATTCGCTGTTTCCAACTCTTACTTTTTTCTGATTCCTAAGAAATCCATAAGAATTGATTTGAACTGCGTCTCGACCAGACTTATGTTTAGGTCGTGCCTAAAAGCTGGTTGTCTTTGACCACAAGCAAAATAGTCAAGACAACCAGTTTTGTCAAATTATTCCTCCTTTTTTACGAAAGAAGCAAAAGCCGCTCGTACATTTCTCATATCATTTTTAAACGTACCATTGTTAAAGTTCGCCTCGAATTGACTAATTTTCTCTGGAACATTTTCATACATATCCGCAAAAGAAACTGGGAGCTCCTCTTCGCTAGAAACACCAAATTCACGCAAAACATCCGTTCTTAAATTCACTTCATTCGTAAAATACTCAACAAGATTTTGAAAACGTTCTTTCCCCATTCTTCTATTAATCTCAAGAATTCCTTCTATTAACCCAAGAAGCAAATATGTTGCTATTTTCACACCTTCATCTTCTAACTGAGAAAAAAATTGAGGAATGAGACCCGCTATCCCTATCAATAAAGCAATATACATAAGCCGTCTCATGCCATTAAAATAAGACAAAAGTTCTTGAGCACGAATATGAAAATCATCTTCCAAAAAAGTACTTGCTTCCGCTGTTACTTTTTCCTGGTATTCCTCCGGCAAATGATTAAACCTTTCTATTAAAGCGTCAAACTTTTCTTCCGCTGAAACCTCATCCGGTGACTTCACAATAAGTGCTTCATAGATAGGGTCTCCCTTTTTAATTCCCCTTCTCGAAAACTCTGCTCTAATAAATTCCTGATTTTTTGACAACAACTCCTCTTTTGTCCCTTTCACAAAGTTCTCTTCCCCTTGTTTAAATAAATCTGGTGCAGATTTCTTGAAAAATGGCATTTTTATAATATTTTAATAAATAATTTTTAACGGTTCTTTTTTGGTAGCAACAAATGCATGGCAATTCCTATCACCGAAGCCAATCCGATTCCAGCGAGCGAAAATTCTCCCCAATGCCAAACAGCATCACCTACGCCAAAGATAAGAATTATTGACACAATAACTTGTGTTCGCGTGTCGGTTAAATCGACTTTGGCGTCAATCAAACTTTTTAATCCTACTGAAGCAATCATTCCAAATAACAACAACATGATTCCCCCTAACACGGCCTCTGGAATAGTTTGCAAGAAACCACTTACTTTTCCAATAAACGAGAAACAAACCGCCGTAATAGCTGAGATTCTCAAAATAACAGGGTTTGTTACTTTTGTAAGAGAAATCGCCCCAGTAACTTCTGAATAAGTTGTGTTTGGTGGTCCACCAAAAAATCCAGCAAAGGCCGTAGCCACTCCATCACCTAACATGGTTCGGTGCAAACCAGGTTCTTTGACAAAGTTTTTATCCGCCACATTTCCAATTGCATACATATCTCCCACATGTTCGATAATCGGTGCTATCGCCACAGGCAACATGTACAAAATGGCCGAAAGGTTAAATTCTGGGAACACAAACTTTGGCATGGTAAACCACCCTGACTTCATCATCGGAGAAAAATCGATGGTAGTAAGCGCCCACCACGCATCAGGCGAGTGAGAAATAATTCCCTTATTTACAGCTAGTGTGTATAACAACGCCACTAAATACCCCACAAAAATACCCATAAATATGGGGATGAGTTTTAACATTTTTTTCCCAAATATCACACTTACCACGGCTGTCAGCAAGGAAACCATAGCCAACCACCAATTATGCGCCGCCTTCTCAACAGCCACCGAAGCCAAAGACGCTCCTACGGCAATAATAACGGGTCCCACCACTTCAGGCGGAAAAAGTTTTTCAATAAACGATTTTCCGTTCATTTTTATGATAGCAGACACAACAGCATAAACCAGTCCAACCGCAATTAATCCGCCAAGCGTTCCCGGAAGCCCATAGGCTTTTGTTGAGGCAATTATTGGGGCAATAAACACAAAACTACTTCCCAAAAACACGGGAACTTTTCCCTTGGTAATGAGATGAAAAATAAGCGTTCCGATTCCGGCCGTAAAGAGAGCCACTGCTGGATCAATTCCGACCAAAATAGGAACCAAAACCGTTGCTCCAAAAGCCACAAATAAAAATTGGACTCCAAGAACCACATCCGATGCCGATAATGCGCGCGTCTGTTTGTTCCACATGATTCAATAAATTATATTAAACGATTTAATTCTAAAATTAAACGTCTAAGCTGTCAAAAGAGAAGCCCTATAAAAGTGATAAATCCAATAACACGGGACAATGATCACTTCCCATTTGTTGATCCAAATAGGTAATATCTTGTACTAAATTCCAATGCGATTGATGTACAAAAAAATAATCAATCCGCCAGCCAACATTTCGTGCTCGTGCCCGCGTGAGTAAATGCCACCACGAATACTGCACTTTTTGTGGATATTTTTGTCGAAATACATCCACCCAACTATTTTCAAGACAGTTTGAAATCCACGCCCGCTCTTCTGGTAAAAACCCGATTGAATTTCGGTTTGTTTCTGGGCGAGCTAGATCAACTTCCTCATGAGCACAATTTACATCTCCGCACCAAACAACAATAAAACCCTGTTTTTGCAAACTATTTACATATTCCAAAAACCGATCGTAAAATACCAACTTTTCTTGCCAAGCGGTTGGAGATTTTCCGCCATTTGGAAAATAAACTCCCAAAAGTGCATATTTTTGCCCATTTTTTGTTTGAAATTGAAGCTGTGAAATTCGCCCCTCGGTGTCAATAAAACTATCCATTCCGGTTAGATATTGCAAAGAACTGGCAATAACATTTTCTCGTAAAAATGATTTTTTTATCCACACGCCAGTCCCCGCGTATCCTTTTTTTTCGGCAGAAAAATAAAACTGCTGAAAATCTTCATGGGCGGTTAAAAATTTTGAGAATTGTTCTTGATTTCCTTTGATTTCCTGAAGAAAACAAATATCAAACGGCGTATTGGCTATAAATTCTTGTAGATTTTTTTTCCGCTCTACGGCTCGGATTCCGTTGACATTCCAACTAACTATTTTCATATTTTTTCAAAAATTTTGATAAATCAAAGAAATTTTATATAATTTACGGCATGAAGGGAAGAACAAAAAACCTTTGGCAAAAACTGTTTAACGTTCCGTTTTTACGAAAAAATTTTCGGAATATGCGGTTTGAAGAACAAATAATATTTTTGGCTCAACTAGTAACGCTTTTAGGGTGTTTTTTACCATGGGTATCTGTCAAACCGACAGTGTTTGGGCAACCATATTATTACACAGCCTTCTCTGGAACAACCAGCGTTCTTGGATTTTTCGTATTTTTCATGTCAAGTATCGTGACGGTCTTCTTCCTAGAAAAAATATGGCAAAAAAAATGGATTAAAATCCCCATCAAAACACAGACTATTTTGCATTCAGCCAATATCCAATCACTTATTTTATTGGTTTCGGCTTGGTCTGTATTCATGCAAATTGAAAAGGCTACCTCGGTTGTTTCGACTTCGTTTGGTTGGTTTCTTTGCTTTTTTGCACAAATAGCTACCATTGTGGCACATTTTTTAGCCACCCAAAATTACAAAAAACAAACCGTAGAAGATTTTTTTATAAACAAACAATCAAATGAACAATAAAGATGAAAAAACGTTCTTGAGTGAATCCCAAAAGATGGGAAAAGCCTCAGGAAAAATAAAATTAGAAGATTTTGAGCAAGCCTTGGATTCTATTAGCACTATCCTCGTTCCAGAAGCTGCTGAAGCCTACAAAAACATGGAGGAAGCCGAGTTTCCGAAAACAAAAATTGCCTTATATTGTCACAATTGTGAGGAAATTGTTCCGGCTGGCGAAGGGCACGACCGCCGATCAACACCTCGACTGGTCTGTGGAAATTGTAAGTCACGAAAAGTCTCAAGAGGAAAAATTGAGTCACTCAAAAAGTTTTACCACCTAGAAGAATCTTCAAACACATAAACAAATGAAAAATTTGGGGAGAAAAGTATTATTACTAGGGCTCGCAACAATGATTTTTGTTTCGGTGCTTTTCTCTTTGAAAACAAATAGTTATTTGTTAGAAGAATCACTCAAAGGTCTGTACGTACCGGTTTCAGAATCAACATTAACACAAAATATAGACCTCCCTACAAAAGATGTCATTCTCAAGGATTCTAGCTTTGTGCGATTGTATAAAAACACAGAAATTCGAATCGGAGCAAAACAATATCCTCATTTGCAAAAAGGAAACTTATTTCTTGTTGGAACGCCCCAATCACAGCAACAGGTATATCTCAATCAAAACACCAAAATACTGTTACAAGATTTCGCTGTATTCTTAGAATCAAATATCGAATCAGTAAAAATTTATACTTTTGAGAAACCCGTTCCAATACTCATAGAAAACGAAATATTACTGCTTCCAAAACAAAGCAATGTAACCATTTCTAAACAAAGTAGTTTGTCTCCCCAAGACATAACACACCAAGAACTTGAAACAATATTTTCTCTCACGCCCAATAACCCGTTGCCAAAGGTGGCCAAAGAAGCGTTAAAAGGATATGAAACGTTTCAAACTACCGCCAGAAAAATTGTATTTTCGACTCCCAAAATTTGGGAAAAATACACCAAGTCAAATTTCTCTCGACACATAAAAAACCGGCTTTCTCTCTCAGTTCCAAGAGAATTAAGGGCTCAATGGTTTTTTGCGAAAAAAACAAGATTATTGTCTCATGGAATCGAACTACTACAAAAAAACAAAATCAAGGAGGCTCAACACTTACTTAGCTTCTTTCAAAAACAGTTAAAATCACAGGAATCGCTCCATTTTTTCCAAACATTTCCTGCTTTTAGAGAAAAATGGGAAACCTATCAAAATGCGGTAGCCGTTTTTTCTAATTTCCAAAACGATTCTAAAACAACGGCCTTAAAAACCTTGTTGGAAAAAGGAACGCATGTGTTTTCGGTGTTAGAAGATTCTTTGTCGAAAAAGGACTTTGGACAATCTGTTTCAATCATAAAAAACATGAAACACCTTGAAAAAAACAAGGCCAAAAGAGTTCGATTATTTTGGGACATTTTACAAAATCCATTTATCCAAAACGAAACATCTATTCAATTATATACCACCTTTGACTTTCGCTCTTTGCAAAAAGACCACGAAAAAGAAGCGGCCATACGAGAAATATTATCGTTCTTAAAACTTAAAAACTTTGAACCAAATTCCGAAGAAAACATCATTAAAATGTTGTTTCCAATCTTAGAAAATCTACACGCCAATAATTTTTTAAATGAAGAAGAAAAGGAGTTTCTCAAATTCACAAAAAAGACCCAAAAAATAGGATTGTCTCGCGAAGAAATTAAACAAATAAAGGAAGAAGAAGCGGTGAGTCAAAAATTCAAACAACAACAAGAAGCCGCAGAACAAGAAAAACAAATCATAGAAAAAGCGAAACAAATTAATAATACAAAACAGTTAATCGAATTTTTAAAAAAATTGAATATTGAAATAAAATTAGACACCCTAAAATCAAACCGAGCCCAAAAAACCACCCAATTTACCGCCAATTATAAGAAAAATATTGTAACCGGAATCTTCCACTACAATAGTCAATATTTCTCAAAGATAACTTTTAACAACGACCAAAACAAGACTTATAAAAACATTCCTCGTAATGAAATCAAAAACATAGTCAATATTGTAGAACAAGAATCAGCCCAACAAGACCATAAAAATCCAGAAAAGAACTTGTACGATTTTTATAAACAAAAATCAGACATCCCACAAACGAATACCAATTCAATTCGGGCCAAACAAAAGATGATAGAGTACTTAAGAACGCTTGGGTTTTATCATATAAACATTCTAAACACAACGGTTCTGAATCAAGCGTTAACAAAGGTTCAATTTACGAACGTTTCATTCAATTCTATAAAAAATCTACAATTTGTATTTAATAACGGAGACCAAACCTTTGAAAACATTGTTTTTACAAAAAAACAAAAAATAGGGGTCAAAAAAGGAGTTCACACACAAGCAGAAATAATAAGATTTCTTAAAGATTTTTCCCGTGAAGACTAGTCATTCTTGACTCTTATAATGGGTTTACTAAAATGCACTGGTAGATTATGACAACCGTTAAAATAAAGCCTTCAAACCTATTTTACCGAATAATGAATTCTCCGTTCTTATTCCAAGCTATAAGTTTGAGTTTTGTTGTTATTTTTGTTTTTGGGTTTCGGCCGGAAAATTTTTCAATTCAGAAACAAAATCTTTTCCAATCTGAATGGGGAAAAGATGTAAATAAGCCATACACATTTTCGGATGATGGGTTTATTTACAACGACCAAGAAAGTATTAACTCTCAAGACACACAACAGAGAAAAAAAACCATTGAATACGTGGTCAAAAGTGGCGATAACACTACTAAAATAGCCCATAAGTTCGGTTTGAAAGTTTCGACGATTCTTTGGATGAATGACCTTACTTCTAAAAGTTTGTTGCGTATTGGACAGAAAATTAAGGTTCCACCTATTGACGGCGTGTATTACACGGTAAAAAAACATGACACTTTATCGGAAATTGCCAAAGCGCATCAAGCAGATATCAAAAAAATATATGCTTATAACCGAAGAATAAATCCTGGAACGAAGTTAAAAACTGGTGATAAAGTCTTTATTCCAGAAGCCAGCAAGACGTTTATTCCACGAAAAATCATTGTACAAAAACCGAGATATAAAGGATCGGCTCCGTCTCGAGCCTCTATTCCGGCTTCTCGAACCACGAAAGCGCAAGCAAAAATTTCTAGCAAAAATTTAAAATTAATTCGTCCCACTCACGGAATTCTCACCCAAGGATTCCACCGTCGACACTATGCTTTAGATATTGCGAATAAAATGAATACGCCTATCTATGCTGCCAAAGGCGGAAAGGTAATTACTTCAAAAGATGGGTGGAATTACGGATATGGAAATTATATCATCCTTGATCATGGAGATGGGGTAACCACGCTTTATGGACATATGAACCAACGAAAAGTAGCCGTTGGTGAAACCGTTAAAGCGGGTCAACTTATTGGGTTAATGGGAAACACGGGACGCGTATTTGGAGTCACCGGAATTCACCTTCATTTTGAAGTACGTATAAACGGAAGAAAGCGAAACCCGAACCATTATTTCTAGTTTTTTGCAAACTTTTGCAAAAAATTATGAGCCACTTGAGAGATATTCCCCGCTCCACAAAAAAGAACTACATCATCCGTTTTGAATTGAGCAAGAAATTGTTGAATTTCTGCTTCTGATTGCAGCAGTTCAATACCAGTATTCTTCAAATGTTCCGTTAAAGAAAATTGTTTGTCTTGTTCAGAATCTCTGGCCGCATAGATGGGATAAAACGCCGATTTATCAGCCAAAGAAAGCACTTCTAAGAATTCAGAAAAAAACTGTTTTGTTCGTGAGAATTGATGCGGCTCAAAGATTATCCCTACTTTGTTTTGAGAAAAATGTGATTTAAAAGCTTTTAATAACGCTTTTATTTCCGAAGGATGGTGCGCGTAATCATCATAAATTTTAATGCCTTTATAGAATCCTAAAAACTCTTGTCTTCTTGAAGCTCCAACATATTTTTGCAATCCTTTTGCAAAAATATTTTTATCTAATCCTAGATATGTCCCAACCGCCAAAGCTTGTCGAGCGTTTCGTTTACTAAATTCACCCAAAATTGATAAATCTATTACTTGTGTATTATCAATCCAATGAATTTTTCCTTTAAAATTTTGTAAGACTTTTTTTGCTCCCGCATCATCACTATGAGCAATAACTAATTGCGCCCCTGAAACAAATTTTTCAAAGGCTTTGAAATATAATTCTTCCGTTGGAAACGCATCAACATGATCCCATTCAACACTCGTTAAAACCACTATTTCTGGCGACAAAAAACGAAAGTTTTCTCGATATTCACACGCTTCTACAACTAATACCTTTTCTTTTCCCGCTGAAAAATTTGTATTCCCTAAAAATTCTAACGCCGTTCCAACAATTATATTGGCATCAAATTTACATTCTTGCAACGCTCTTGCGATTAATCCAGTGGTACTGGTTTTTCCGTGTGTGCCGGCTATGGCTATGGTTCGATATGTTTGTGAAATTTCCCCTAAAAATTCAAAATAACTTTTTTGAGGAATATTTAAAGATTCAGCTTTTACGCGTTCTGGATTCGTCGCTAGAACAGCTTCTGAATATACCAATAAATCTAAGGAATCATCTATATTTTCACTTGTTTGACGAGTAAATAGAGTTACGCCTTTTTGTTTTAAAATTGGCCAAATAACACTGGTATCAGAGGTATCCGACCCTTGTATTTGATGACCTTTAGCGAAACACATTTGTGCCAAAGCCGATAATCCAATACCACCAATTCCCGAAAAATGTATTTTCATAAACATTTTGATATTAGTTTTTTTAAAAAATACTACAATCTGTTTGATGCCTTTTTCTTTGTTTACTAAAAACGACTTAATTGCCGATATTCTTCTTAAAGTGCCAAAAGCCAATGAAATTTTGCTTTCATACGGATTACTCTGTGTGGGGTGTCATTTAAATACACACGAAACACTTCAAGACGGAATTTTGGGTCATGGGTATTCAATGGAAGATTTAGAGAACATTCTTGAAGAAATAAACGAAGTGGCTCAAAACACAGAAATGTATCAAAAAGATTTTAAAGAGGTTGAATTAACCGATTTTGCGGCCCAAAAAGTACAAGAATTTCAAGAAGAATCTAATCAAGTTGGATTTGGATTTAAAATAGAAGTAAAACCTGATCAACAAGGAAATCCTTATTATATATTAGATTTTCTTAAAACTCCAGCACTCAACGACCGAATTGTTTCTACAAAAAATATTAAAATCTTTCTTGATAAAGAAAGTTATATATTTTTGAAAAACTGTTCTATTGATTATATAATAAACCCTGAAACCAATGAAGAAGGGTTTAAAGTTATAAAAAATAATCTGCCCACCGCATGAAAACCATTTTTTTAGCCGCCGGAAAAAGTTCTCGTATTCAACCGATTAGTAATAAAAATCTTCTCAAATTTATGGGAAAACCTCTTATTATTCATCTACTAGAAAACGCTCAAAAAGGCGGACTTAAAAACTTTATTATTGTTTGTAATAAAGATAATAAAGAAGTTTTTGAAAAAATATTGCAACAAGGGAATATTACCGCCGAATTTGTTTTACAACCGAATCTTGAAGATGGAGTAGCAGGCGGAGTGTTAGCTGGATTAACAAGAGTAAAGAATAATGAACCCGTTTTTATTTTAGGGGGAAATGATTATATTGATCCGAAAATTTATCAACAAATTATTACCGAATCGAAAGGTATTCAAGGCGGAATTTTAGCCAAAACCGTTAAAACATATTTTCCTGGTGGGTATTTAAAAGTAGATGAAAATAATATTATTAAAGAAATACAAGAAAAACCCGGAGAAGGAAATGAGCCTTCAAATTTAGTAAATATTATGGCTCATTATTTTGTTTCGTCTGATGATTTAAAAACCGCTTTATCAAAAGCACAATCAAGTAAAGATGATGTTTATGAAACGGCTTTACAAAACTTATTTAAAACCCAGACCTTTAAAGCGGTTTCGTATCAAAATTACTGGCAAGCGGTAAAATATCCGTGGCATGTTTTGGATATGAAAGACCAAATTATGAAACAAAATATCCAAAATATATCAATTCATCCAACCGCTGAAGTTTCAGAGAAAGCCACTTTAATAGGCGAAAATATTTTTATTGAAGCGGGAGTAAAAATAATGAATAACGCCACTATTTGTGGCCCGTGTTATATTGGAAAAAATACAATTATTGGACAAAATACTCTCATACGACAATCAAATATTGGAGATAATTGTGTTATTGGGTTTAATAGTGAGATTTGTCGTAGTTTTTTAGCTGATAAAGTATCAACCCATGCGGCGTATATTGGTGATTCAGTTGTCGATTCTGAAGTTAACTTTGGAGCTTACTCGGTTACAACGAATTTAAGACTGGATACAAAGAATGTAAAAGTAAAAATTAAAGATCAATTAATTGATAGCAAAAAAGAAAAACTTGGAAGTATTGTTGGAAAAGGAGCACAAATTGGCAGCGGGGCTAAAATTATGCCTGGAAGAAAAATTAATCCTAATCAATTAATCGCTCCTAATACCGTATTAATAAAATAACAATTTTTCTTATGAAATATTATTTTTTGCAAAGGTTTTAAATTTGTTATTGCAAAACTTTTAAAATAAGATTTTATAAAAATAAAAAATACTATTTATTCGCAACAAAAAATTTTACACCAGGAAAGAAAAAAATTTTACACCAAAAAAAAGAAAGTTTTCCACGAAGAAAAAAAGTTTTGAAGAATAGAAAAAATATTAAAAAAAACGTTTATAGAACTATTTAAAAATTGAATAAAAAATGTATCAAAAAGAGAAAATATTGGAAAAAATAAAAATGCAAAATATTAGAAAAAAAGAATAAAAAAAGAATAAATTAAATGTGAATAAAAAATTACTAATACAACTAATTTTATAAATTTATAAAAATAATTTAATATAAAACCGATAATGAAACGTTTAAAAAAATTGTTAAAAAAAATCGTAAAAAATTATTTTTTTTGGATTGGGATAGTATTTATTTTTTTCGGAAGTGTTTTGTTTCCCGTTAAAAATATTTTATTTTCAAAGTTATGGTTTTCAAACACGATTATAATTTTTAGTAACGAAGCGGAACAAAGGCCGTGTGGTGGATTTTTTAGTGTTATTGGTGAAGCCCAAAATTTTCCTTTTGATTTAACCTTTAAAAATATTTATCAATTACCAAAATTAAAAAAACTTCCCGTACCATATAAATTAAAATCAATAACTGATACGTATAATTTTTGGGATACAGGTTTAAATGCTGATAGTGAAGTTTGTGTTTCGGTAGTAAAAAATTTTTACAATCAATTACCAAATAAAAAAACAGATAATGTTATTTTGATTAATTATTCGGTATTAGAATCTTTGTTATCGGTGGTGGGTGATATAACATTAAATGATTATAAAGTGAATGATAAAAATGTGTTTCGGTTTTTATCGGAATCAGTGGCAAATGTTGATCGGCATAATTTAAACGCTTTAAAAGAACGAAAAAGTGTGTTAAAACCAATTATTACGGGAGTAGTAAAAAAAACAATTTTACAACCTTGGAAGTGGCGATTGTTAGCGAAAAAAGTAAAATCGTTAGTTTTAAATGGCGATATTTATATCTCAAATATTTCTCATCATATTACGCCTCATAATAGTTTTGGGGTTGTTGAATGGAATGTTGGCGGGGGAAAATCATCTCGTTTTTTACAGAAAAAAATGGATATTTTTCTGCGAGAAATAAAACCAAATATTTGGGAAACACAAGTTAAAGTATTGGTACAAAACACTTTAGGGGTATCGGAACCATTTGGGCAAACTTGGAAAGGTCATTTAGAAATACTGGTTCCAGATTTTATTAATGAACCGAAAACTTTGTATGATGTAGTTTTGAAACCAGGTCAATCTATTAGTAGAAATTTTGCTTTTGTTTCTCATGCAAAAGATTTGAAAAAACTAAATTTATTTAGTCCTAGAGGTCAAAAAACTAATTTTTTTGTTACGGTTTCAGTTTTTCCTCAACAAGAAATTATAGATTCTAATGGAACTATTTTGGATTTTACGACCTCGTTTTCTAAAATTGTTAGAAATGGAATAACTGAGTTTTATTGGAACAGAAAGGCTGATGTTCAAGATCCTTTTGTGACCTATCATGAACGACTTTTTTATGAACAATTACCAGAAGATTTTAAAGTAGGACCAAAACAATTTGAAAATTTAAAAGAAATTTTTGATAAAAATGATTTTATTGTTGAAGTTCATACCAATGAACCAATTTTAATAAAAGATTTAGAAGTATTTTTGCGAGATATTGGTAAAGTTGAAACTTTTGAAAAGAGAACTTTAAAACAGGTTAAAATATTATCGGATAATGCTTTTTTATTAGCGTTTACTAAGGAAACGGAGCAGATTGGAGAATTTTTTGAAATGACACTTTCGGGGATAACTGATTTTTGGGGAAATAAATTAAAACCAAAGGTTTACACTATTCCAGAAAAAAATATGAAAAACTAATTCGTAAAAATTTTGTAATTTTTTTATACTGCGACTGATTTTTTAAGATATTAGTTGCCTATGAACGCCTTTCGATTAGAAGTACGAAATATTATTAAAGAAACTCGTGATGAAGGATTTTTACAAAAAATTCAATCAAATGGGTTTGATACGATTACAGCGGTACAAGTAAACGATGTTTACACGATTGATAAAAATTTTTCGGACGATGAAAAAGGCGTATTGAAAAATATTTTTACAAATCCAGTTTTTGAAGCGGCTGAAATTAATAATAATTTTGCTCCAAGTACGTTTGATTTTGCGTTAGAAATCGGATTCTTACCAGGGGTAACTGATAATCTTGGGGCAACGGTAAAAGAAATTATTGAAGAAAAATTTGGGATAAAATTTGATATCGAAGAAGGGGTTTATACTTCAACTATCTTGTATGTTAGTGGGGTAAATCAAGAAGAAATAAAACAAATCGCTCGTTTATTTGCGAATGATTTAATTCAAAAAATTACGATTAAATCGTTTACTGATTTTGTGAAAGACGGTGGTATGGGCGTGTATGTACCAAAAGTAACCATTAAACATACGAGTAAAACATTAGAAGTTCCGTTATTGGATATGACGGACGAAGAAATGATTGAGTTAGGAAAAAAAGGAATTAAAGATGAAAATGGAAACTTCCGTGGACCATTGAGTTTGAAATTATTGTATATGCAAAAAATTAAAGAGTATTTTGCAAAAGAAGGACGAAATCCAACGGATATTGAATTAGAATCTATTGCCCAAACTTGGAGTGAACATTGTCGGCATACTATTTTTGCGAATCCTTTAGATGAATTTAAAGGGGGAGTGTTTAAAGATTGTATTCGAAAAGCCACAAATGATATTCGAGCAAAAAAAGGAAAAGATGATTTTTGTGTGTCGGTGTTTACTGATAATGCGGGAGGAATTGTATTTGATGAAAATTGGGTAGTGTCTGATAAACTTGAAACTCATAATTCTCCTTCGGCGTTAGATCCATTAGGAGGGGCTATGACGGGAATTGTAGGAGTAAATCGTGATGCTTTGGGATACGGAAAGGGATCTAAACCAGTTATTAACCGATACGCATTCTGTACAGGAGATCCAGAAAAAACGATTGATTTATACAGAGGGGAAAATAAACATAATCCAGCCTTACAACCAAAAACTATTTTAGAAGGGGTGGTTGAAGGCGTAGAACACGGAGGAAATCAATCTGGAATTCCAACCCCACAAGGAGCGATTTATATTGATGACCGATACGCAGGAAAACCATTAGTTTTTGCTGGAACAGTGGGGTTGATTCCACGAGAAATTAATGGGAAAAATTCCTCAGAAAAACAAGCGAATCCAGGAGAACATATTGTAATGGCTGGAGGATTGATTGGAGTTGATGGAATTCATGGAGCGACTTTTAGTTCGGAAGTATTAGATGGAGATAGTCCAGCTACCGCCGTGCAAATTGGAGATCCAATTACACAAAAAAAATTATCAGATGTGATTGTAAGAGAGTTACAAGATAAAGATATGATTACTTCGGTGCACGATTGTGGAGCCGGAGGAATCTCTGGTACGGTAGGAGAATTAGGAATGGAAGCAGGTGGATTTAGAGTGTATTTAGAACGAGCTCCATTGAAATACTTAAATATGAGTCCGTGGGAAATTTGGATTTCTGAATCGCAAGAACGAATGTGTTTTTCGGTTCCAGCTAATAAATCAAAAGAGTTTTGCGAATATTTGGCAAAACGTGGAGTTGTGGCTACAGTGTTAGGAGAATTTACTGATACTGGTCGAGGAGAAATCTTTTATAATGATGAAAAAATCTTTGATTTAGATTTAAACTTTTTAGAAAAAGGGTGGCCAAAAGAACAACAAAAAACAATTCCATCAGAATCAGTAAAAAACGAAAATCAAGTAGTTTTGGGTGAGTGTGATTTTGCAAAAAGTTTGCAGAAATTATTAAAAAATAAGAATATTGCTTCATTTAGTTGGATTTCAAATCAATATGATTCGATTGTGCAAGGTGGAGCGGTTGTTGGTCCGTTACAAGGAGTAGGAAATGTAAATGGAACGGCGGCGGTTACTCGGCCGGTGTTAGAATCGGAAAAAGCGGTGGTTACTTCGCAGGCATTAAATCCTCGCTGGTCGGAAGTTGATTCGTATAAAATGGCGTTAGCATCGATTGATGATGCGGTAGCGGCCGCGGTAGCCGTAGGAGGAAATATAGATTATATGGCTATTATGGATAATTTCTGTTGGTGTTCTTCTGATGAACCAGAACGATTACATCAATTAAAAGAAGCCGCGAAAGGATGTTATGATGCAGCGGTAACATACGGAACGCCATTTATTTCTGGAAAAGATTCGATGTTTAACGACTTTAAAGGATATAGTGCGGATAATAAAGAAGTAAAAATTTCTATTCCACCAACCTTGTTAGTGTCGGTTATGAGTGTGATTGATGATTACACGAAGACGCAAACGATGGACTTTAAATACGAAGAAGATTTAGTGTATGTAATTGGAGAAACAAGTGATAGTTTGATTGGTTCGCAGTTATTGTTTGAATACGATAATTTTGGTGGAAATCCAGAAAATTTACCATTAGTACAAACAGAAATAGCGGTGGATAGATACCGACGAATGCATGCTGGACACCAACAAAATTTATTTAGTTCGGTACAACATATTGGATTTGGTGGGGTCGCGGTCGCAGTCGCAAAATCTATGATAGCGGGAAAATTAGGATTAGAAATTACGACTCCATTAACGTTAGCGGAGTGGTTTGCAGAAGATAAATCTCGATTTTTAGTATCAATAAATCCAAACAATAAAGAAGTCTTTGAAAGTTTATTCCCAGAAGCAGAAATATTAGGAGTTGTTACAAAAAATTACGAATTAAAAACAGAGTCTGAAATGGTAAAAGGAGAAGATTTAGAAAAAGGATATTTCAGAAATTATATGTAGACTAAAAAAGATATTAAATAAACATCTTCAGTGTTTCTGAAGGTGTTTTTTTTGTTGGTGTAAATTGGGATATTTTTCTGTAAATTTTTATTTTTACTATATTTTAAAATAATTAATTACTTTTGTATACATGAATTTTAAAAATATTTGTTATTTTTTGTAACAAAAAATTGTTCTTACCGTTGTATAAGTTGCTGATATTAAAAGCACAAAAAATTGACTTTTACTTGTGTTTTCGTAATAATCAGCGCAGTTTAGGAAGACTTACCAATAGAATTTAATTGGTTCTCTTCTGCGAAGAGTTTGCAAAAATATCTTCAAAAACAAACTAAACTTGATCTTTGAAAAAACGACCGGAGACATTTTTATAAAAAAATGTATCTAGAAAAAATTATAAATATAGGAGTTAATTCAAATTCTTTATATATAGAGTACATTATTTTTTAGAAGAAAATTAAACATGAATAAGTTTAAAACATTACTTTCTTCTGTAGCCTTAGCCGCTTTGGCTTTGACATTTACTTCAGTGAATGCGGCATACGTGGATGAATCAAAAATCCCTAGTTATGCAAAATCATCAATTGAAGAATTGACAAAACAAGGTGTATTGCGAGGTTTCGGAAACACAGGAGAATTTAGACCACAAAACGAATTAAATCGGGCTGAAGTGTCTAAAATTATCGTATTGGCGACAGGAGTTGAATTGTCTGCAGACGCAGCCTCTACTTCTTTCCCAGATGTAAAAGAAGGAGCATGGTTTTACGACTACGTAAATACTATGGCCGATAAAGGGTGGATTAATGGATACCCAGACGGAGAATTTAAACCAGGAAATACCATCAACCGAGTTGAATTGGCAAAAATGGTTGTGAACGCTTTCGGTATTGAAAAAAATACTGCTGGAGCTCCACATTTCTCTGACGTAACAGAAGACGCTTGGTTCTTCGATTACGTAGAAACATTGTACAACAACAACATTATGAAAGGATTCGCTGATGGATCTTTCCGAGGAGGAGAAAATGTTCTTCGAGCGGAAACAGCATACGTTGTGTACGAATCACAAAAAGCGGTTGCTGACTCAGCAGCAAACGCAAAAGGAACTTTGGAAGTTGAATTGTCTAGCAAAACTGCTAAAGGAATGAAAATTCCTTACAACTCTACCGCTGTTCCATTTACAACTGTAGAATTCACAGCTTCTGATGACGCTGATGTAAAAATCTCAGGAATTACTGTAAACCGATTAGGTTTGGGTGATCATGATGATTTCTCAAAAGTATGGTTGGAAATTGACGGATTTAAAATCGGAAACGATAAATCTGTAAACTCAAACGATCAAGCTGAATTAACTTTCAGCCCAGCAATCGTGGTTCCAGCAGGAAAAACATTGGTAGCTGATATCGTAGCTTCAATGGATGGTAAAGCAGATACAAATGATAAACCATTTGATTTGGGACACGTAAATCGATTGGCTATTGTTTCTGCTGAATCAATTACATCTTCGGCATCAAATGTTGTAGGACAATTTACTATTGAAGGAGAAGAAATGGAAGTAGCTAATTACAAAGTTACAAACCTTGAATTCACTCCATTTACTTCAAATGCTGATGTAGAAGTTGGAGATCAATTTGCTGAAATTGGTAAATTTAAACTTCAAAATGATTCTAAAAACAACAAAGCAGTAGAAGTACGAGCGATTACTTTGAAAAACATGGGTTCAGCTGAAATTGGTGAAACTTTGGAAAATGCTGTGTTGTACGTTGCTGGAAAACAAGTTTCAGTTGGAAAAGCAATCATTGATGGTGATTACATTACTTTCCGATTGGATAACGGAACTACTGGTGGATACGTTATTAATGATGGATTGACAAAAATCTTCTCAGTTCGAGCAGACATTGTGATGGCTGAAAAGAAAGATACAGTTCAATTTAAAATTGATAACTATGAAGACGTAGTTGCAATTGAAGCTTCAACTGCCTTTGGAGTACGAACAGTTGTTGGTACAAAAGATGCAGAAGATGCTCCTACAGAAATGGGAGTGTTTACAATTAAATCAGGAGATTTGAATGTTTCTCGAGATCCATCTTCTTTGGCTTCTCAAGATGTTGCTCAAACAACTAATGATGTTCAATTGTTGAAAGCGCGAGTAGTAGCTGAACAAGGAGTAGCAGTTGATGGGGTAAAAGTAAAAGCAAAAGTTGAAAATAAAGGTGGAGTAGCTCCATTTAAAAATTTCAAATTGTATGTAAACGGAAAATTAGTTGATTCTGTTGAAAAAGTTGAAGGAGGGTACTTGGACTTTAGTTCAGCCTTTGAATTGACTGGAACTTCTGTATTGGAAGTAAAAGCAAATGTTGATACAAAAGCTAAAAATGACGCCTTCATTAAACTTGATTTGATGGCAAATGATTTTGATGCTCCAGAATATATTTCTAATGGAGATGTTATTGATTCTAAATACGGATCGGCTTCTGGGTCTGTGGTAACAGTTATGTCTTCTAAAATTAAATTGACAAGAGTTGATTCAATGAAGAATGAGAAAGCTGTTGCTGGAGTTAAGAGTCTTGAAATATTGAAATTCAATATCGATAATAATAAAGGAGGAGACGTATTGGTTTCTAATGTTGAATTAGAAGTTGCTCTAGGAGGAAAAGCGGCTGCTGATGCTGGAAACTTCCAAATGGGATTGTTTGCAGATGGAGTTCAAATTGCAGGAACTCGAAACTTAACTGAAACTACATCTGGAAATGCAAAAGTATCTTTTGGAGATGTTTCAATTATTGTTCCTTCAAATGGATACAAAAAAGTAACCGTAGCAATGGATACAAATAACTCTGTAACAGACGGAACAGGGGCAGATGATACATTGAAAATTACTAAAGTTGTTGTAGAAGCAACTAACCAATTGAATGGAAAAGAAGTTACTGTAGATGGAGGAAATACTCTTGAATCAGCACTCTTTACTTTCTCAAATTCTGGAAAGTTGACTGTTACTGAATCAGGATTAACTAACGAACTTAAGTCTGCCGCAGTTAAAGCGGGAGCTTCTAAGGTTGATGTATTCAAATTCTCTGTTAAATCAGATTACGATAAAGTTGAAGTGTCTGATTTTTACATGAAAAATGTAACAAATTCTGATAACTTTAAAAACTTAGGACAAGTATATGAATTAGTAGATCCTTCAGGGAATGTTGTTGCAAGTGATACTATGACTGACAACAAGTTACATTTCTCATTGTCTAACAAAGCAATTGTTTCTTCTTCTGAACAAGTATATACTGTGCGAATGAACGTTGGTTCAATTGCAAACGCAACGGCCACAGCCGCTCACTTGAAATTGGTGATTGATCAATCTGTAGAAGAAAAAGGAATAGAAGCAACGACAGCTGCTACAGGAGAAAACATTGCGAAGGCAGATGTTGATGTAAACGTAGCAGAAAGTCCAGACTTTGTAGCTTACAAATCATTGTTGAGCTTGAAGAATAACGGAAAATTTGCCTTGAATGACACTGGTGTAAAACACAAAGTTGCGTCTTTCAAAGCAGTAGCTGACGGAGAAATAGAACTAGGAAAATTTGCTGTTAGAGCAACATTCCATAATGTAAAAGTTAAAGAAGGGGTATTACCTAAAAAAGCTGTAACACAAGCTGTTGATGCTGCAACAGAAGTGGCTAAATTAGATGCTTCAGCAGTAGTTGATGCGGTAGCAGAAATTCCTGCTGGACCAGAAGTAACAAAACTATCATTTAGTGGTAATGCCACAAAAGATGGTGTAATTACGGTTAACTTAGCTGGAACTACTATTACTACAGATGTAGCATTTGGTTCATCTAATACTGATATTGCGACAGCGGTTGCAACAAAAATTAATGATAACGCTAATTTTGCAGCAGAAGTTGTTACACCTGCTAACGTAGTTAAAGTAACTTCTGTTGCTACAACAGAACAAACTGATGCTACGGTTGATACAAATGGTACCGGTACAACAGCTGGTGTAATGGTTGCTCAACAAGGTGGAGTAGTAACTCCAGCAGTAGCATCTAATGTTAAAGCTGGAACTTTGAAAATTTCTCTAAATGGAGCTGCTTCAGTAGATGTAGCAATTACAGATGGAATGACAAAATCTGCGTTGTTGACAGCTGTTCAAGGAAAGGCATACACAAACTACTCAGCAGCAATTGCAGGAGATACAGTAGAATTCACTGCTACTGGAGCCAATGCAGATAGCGATCAAACTGATATTGTGATGAGCTTTGAACCAACAAATGCTGGTGATACATTGCCTGTTACAGCTTCTGTTAAAACACAAGGGGCTACGGCTGTTGCACCTGGAGCAGCTACACCAGGAACTGGTACATACTTCTTGTTGACAGAAGGTGGGGATGCTGATGTTGTTTATGCTCGGTATGCTGTATCAGCAGATGATGTTGAAAATGAAGTTGTTAAGTTTGAATTACCAGCAAATCATAACATTGCAGGAGGTTCTTCTCGAGTATATGACTTGTACTTGGTAGGATTGAAAGATGACGCTAATGATAAAACTGATTCATCAGTTTCATTCGAATTATTAGATGATTCTTCTTACTCAGCTGCAAAAAACAAAGCTGGACAATCTTCAGCAAATGTTGTTTGGTCTGATAAATCAGCGGTTGGTCACTCAGTTGACACATTTGACTGGTTGAACGGATACAAATTAGATATTGACACAGATTCTGTTACTGTAGATTAATTTATTTTACCTACATAGAATCGTAGAAATACTCTAAGGCGTTTCTGACGAAAAACACTCACACGCTTGCGTGTGGGTGTTTTTTTTGTACTTAAAATCCCCCTTCTTATTTTAAGAGGAGAATTAGAAAACTCCTCGTCCAAAGTGTGTATAAGAAATGACGAGGTCTTTGCTTAGATTTGATTTTAATATATTTTTCAAATATTATTTATCTATGCATTGTGTTTATATTATGACAAATATATATAATACAACTTTTTATGTTGGCAGAACTTCGTGTTTGGAACGAAGAGTTTTTGAACATAAATTGGGGTTTGTAGAGGGGTTTACCAAAAAATATAAATGCACGAAGCTGGTTTATTTTGAATGTTGTGATGATTTTTATGCAACGTTAGAGCGTGAGCGAAAAATAAAAAAATATCCAAGACATTGGAAATTAAGACTTATTGAAACAAAGAATCCTCAGTGGGATGATTTATCTGAATTCATTTCGTAAAGATTTCGTCATAAACAAACATACGGTGGACGAAAAGAGTGTATGAAAAGCCTTCTCCTCGTCCAAAGTGTATATAAAAAATGACGAGGTCTCAAACCTTTTGGTAAGGAGGTTTCGTCTAAACAAAGACTATATAGTTGATGAGAAGCGTTAAAAAGGTTTAAGGGAATTACTTCATCTTACGTAGTTTCTCTTCGAGTAATTCGATTTCATCTCGTAAAATAGCGGCTTGTTCGAAGTCCAAATTTTGGGTCGCCAAGTCCATTTGCATTTCTAATTCCACCAATTTCGCCCCGACCTGTTCTTTTCGTGTGTATTTATCGAAGTTTTTGGTTTCTTTTTTCCCTAAACTATCGGCAATATCGGTAATCTTCTTAAAGATTGTTTGGGGGGTAATGCCATGAGCCGTGTTGTAGGCGATTTGTTTATCTCGTCGGCGGTTGGTTTCATCAATGGCTTCTTTCATGGCGGCGGTTATTTTCCGTTCATGAGAATACATATGGACTCGTCCGTTGGCGTTTCGAGCGGCTCGTCCAATAATTTGTAATAAGGCGTCTCGAGACCGCAAAAATCCTTGTTTGTCGGCGTCTAGAATGCTAATGAGTTCTACTTCGGGTAAATCAAGTCCTTCTCGGAGGAGATTAATTCCAACTACCACATCAATGGTTCCTTTTCGGAGTTCGGTAAGAATCTCGATTCGTTCGAGGGTTTCAATGTCAGAATGGAGGTATTTGGTTTTAATTCCTTGTTCAATTAAGTAATCGGATAAATCTTCGGCGTTTTTCTTGGTAACGGTGGTAATTAAACACCGTGCCCCATTTTTGATAGTAGCTTTTACTTCTTGTAAAACGTCATCAATGGCGTGAGCCGAATCACGGACTTCGATACGAGGATCAACCAAGCCTGTTGGCCGAATAATCTGTTCGGCAAAATCTGAGCGGTCACAGTGTTCGTATTCGTATTTTCCAGGGGTGGCCGATACGTACACGGCTTGTTTTATTTTTTGTTCAAATTCTTCAAATTTTAACGGACGATTATCCATCGCACTTGGAAGTCGGAATCCATGTGTGATAAGTGATTCTTTTCGACTTAAATTCCCATTAAACATGCCGCCAATTTGCGGAATCGTAATGTGGCTTTCATCGATGAAACACAAAAAATCATCGGGAAAATAATCCAGCAAAGTCGTTGGTGGTTCGCCAATAGGGCTGCCGTTAATGTAACGTGTATAGTTTTCAATTCCGCTGACGTAACCCACTTCTCGGAGCATTTCAATGTCGTATTTAGTCCGTTGTTCTAGGCGGTGAGCCCCAACAACATTTCCGTCTTTTCGCATTATTTCGAGCCGTTCAGACAGCTCTTGCTCGATTTCCTTACAAATGCTTTCAATTTTGTCTCGTTGGGTGATATTGTGTTTGGCCGGGAAGATGACAATTTCGTCGTGGTGCGCAATGAGTTCGTTGGTAAATCCGTCTACTTCTGATATTTTGTCTAAAGAGTCGCCCCAAAATTCTAACTGGTAAGCACTATCACTATTGGGTGGGAAAATCGTGACCGTGTCGCCTAACACTTCAAAGGTTCCCCGTTTGAATTCTGATTTTACTCGTTCGTATTGCAAGTCTACGAGTTTTTTTAAGAAATCCTTGCGGGCGTAATCGCGTCCATTTTCAATGCGGAAGGCGAGTTCGGAATAATCTTTTTTGTTTCCGATTCCGTAAATACAACTTACGGAACTCACAATAATGGTGTCGCGTCGTGTTAGCAGGTTTACCGTGGCTGCGTGTCGATATTTATTAATTTCTTCGTTAATAGTCGCTTCTTTTTCAATAAACGTATCGGTTTTGGCTACGTATGCTTCTGGTTGGTAATAGTCATAATAACTGACAAAATAACTTACGGCATTGTTGGGGAAAAACTGTTGAAACTCGTTGCATAACTGGGCAGCGAGGGTTTTGTTATGCGCTAAAATAAGCGTTGGCCGTTGGGTGGCTTGAATTACTTGTGCCATCGTGAATGTTTTTCCGGTTCCCGTAGCTCCAAGCAGGGTTTGGTGGCGGAGTCCGTTTTTGAGTCCCGTCAGCAGTTTTTCAATGGCTTGGGGTTGGTCTCCCATAGGAGCAAAGTCTGAGACGAGTTCAAAAGATTTATTTTGCATTTTTACGGCTTTATAACTGATGCATCATCCATATTTTTTGAGAAAACTCAAGTCTATTTTCCTCTTTCCTTTTTTCTTGTATACTGGTGGTAGATTTTTAACTATTTTAATTATGATTTTCGGAGTAATTGTTTTCTTACTGGTGGTGTGCGCTACGGGGTTTAAGATTATTCGTCCCATTGAAAAAGGGTTAGTTGAACGATTTGGGAAATACCATCGCATGCTCGAACCAGGGCTTAACTGGGTTATTCCTTTGGTAGACAAAGTTATTCGGGTAAACATTGCTGAAACTCAAGTTGATTTGATGAAACAATCTGTAATTACCAAAGATAATTTGAATTTGAACATTGATGGCGTGGTTTATTTTAAAGTCAATGATCCGAAAAAAGCGATTTATAACATTAATAACTACAGTTGGGCTATTGCTTCATTGGCACAAACAACTTTGCGGTCTATTGTAGGAGAAATGGAGTTTGTCGTAGTAAATGCGCAACGTTCAACTATTAATGCTCGTATTGAGCAAGAACTTGATGTTCAAACGGATTCTTGGGGGATAGATGTATTGCGAGTTGAATTACAAGATATTCAACCGTCGACGGATGTGCAAATTGCGATGGATAAAGTGGTAACCGCCGAACGAGAAAAAGAGGCGCAAATCACACGGGCGATTGCTGAAAAAGAATCAAGTAAAGAAGTGGCCGAAGCTGTAGTGATTAAGGCCGAAGCGGATAAACGAGCGGCGATTGAAGCGGCGGAAGGGTTTGCCGAAGCTCGAAAAATTAAAGCTGAAGCCGAAGCGGAAGCAATTCGAAAAGTGAATAAAGCGGTAGAAGAAACCTTTAAAGAAAATTCACAGAAGTACAAATCGTTGCAGGTGACAGAAAGTTCATTGGCGCAGAATGCAAAAATCGTTTTGACCGAAAAAGGTATTTCGCCCAGTATTATCTTTTCCGATAACGCAACGGATAAAACCGTAATTCCAGTTACAAAAAAATAATTTATTAAAAAATTTATATCTATGAATGATTTATTTACCGAATTAACCAAAAATATTAATGGTGATTTTGTGTCGCAAATTGCCACAAAAATTGGGGCTGATGAGTCTCAAACAAAGAAAATGATTGATATGGCTTTACCAATAATTACACAGTCTTTGGCGAAAAATTCAAAGACAAAATCAGGGGCGAAAAAATTAGAAAAAGCGCTTGAAAAGAAACACGACGGCTCTGTTTTAGAGTCTGTTTCAGATTTGATTCAACACCCAGAAGCCGGAGAAGGAGCTGGAATACTAAAACATGTTTTGGGTAAAAAGTTGTCAAAAGTAGAAGACACGGTCGCGTCTCAAGCCGGGGTTGATAAGCAACAGTCTGGAAGTGTGTTGAAAGTCTTGGCTCCTATGGTGATGGGAGCGCTTGGGAAACAAAAACAGTTGGCGGGAGTTGATGCCAAAAAAATTGTTTCTCTTTTGGAGAATGCAAACGAAAAAATGAAGGATCCAAATAATTCTTTTGTAATGGATTTAGCCACGGCTATTTTGGATAAAGATAAAGATGGAGATATCAAAGATGATTTATTAAACATGGCAAAGAAAACTTTGCAGTCATTCTTTAAAAAGTAGTTTTTGCAAAATATTTGCTATAAAAATTCCGCCGACAGGCGGTTTTTTTTAATCTGTTTTTTATCGTTTAAACTGTGTTTGGGCGTGTTCGTACAAATACACATGGCGGATTTTATTCTCTATCATTTTTTCCCAACAACTATGACAGCACCACCAGTGTCCCCAAAGGTATAGGTCGGCTCCATTGGTTGAGTGTCCTTGTTTTTGAGCGTTTTTAATGGCTTTTTGTTCGGCGTGATTTTTTGGATGACAGCCTTCACAGAGTTCGTAGTCTTCGCCCGTTTTTGAGCTCAGTCGTTTTCGTTCGCAACCGTGTTGTTGATGCCAATGAGAACCGTTGGCGCCTTGTCCAATAATGGTTTCGTTTTGTACGAGCACGGCTCCCGTTGGAAAATTTGGGTCAAGAGACTCCGTTTCGGCTGCTTTTTTGGCCGCTTGTAAAAAAGGGTTTTCGAGTGAACAAAACAAAATACTTCTCCCTTCTGGTAAATACGGAAAGCGGTTTTTGCAACTATTTCGCATTTTAGTATTGATTGGCTTTCAGTCCTTGTATGTCGCCTTTTTTTAGGTATTCAATTTCTTCACCGGCGTCTTTTTTGCTGACGAGTTTTCCAGCATCGGCGCCTTCATATTTGGCGGCTACTTTTCCGTGTCGGAGGGCTTCATCGCGGGTTAATTCTTGGGTAAGTTTTTGAAAAACTAGTTGGCAGATTCGTTCTCCAGGGAAAATGCGAATTATTTGCGAATTAGTTTTATTGTGAATAGGAATCATTAAGTGGCCGCTATAATGAGCATCTATAATTCCGGTCATATCAACCGACAATCCGCGCCGATTAATGGAACTTCGTGGGTATAAAACGCCCATAATGTTTGGTTCTTTCAAAGAAATTTTTTCCAGCGTGCTGGCCAGTACGTATTCACCTGGGGCCAGATCAAAAAATTGCCCTGGGGTGAGTTCGATTTTTTCATAATTATCTCCGGCCGATTCGGTTACATCAACGGTTACGATTTCGCGACCTTTGGGGGTCATTTCCCAAATTTTGGGTAAGTAGAACGTTGTTCCGAGTCGTAAATCGACGGCGTGTGGTTGGTTTTCAAATACATCAAGCGTTGGTTCGAAGATTAGTTTCTCTTCTTTGATAAGTTGTGCGATTTCGTGTCTAGTAAGAATCATCGTTGCTATAATGCGATATGTGTTGTTAAAATGCAAGTTTAGTATGGAGAGATATTTTGTAGGTGTTCACAAAATACTTTTTTCTGTTCCATTCTGAGGCAGATGGCTTCGAGGTGAAATTCTGGGATTTCGGAAAGGCTTTGTTGTTGGAAAAAAGCCTCAATAGCTCGAAGCATTCGTTGAATTTTTTGATTGGTAATGGCGTCTTTGGGGCTACCAAAATGGTTTGAACGTCTGGTTTTTACTTCGATGAAAGTCCATTCGTCTTGGGGGGATTTCATGATTAAATCAATTTCTCCGCCTTGAGCGTGAAAATTTGCTTGAATGAAGGTGTATCCTCGATTTTCTAAGTAGGTTTGCGCAATTTTTTCGCCGTATTGACCGAGTGTTTGGCGATCCATGTTTTTTATATTGAGGTACGAATAATTTTTTCAGTTTCTTCAATCATTGCTTTGATTTTGCCAGTTTTTGAATACACAACATGATCGTAGAGGTCAATGTGGGCGACTTCTTGGTCGTACGAAACCATGCGGGCGGCGAGTTCTTCATCTGAAATGGGCGCTCGTCCAGTAATTCGTTTGATGAGTTCTTTTTTTCCGCCTTCAATATTTACAAAAATACTGATGTAATCGTCGCGATTAAGTTTTTCTCGAGCTTGTTTAAAGCCTTGTACGTCAAATTCTCGGATAACGATTTTGCCTTCATTTTTAGGTTGTAGTAGTTTTTCTCGTAACGTTCCATACAGGGTTTTGCCGTGTACTTCGGCAAATTCTAAAAATTCGCCAGTGGCTATTTTGTTTCGAAAAGTTGTTTCATCAATGAAAAAATACGTTTCGCCGTCTTTTTCTCCTGGTCGTGGCGTACGAGTGGTACAACTAGGTGGAAATACCCAATCAGTGTGTTTTTCTCTTAATGCATTGATAATAGTGCCCTTTCCGACCCCAGAAGGACCGGAAAAAAATATAATTTTCCCCGCTTTATTGTTCATCTTTTTTTGGTGGTTGAGGCGCTTCTTTTTCTGGATTTTCAGCGTTTTCTGTGAGCGGTTCCACCACTGTTTTAGCCTTTGGATCATTATATTTTTTTAGTAAAGAATCATATTCATTGTCCGTTTCGAAAATTTTGAGTGCCCTGTCTAGAACAGGGTCAACATCTTGTTCCATTTGTTCGATTGTTTGCTCAATGGTTTCGTGTGGAATAATTCCATTGTCTTGAATTGAATGTTCATTTGGGGTGAGCCATTCAGCAATGGTTACTTTGAGTGATGAGCCGTCTCGTAATTCAATTAAACTTTGTACGGTTCCTTTTCCAAAAGTGTTTTCGCCTAGTATCAGCCCGCGTTTGTTATCGGCGATGGCACCAGCAAAAATTTCTGAAGCAGAGGCGCTTCCTTTGTTGACTAATACGATTACTGGAATATCAAGCAAGGCTCCACCGCTGGTCGCAAAGTGTTTTTCGTTCATCCCAATGGTTCCACCTTTGGTAGAAACAATCAAGGCTTTATCCAAAAATTCAGAGGTTACTTCTAGGCAGGTGTTTAGCAACCCGCCGCCGTTATTTCGGAGATCGATAATAACGCCTTTGGGCGATTTTAATAAGGCTTCATCAAGCATTTTTCTGAATTCTTTTGTTAAATCTGTGCCGAATTTTGATATTTCAACGTAGACGATGTGATCGTTTTTCATTTCCCACGTAACAGTAGGAGACGTAACGGTGTCGCGAACGATGGTAATATCAATTGGTTTTTTTTCTCCTTTTCTTCGGATTCCAAGCACGACTTTTGTTCCCTTTTCTCCTCGGATTTTTAGAACCGCGTCGAGCAAAGACCAATCGAATACCAGTTCCTCATTGATTGTGATTATTTCATCGCCAGCTTTTATTCCAGCTTGTTCGGCGGGAGAGTTTTTTAGTGGGGCAATGATAACTAATTTTCCGTCTTTTTTTGATATTTCCGCTCCAATGCCTTGAAATTCCCCGTCAATAGAACTGTTGAATTCTTCGGTTTCTTCGGGCGTCAAAAAGTTTGTATGAGGGTCTCCGAGAGAATCAACGAGTCCGTGAATGGCTCCGTATATTTGTTTTTTTGTATCGAGCTCGTTTTGTCGCAAATAAGTAGAATCAATGGTGTTCCAGGTTTCCCAAAGGGTGCTGAGGTCAACATCTTTCGGGTCAGTTTTTGATTTTAAAGAAAATGGCAACGTTGTTTCAGGCAGGAGTTTGTTAATAGTAACACTTTCTTTTCCTAAGTTTTCGTGTAGGTTTTTTTGTTCTTGATGGCTCTTTTGGCTAAAGGTCCAACCAAGCAAAAAAGAAATGATTGGCAAAACTAAAAACCATATAAATCGAATATTTCGTTGATAGTGTGGCATCAAATTTTTGTATTAAATTCACGGGAATTTTAAGAAAGTGTGTTTTTTAGGCAAATTAAAAACGGTTCCTACTCAAAAATTCTCAAACGAACTCGTTTGAGAATGAAATAAAAAACCAGTTAGAAATTTTTTACTGAAATTTTAATTGTTGGTTGATTTGGGTGAGTTCGCGTGAAATGTCTTCTTTTGATTTTTGAATGGTTTCAAAGCTTTGTTGGACGTCATTTAATGAATTCCCAATCTTTTTTCGTGATTCATTCAAACTTTGAATAGTTTCTTGTAAGGCTTGAAATTTTTCTGATACATTCTGGGCAATGGTAGACGTTTGATGCACCGTTTTTTGTATTTTTTGCGGTGCTTCTACGAGGGTTGCCACCAAATTTTGGGTGGTAGAAGTGTTCGTATTAGCCGTTTCTGTTTCGACGGGTTGAGATTGATTCCAATATACAAACACTATTCCGAAAACGAATCCAAGTAATATTTTTTTCATACATTTTTATTTTAACATGTTTTTTTAAAAAAATCAAGTATTTTGAAACACGTTAAAAAATACGTATTTTCTGTGCAAAGATACTACGGATGTTTATAAAATGTCTTTGAGGTCGCCCTTTAATGTTTCGAGGTTTTGTGACAATCCACGCAGACTTTGATCATCAAAGGCTGGAGTTTGAGATGATTTTCTGATGGTTGTTTTTTGCACGGCTCGAGACTGTACATTGGCTTGTACAATGGTTTGTTTTTGACATTTGGGGCATTGCACTTGCAGGGCGCAATTATTTTGCGCTAAATGTAAAATGTTTACTTGTGATTCTTGCACTTTTTGTTGGCAAAAAGGACAGTTCATTTGATCGACCAATGATTGAACCACTAATTTTAATTCATCAAGTTTCATCAATCGTTATTGTTAGTTACTGGCAAGAAAAGGTCAACTGTTTTTGGTTGAGCCTTTTGAGAAATTTTCCTATTATGTGATTGTTATTATATTTTTTACTTGAAAGACAGATGGCAACAGATGCAAAACAAGCGGCTTTGGCCGCCGCAATGGCAAAAATAGAAAAAGATTTTGGAAAAGGATCAATTATGAAGTTAGGGGAAATGGAAACTTCGGGGATTGAACTCGTAAGTTCGGGGTCAATTTCGATTGACAGAGCCCTTGGTGGTGGTTGGCCGAAAGGACGAATTGTTGAAATTTATGGTCCAGAAAGTTCTGGGAAAACTACTTTGACCTTGCATGCGGCTGCGGAATTTCAAAAAGCCGGTGGAACAGTGGCTTTTGTTGATGCCGAACACGCACTGGATCCGACGTACGCAGAAAAAGTAGGGGTAAATGTGAACGAATTGCTGTTGTCTCAACCAGATAGTGGAGAACAAGCGTTGGAAATTACCGAAGCGTTGGTTCGGTCTGGAGCGGTTGATTTGGTTATTATCGATTCGGTGGCTGCTTTGACTCCGCGAGCAGAAATTGAAGGAAATATGGGAGATGCTCAAATGGGATTGCACGCACGGTTGATGAGTCAAGCCTTACGGAAATTAACGGCCGTTGCCAATAAAACTAACACGACGATTATTTTCATTAATCAAATTCGAATGAAAATTGGCGTAATGTTTGGGAACCCTGAGACTACAACTGGGGGAAATGCGTTGAAATTTTATGCTTCGCTGCGGGTAGAAGTTCGAAAAGGGAAAAAAGTGGAAACCGGAACGGGCGATGATAAATCGGTCGATGGAAACGGAATGAAAATCAAGGTGGTGAAAAATAAGGTAGCGCCTCCATTCCGAACGGCCGAAGTGGATATTGTCTTTAATGAAGGAATTTCAAAAACGGCTGACTTATTAAATGTCGCCCTTGATTTAGGGGTAATAACTAAAGCGGGGGCTTCGTACAGTTTCTTAGACAATCGGTTAGCGGTTGGAAAACAAAAAACGGTTGATTTATTGAAAGAAAATGAAGGGGTATTTGAGGAAGTAAAAAAAGCGGTACAAGAAAAAATGGGTGAATAGTTGTGAAAATTATAAATATGTAAAAAAGATAAAAGTTGTTTGACTTTTATCTTTTTTTATTAAAAGTGTAATTGATGAAAAAAGTCTTGTTACCGATAGCTATGACATTTGGAGTGTCTGGGGTTTTGGCACAAAAACCTTTGTCTTCAACTCTTAGTCAAGATAACAAAGAAGTTCCTACAGAAAAGGTCGTTACGCCACCAAAAAATTCTTTTTCGGTGATACTGGAAAGTCATGAGACAACCCTACACAATGTTATTTCAGGTTCAAAGAAGCCTGAGGCCATTTTTGTGTATGAACGGGCCTTCTCAGATCGTATTAGTGGTCAATTAACATTTGTACATTCAGAACACGGGGAGGATTTGTTGTTTCATCGTCTGATTGCAAAGCTTTCTCGTCGTGTGTCGGCTCAAGTGGCGTTTATAACTTTTTTAAACCCGAGTGGAACCAATCCGATTGTTACGGCCAAAGTTTCTTCGAATTTTCCGCTCTCAGAAAGCGATAATTTAAACGCTTCTGCTTTATGTTATAAACAAATTGGCAGTCCTGACACGTCACAAAGCATGAATATTTCATACCAAAAAAATTTATCTGACCGGTATTCGGTTGGCGCAAAGGTAACGGAAATTCTCCAAAACGGAAAACATCAAACCACCGTTTTTGAACTTTCTGCTACCGAAAATCTTCCTCAAGGATGGGCCATAATTGGGAAAGTTCAGGCCAATACGAATAAAGAAATTTTACCAAAGGTTTTGGGAAACATAACTATTACGAAAGATATTTCTTGGTAAGAAACTTCCTCTTTTTGTAAATTACGGTACCGTTAGGGAAATGAAATATGAATTTACCGTTACTGAAACACAGTCTGGGCAACGGCTCGATAAACTGTTGGGAGAATTATTGGCGGACCAAACTTCTCGTTCGCAACTACAAAAAAATGGAACTTTTTGGTTAGAAGTTGATTCAGAATGGCAAAAGCAATTGTTTAAAACCAAAGTACAAGCAGGACAAAATTGGCGCATTGAATGGGAAGAAACAGCTCTCAATTTAGACAACCTTCAACCATGGGAAACAAATATGGAAATTCTGCAAGAAACCGATGATTTTGTGTGTATTAATAAGCCAATTGGCGTGTCGGTGCATCCGTCGGAAAGTGAACAATCCGATCAAACCGTGGTAAATTTTTTGGTGGCAAAATATGGGAACTCTTTTTCAAAAAATTTTGAGGAGGCGTCGTTCCGTCCTGGTATTGTGCATCGACTTGATAAAACAACTTCTGGGGTGCTGTTGGTAGCCAAAAATGTGTCGGCGTTGCGGTTTTTTCAATCTCACTGGGGAAAGGACACGAAAAAAACATATTATGCTTTGGTAAAGGGTATTCCGCCGCAAAATGGAAACATTAAGAGTGGGATATTGCGTGACCCAAAAGATCGACAGAAAATGATGGTGACGGATTCTCCCAAGGCTCGACCAGCTCACACTACGTTTGAGCGGTTGGCGGAGTCGGTAGATGGAAAATATTCGTTATTAAAGGTACAGATTTTTACGGGAAGAACGCATCAAATACGCGTGCATTTAGCGGCGATTGGGTTTGCGATTGTCGGTGATGAAAAATATGGTGGAGAACCCGCGGAGCGAGTGTTTTTACACGCGGGAGAATTGCAGTTTTTAGATCCAAAAAACAAACAAAAAATAATGGTTCAGACAGAGTTTCCAGAGGTGTTTTTGAAAAAGTTTAAACTTAATCCATTAAAATAATTGGAACTACGCAAAAGGTATTTCCAGAGTTTTCAAAATTTCCCTCGGTATGTTTAATATTGTAAGATGTTTTGTATGGATAGGTTGGATTACAATTGGGGATACTATCAATCATTGATTCATCTTGACACATGTATAAATATTGGGGGGATGTTTTACAATCTTGATTTTCTCCTTCAAGCATAAATGCAATCCATGCATTTCCATTAAATACATTCTTTGGTGGTCGCATAATCCCCATGCCAATATAACTCATTTTGCTATTAGAATCAGCAGGAATCTCTTTTTCTATTTTTTTAAAATCAACGTGTTTCCTAAATAGTGCTTCAACATCATTTTGTTTTGTATAATTCTTCCGCCATGGACTATTTTTCCATAAACAGGTCTCACTTCCCAAGCAAGAAAATTGCCATGTTCCATCCAATGGGAGCACTCTATCAAAAGCTTCTTTTCCTTCTACGGTTAAGATTCTGTGTGCGGCATCTATATACATTTTTGCGGCGGTTATGGTTCGAATATTTCGGGCTTTGGCAAAGTATGATTTGAATTGAGAGATTCCAATGCCTGAGAGAATTCCAATTATTACAATCACAATCAGTAATTCTATAAGAGTAAAAGCCTTTAACCTAGTGTTTCTTGTGTGTGTGTGTGTGTGTGGATCATTTTTGCTGTTTTTATTTTTAGTAAAATTCTATTTATACATCCAACCGTGTAAAGATTTCTTTTTCTACAAATTTTTTACTTCGGGCATGAGTAAGTCGAGAGATTTGTTTTACGGCCGTAGCAATTTCTTTGTCGCCTTTTTCGAGCCACGGTTTTACCACATTCAAACTAAAGGGAATACTTGGTTGTCCGTCGATACAAATTTTGATGGCGGCTTTAAACGCATCCTGATTGGTTAAGTCTTGGTCGGTAAACACGGGTTGCATTTGTTTGGCCATAATTTCTCCGTCATCTGGACCAATTTTATAACACATCATCGACCCCACATTCCCAAATACGGCGTCTTTCAAATTAACGCCTTTTCCGCCTTGTTTAGCGGTATCAATTTGGCTGGTGTATTGGTGGGCAATGTTGAGGCTTAACCGGTATTTTCGGGCTTCTGATAGGATTGATTCAAGCGAGTCGGTTACGTAATTTTGGAACTCATCGATGTATAGGAAGAAATCACGTGGTTTTTTTCCAGCGGTTAAATCTTTTTGTCGTCGGAGCGCGGCCATTTGGATTTTGTTTACGATAATCAACCCTAAGAGTTTCGAGTTCATGTCTCCGGTCATCCCTTTCGACAGGTTCATCATTAGAATTTTCCCCTCGTCCATTACTTGTGAGAAATCAAAGGCGGACTTGGTTTGCCCCAAGATGTTTCGCATCATTCCATTGGTGGTAAATTGCCCAAATTTCGCAGCAAAATACGGGATCATTTCTTGTTGTTCTCGTTTTCCGGTGGCGGCCATTTGCTTGGTCCAAAACGATTTAACTACGGGATTTTTTACGTGTTGCACTCGTGATTTTTGAAACACGTCATCGGTAAATAATCGTAACACATCAGTCAAGCATCCTCCATCTGGGTGTGCCATGAGGGTTAAACATCCATTTCGGAAGTAATCTTGAATCCGTGGTCCAAAAGTTTCCTCATTAAAGATTTTAATCATGATGTTCATGGCATCGAGGGCCACCATATCCATTTCTTCTTCGGTTTTGGCTTCGAGCAAATTCAATCCCATGGGCCGTTCAATATCAGCGGGATTAAAAATAATAACGTCGTCAATTCGATCTCGTGGAATATACGGTAAAACATCTTCCACCAAGCTTCCATGTGGATCAACCACGCAAAGTCCGTCTCCGTTTCGGAAATCTTGTCGGATGATGTTTTGGAAAATACAAGATTTCCCAGTCCCCGTTTGTCCAATTACATAAAAGTGTCGGAAACGGTCTTCTCGTTTCATGTAAATGGGCGTCGATTTTCCGCGGTATACATTGTGTCCCAACAAAATCCCTTCTTTGGGAATATTTTGTGGCGATTTAGCAACTTTAAAGTTTTGCCATTTTACGCCTGGAATTTTATTCAGTCGAATATGTGGAAAATGAAATAAGGAAGCAATTTCTTCAACGTTCAAAATAAGTTTGTCGCTCTTGGCGTGCCAAGGACAAGAAAAAATTCGGAGAATGTAATCGCGAATAATCTTGCGTGGATTTTCCCACTTGGTGCTTGAAAACCCATTAAAGTTTGGTCCTGAAAATTGGGTAAAGGCATTTGTGAGTGTCGACAAATTGACTTCTGCTTCGCGTTCGTATGGAGCGGAAGCAATAACCCGAATAACGGTTTCAAATGCTACATGATCGGCTTTTTCGGTAATTACTTGAGTGGCTTCATTGGCTTCTTCAGACTCCTTTTTTTCATCGTCTTCTTTGTCTGATTCATCGGCTCCAGCAAGTAATAATGAGAATAAATTAGCGATGATTCGTAACGGATTCACTTTTCGCCAAATGCTGGGACTTTCACCTTCAGATAATTCTTTCGAATATTTTCGGGCGTCTTTTTGCCAACCGTCAGCGACGGGACGAATCATGATTTGAACTCCGGCTGAGTTGCCGTGTTCATCGTTGGCCGCCGATAAAGTATTGAGCAAATTGTTCATCGGATCAACCGCTTCAAACTTTTTATACGTTTTAATTGGATGATAAAAAGTTTTATTTCCTACTAATTGGGTGGCGGCCTGTTTGGCATTTTCGGCAAAAATATTCGGTGGTTCACAGGGTTCAATAATGGCTTCTGGGTAGAAAGACGTGATTTGTTTTTCAATTAACGCTTGTAGGTCACGTGGACAACCAACAAAAAATTTTATTTCGTTGTCAGAGGCAATGTATTCGAATGATAGGAAATCTTCGTTTATAAAATGGTTTTTGAATTTTCCTGAATAAATTCCGTAGAGCGTTTTAAAGAAATCTTCGGCGATAGAAATTTGTTTTTTAGGGTCAATTTGTGCGCCTTCGAGTTCTCGATCTTCTTTCGATTCCTTTTTTGGAATCATAATTTGTAAAAAAATAAAGTTTGCTGATCGGTTAAAATCGGCTTTTTTCTTCATTTGGTCGAGTATGAACCAGCCGAGTAAAAAAAGGACTCCGACTCCTGCACAAACCGCTCCCCAAAGTATATATTGATTCATCTTCTTTATAATACGATAAATTATTTTTTAAAATACTTGATTTTTTATAAAAAATATTGTATATTAGTTTTTCTGTAAATAAAAAGTAACTCAATGACGTCTGTGAAAATTCCTCAAAATGTCTTAGTGTTAGCGACCCATGGCAGTGCGTGTGTGCCGGCTGAGGCTCAGAAACATTTGCATGATTCTTTTTCCCCACGATTGCAACGGAACTTTTCCGATTTTGCGACCAAGGCTTTGTTGAAGAATTTTCCGAAACGACAAATCGCCTGCCCGAAATATGGTCGAATTGTGGGCGATCCGAACCGATCGATACATGATTCTGATTTGTTTCGAGCGGTTGATTTTAATAATATTCAAATTTGGAAAAAACCGTTATCTCGTAAACAAAAAAAGAAATATTTGATTGCTTCTCGACAGTCTTATTTAGATTCTATTTTTGCAAAAATTGAATATTTATGTCAGATCACGTCTCCGAAAGAGCCACTTATCTTACTCGACTTGCATGACACGGGCAATCGAATGTTGGGAGAAACGCATGCGGTTGATGTGTCTCGGGCTGAATTTACGATGCCGAAAGTGATTTTTTCGAACCAAAATCATAAAACAACCGAATCAGCGTTTTTGCGAAAAGCCATGAAGGTTTTTCAAACGGTGTTTGAAGTAGATGATACGGAGGCTAAATTAAACGAAGTGTTTTATGGTGGGTTTATTACGAAATTTTTTGGTGGCGTTGAGTCTAACCAAATGTTGGATACTTTGCTCCAAAAATATAACCGAAAGCGAGATTCTTTATTGGTGTTTCAATGTGAGTTAAACCGAGATTTATATTTGGATGAAGCCCAACAAAAAATTCGCCCAGAAATGGGGCGAATTAGACGTAAATTTGAGCAATTTGTTTCGCAATTAGCTCGGTAAAAACCTTAGAACGGAAGGTCTTCGGCGGTTAATTCTTCTTCGTTTGAGTTGGCCGCTGGAGCAGCCGTGTTGCCGCTATTTTCTGGTTTCCATGTGTCAACTTCTAGATAATGTGTCATTCCCCCAGCGCTTGGTTCTCGTCGTTGTTTTACGGTTACGTTTACCCAACCGCTGTCAGATCCGTTTGATTGTTCGCTTAATTTTTCGATATCTTCTTTTGAAAAAGAAAGTCGCATAAGTTCCCCGTATTGAGTTTTGATTACTTTTCCGTTTCCGCAGTAAATTTTGTCTTGAGACATAGTCGTTTTTGGTATTAAAAAATTTCTTTTCTATCATAAAAAATATTTGTTGGCTGACAAATATTTGTGGTAATTCATCAGACAAAAAGCTCTTTTTTGAGTAAGCCGAGTTTGGTTTGGTATCATCATTTCTCTTATTCCCAGACTTTTCAGTCAGGTTTTATCGGCTGGACACTTGAACGGTCAAAGATGAAAAAACACATCTCTCGCTCAAGAGACCACCAGCTTCTCTGCCAAAAGGGTTTTGCCTCACAACCAGTTGCCTCGGTTGTGCAGATTTCATATCTCTGAAATCTCTTTTCACTCGAGTCCGTCAAGGACGGAAGATTTTGTTTCTGTGCCACTTTCCCTCAATCAAAAAATGATTGGATCGGCGGTTAGCCGTTTTTGTGTTTTTTGTGCAGCTCGGACTTTCCTCTCACGGTGGAGCGATGATATTCAAAAAAGAGCGTTTTCTTTATAAAGGGCGGGGAGCGGTTTGTCAAAAACTTCTTATTTCCAAACACTTGGTAAAATGTCGGTCCAGCTAACGGGTCGGAGTAAGGCTGAAACTTTGTTGTTTCGGTGTTTTCGTAAGAAAGAAAATAAAATATTTTCTTGGCGTGGGTATCTGAATTGTTCCTCTAAGGGGAAATCGTAAAAGAAAAAGGATTGCTTGGGGGCTATTGGAGTGTGTAGGAAGATTCTTTTCTCTGCTAAATTTTTTGCTTTGTTTAATTGTTGATTCACAAAGTGGGTTTCTACCGGGTGAATGGTTCCAACTTTTTCTTCCAAAAGTTCTTGGACGGTTTTGGTTGTTTCGGAAGCGTTTTTTATTGCGAATAGTTTTTGGGGCGAGATGAATGCAATATGTGTTTGTGGTAAATTAGTTGCTGGTATGTAGGGATAAGCAAAAGAATAACGGTAGGAAAACCCCGCCAGTCCAAAGCCAGAAGGAGATTTTTGAGCGTGTTTGTATAATTCTTTAAACATTTCAATTCGGTCTTGAGTCGAATGAACCCAATGTTGTTGATTGATTTGGTCTTGGTTTACGACCCATTGGAGTTTTAAGTATTTCTGGTTTTCTTTTTGAAGTGGAATATTCCAAGCATCGCCCCAAATGGGTTTGTTGAAGCGGTTTAGAAATAATCGGTTTACAAATTTGGCACATTCATTTTTAGAATTGTCAATTTGTTGACTGGTTTTGAGGAATGTTTGATGGGCAAAGGATTCGTTCCAGTCAGAAAACTGTATCGCTTGAGTGGGGGGGACCCAACTGAAAACGATGATAGAAATTAAGAGCTGGATGAATCTTTTTTGTGCCAAAATAAATTGAGTTTTACTAGATATTTTTTAGTATCGGTGAGAGTTTAATGAGAATTTAAAAAATGAAAAAACCAAAACCAAGAAATTTCAAAAAAACAAATCCTTTTTTGATTTTGTTTTTAGTCGCGGTTATTGGCGCCGGGATTTCTTTACTATCTGGAGGATTAACGATGTTAGGCGTGATTCCTGAATCTCCGAAAAAGGTGGACTTGGCAACCTTTTTAACAGAATACAAACAAGATCATTTGAAAGAAGTTATTGTGAGCGACGAAAAAGTTACTGGGGTGTTGAAAGATACAAAAAAATCGAGAATTTTTGCGGTAAAGGAAGCGGGAGTAAACGCTGTTGATTTAGAATTTATGAAAGAGCCTGTACAGGCGAAGATTACGATTGATGATTCGGTAAGTGGGCATGAAGTTTTTGAAATGTTTTTGAGTTTTTTGCCTTTACTCTTAATTTTGGGAATCTTCTTTTTTCTAACAAGAAAAATGAGTGGGGCTGGTGGAGAAGGCGGACCATTTGGGTTTGGAAAAACCAAAGCCCGAATCTTTGACGTGAAGAGTGCGAAAACGAAGTTTTCGGATGTGGCGGGGGCCGAAGAAGCCAAAGAAGAAGTAATGGAGTTGGTGGATTTTTTGAAAAACCCTAAAAAGTACCAAAAAATGGGGGCAAAAATTCCGAAAGGAATTTTGATGGTTGGTCCACCTGGAACGGGAAAAACACTTTTAGCTCGAGCCATTGCCGGAGAAGCCAAAGTACCATTCTTTAGCGTATCCGGGTCAGAGTTTGTTGAAATGTTTGTTGGAGTCGGAGCGTCTCGCGTACGAGATTTGTTTAAAACAGCCAAACAAAATGCGCCAGCGATTATTTTTATGGATGAAATTGATGCGATTGGGAAAAAACGAGGCAAAGGTTCTGGTGGTGGACATGATGAACGAGAGCAAACGTTGAATCAAATTTTGACGGAAATGGACGGGTTTGAAGAAGGCCACACGGTTATTGTGATTGCGGCGACAAATCGTCCAGAAACGTTGGATAAAGCGTTGTTGCGACCGGGACGATTTGATCGACGAGTTCATATTGATTTGCCAGACATGAATGCTCGAAAACAAATTTTAGAAGTACATGCGCGAAATAAAAAAATGGAAGATGGGGTTGATTTAGCAACAATTGCGAGCAAAACAGTTGGGTTTTCAGGAGCCGATATTGAAAACGTGTTAAATGAGGCGGCTATTTTGGCGGTTAAGAATCGAAAAGAAAAAATTGAACAAGCTGATTTACATGCGGCAGTAGAAAAAGTGGCGATTGGGCCAGAACGAAAAAGTAGGAAGTTTACGGAAAAAGAACGAAAAATGACCTCGTATCATGAAGTGGGGCACGCGTTAGCGGGGCATTTTTGTGAGTACCATGATCCAGTTCACAAAATTTCTATTGTGTCTCGAGGACGAACTTTGGGTGTGACGTGGTTCTTGCCAGAAGAAGATGTGTATTCAAAAACAAAACAACAATTGTTTGACGAAATGGTCAGTTTGCAAGGAGGGCGAATGGCGGAAAAACTTATTTTTGGAGAAGAACAATTAACGACCGGCGCTTCGAATGATTTAGAGCGAATTTCGGCCATTGCGCGGAGTATGGTAATGCGATACGGAATGGGATCAGACACAGTTGGACCAGTGGTGTTTGTGTCGGAAAACGAGTTTCAAAAACCGTATTCAGAAGAAACAGCACGACTGATTGATTTGGAAGTAAAGAAACTTATTGATGAATCAGAAAAAATAGCTTTTGAGACGTTAAAAAAACATAAAAAATTGTTGATTAAAATTTCAGAAGATTTGTTAGAAAAAGAAAATATTACGAAAGAAGAATTTTTATCATATTTTGAAGAAAAATAATTTTATTTTGTGATTTGCGAAAGAATTATGAAAAAAACTGCTGATTCAGCAGTTTTTTTGTGGTAAATGTTTGTGGTTTTTTTCTGGATTTTCTATAGTGCGAGTGTTTTATGCGTATTTTTTTTCTTGGGTTTTTGATTCTTTGTTCGTGCTGGAGCACGAATGTTTTGGCAAAATCTCCGCAAAAAATACGGTTATTGTTTGAAGATCGTGCTTTTGACTTGAATTTTCGATTGTATCCAAACTTATTGACCACAAAACCAGTTCAACATTTAGTGCTCGGAAGTCGAACGCTGTCTCTGCCTTCACTGGTTCTTGAGAAAGATACGGTTTTATTTCCACTTAAAACTACTTTTCAGCCAGTGGTTTCAGAGATTGAACTGAAAACATTGTTGGAGGATGCTGGGTTTTTGAAAGACTTGGATGCGAATCCGGTAGAAATTAATTTTGATACGAAAACGGATAATATTACGTTTTTAGGTCATCCAGCGGTTGAATATAAATTTGATTTTTCGGTATTGGTTCATTTGGTGAACAATGCGTTGCAAAATGGGATAAAAAATGTACGAGTGCCCGCTCAGAAACAATACTCTCAGGTGGTCGTACATCCAGATTTACAAGAAAAGGGTATTAAAGAAGTGGTTTCGATTGGAGAATCAAACTTTCGTGGCTCTTCTTGGGCTCGGCGGAAGAATATTGTGGCTGCAGCTAAAATTATGAACGGAACGCTGATAAAACCGGGTGAAATATTCTCGTTTAATAAAACGCTGGGGTCCGTTGATGAAACAAATGGGTTTGTGCCTGAGTTGGTTATTAAAGGAAACGAAACCGTGCCGGAATTAGGTGGTGGGGTGTGTCAGGTCTCGACTACATTGTTTCGGTCTGTATTTTATGGAGGATTTCCGGTTATTAGAAGGCGTTCGCATAGTTATTCGGTGCCCTACTATCGTCCCGTGGGGCTAGATGCTGCTATTTACTTAGGACAACTTGATTTTCGATTTAGAAACGACACAAAAAATCATTTATTGATTCAGGCTTTTGTAGAGGGGAATAATTTAAATTTTGTGTTATATGGGACGGCTCAAAATCGCCAAGTTTTAGCCGAAGGGCCGTTTATTTCGGAATGGAAACCGGAACCAAAATCAAAATATTTTGAAACCATGGATTTGCCAGTGGGAGAGAAAATTATAGATGCACCGGGTCATCCTGGGTTTACGGCTAAATGGCGGCGGATTATTCAACGCAATGGGAAAAAGGTGAAAGAATTGTTTGAATCGAAATACCGTCCTTGGCCTGCGAAGGTTCGAATTGGCGTGTCTCAGTTGTCAGAACCAACGAAAGCAAAAAATCTCTTGCCAGAACAACCTTTGTATGAAGTTCCTCAATAATTTATTCTTACGGTTGAAGTGTGAATTTTTCACGAAGTTTAGCTAAGTTTTTGTAAAATTGTTTGTGTTTTGGGGTGTGAAATTGTGATTGGAAATGTTTTAACCAATGGTTTTTTCGGCGTGTGAGTTTCGGAATTGATTTTTGTTGGTTCGTTCGACCGTGGATGGTGTAATAGAAAAATAAAGGTTGTTTTCCTTGGTTTTGGATACGAGACCCAATGCGACCAACATATTGATGATCAGGATGTTCATCTTTTTGAGAAGGCAAAAAGATTTCCCGTGCGGGGAATTTTTTGCTTATATTGTTTAGTATTTTTGCCAACGCGTTGGTTGTATAAGGGATGTTGGGATAATCGGCAGAGCGTCCGCTATGTGTTTTATTAGTATATGGAGAACGGTATGGCGTGAGGGGTTTTAGTTTGGTTAGACCGGCATCGGGAAACCCTAGAAAAAGGACATCTTTCTTTTGGATTCCAATCTCTTGTAAACTTTTGAGGGATTCTTGCTTGCGGGTTTCTCCATATTGAATGGCGTTTTGTGGATGTGCGTCCCCATTGGTGAAAATAATTACTTTAATATTCCCTTTGTTTTTCAAGATTTTTTGCATGGTGTGTCCACAACACAACACTTCATCATCGGGGTGGGCGGCTAAAACATAACTCCATGTTTTTGGTGCTTTTTTAGTGGTGGTTTTTTCTGTCGTTGGAGTCACTGGTGCATAACGTAAATATCGATTGGAAACCGTTCTGCGGCGTGAAAATTGATGTGCTTGCGTGTGTGAAAACACGAACGTTGTGGCAACTAAAAATGCATAGAAATATTTCATCGGACAAAATGATAGCGAAATCCCCTTTTTTTGGCGAGTTGTTTTTTTGATTGTTTGAAGTATGATTAGTGAAAATGAAACAAAAACAATATTTAGTCGCCATTCATAAAGCCTTGGGGTTGACCTTTTTACGATACAAAAAACTTTCTCCAGTTTTTGCAAATAATTGGCAAAATCTTTGGAAAGCTTCTTTGAATGAATTATTAGAAGTCGGTCTTTCGAAAAAAGAAATCGAACGATTTGTGTCGGAGCGAACCAAAATTAACCCAGTTGAAGAATACGAATATTTACAACAGCGTGGTATTTCCGTTTTATTTTACGAGGACGAACTCTTTCCCCCACAATTAAAAAATATTTATAATCCGCCAGTGCTACTTTTTATGAGAGGTTCTCTCTTACCAACGGATTTTCCTTCGGTGTCAGTGGTGGGCGCTCGGAAGATATCAGATTATGGGAAACGAGCGTTGGAACATATTGTAAAAGAAGTCGCCCAAGCGGGTGTGACCATTGTGTCGGGACTCGCTTTGGGAACCGATGTCTTAGCCCATCAAGTGGCGGTGCAAAATGGGGCGAGAACCATTGCGGTGTTGGGAAATGCCATTGATTCTATTTATCCTAAAGCTAATGAACGGTTTGCCAACCAATTGATTGAAGAAAATCAAGGCGTGATTTTGTCAGAATATCTTCCTGGTACGAAGATATCGCCGGGAAATTTCCCGCAACGAAATCGGATTGTTTCGGGGTTGTCTCGGGCGACCATTATTGTAGAAGCGGCGGAAAAGTCGGGGAGTCTGATTACTGGAAAACTGGCAATTGATCAAAATAAGGAATTGTTTGTAGTTCCTGGGAGTATTTTTTCTCAAAATTCAGCGGGAACGAACCAGTTATTACTTTCGGGTGAGGCGTTCCCCGTATTGTCGGGAAAACAAGTGTTGGAACATTTACAATTAGGGAATAATACGATTGAAACTAAAAAGGTGCAACAAACGTTTGAATGTACCGCGGTGGAGTCTTCGATTTTAAAATTGTTGTCGGAACACGAGCAATTACATATTGATGAAATTATTCAGTCTGTTCCGCATAAAAACACAGAGGTTGTGTCGGCTCTGGCTATTTTGGAAATTAAAGGCGGTGTTAAAAATTCTGGAAAACAAGTATATCATAGTACGGTATAAATTATGTCAGAAACAGTAAAAGATATCGGCGTATTTGTTCTGGTGGTGTTGAGTGCCGTGGGCGGATTCTTCTTGGGGAAAAAGAATTCGGTTGCGGAAACAACCGAGAATCAAAAAACTCCTTCAGAAAAAACCGTTCAAAAGACCGTATCGGTGATTGAACTGACTGAAATTAACCAAGATTTATTAACGATAAAATTGCCCGATAAGGTACGAGTTATTTGGTCGAATGGGAAAAATTCGGTAGAAAAAAGTGGCGTGCAAGTGGTACCATTAGGACAGGTTGACACGGTCGACTCAAAGAAATTTTGGAAGTTTCCGTATGTAGGAAACGCCAAAACGCGAAAATTCTACCCCGCTCAGTCTTATCCTGCTCGGGGAACCAAAATACAATACCGTCGATTCTTTGAGTCAAAAACGGCGGCCTTGAGGGCTGGATTTTTGCCCAGTAAATTAGTAAAATAAAAATTGTGAATAATTAAAACAACTATGTCGATAAAGCGAAAAACGATATTTTTAGATCAAGGCGAAACACTTGGTGGCGCGGAACGGTTTTTATTAAATTTGTTTCAGACTATTGATCCAGCCACGCTGAATATTCTTAATCCAGTAGTGATAGGAGCTGAAAATGAGCAATATAAACAGGCTTTACCCGAAAAAATAAGAACGGTTGATTATGTATGTCCATCTTTAAAGGGGCTGAAACTGTTGGCTTTGATTCGTTTGTTTTGGGCGAGTTTGAAGTTGAAAAAAATTATCAAGCAGGAATCTCAAAACGTACGAACGGTTCAAGTTTTTGCGAATACTCCGCGTATGATGATGTTGGCGTGGTTCCTCAAATTTTTGTGGCGGTGTGACTTTCGTTTAATGGTAATGGTGCATGATTTTACGATTCCTAAATTTGTGTTTAACCTTATTGCAAAGAAAGCGGATACCATCATTGTTAATGCGGTTATTACGCGTCAGGTGGTCAGAGACTCTTTGCCAGCAGCTTTGCATGAGCGGATTATGATTGTAGAAAATGGCGTTGATTTTTCGCATCTTCCGCATTGTCCGCGAGAAGTTTCAGGGCGAATTAAAAATGTGGTTTTATTGGGACGCATTGATCCAAGAAAAGGACAATTGTTTGCTTTAGAAGCGGCGAAATATTGGAAAAAACATAATTTGGACGTATCGTTGTCGATTGTTGGTAGTCCATTTTCTGGAGATATGGCTACGGAAAAATATGAAAAAATTCTCCACCAAAGAGCGAAAGAATGGGATTTAGAACGTGTGAATTTTGTGTCGGAAGTGGAAACCCCGTGGGAAGTATTTTCGCACGCCGATTTGGTGTTGGTGTTGCCGACAGAACCAGAAACGTTTGGTCGGGTAGTAATAGAAGCAATGGCTTTAAATAAACCGGTTATTGTGTTCGATGAAATGGGACCGCGAGAGATTATGAAGCATTTTGGACGGTTTACTAAACAAGATGTATCATCCTTTATTTGTCCGAAAAACGCTGTGGAATTGGCGAAACGAGTACAAGAGTTGGTGGAAAATCCTGAGAGATGTTCGATTTTCTGGCAAAAAGGGGAACCTTTTGTTCGGAAATATTTTGACCAAGTTGATACCAAAAAACAATTTGTTAACATTTTATTAGGCTGATGTTGGTAGCGGTAATTGGTTCTGCTGGTCGGTTAGGAAAGTGTTTTTGCAAATATTTTGCAAATAATAAAATTCCGTTTTTGGCGGTGAACCGGACTGATTTAGATATTACGAATAAAAAACAAGTAGAAGTTTTTTTTGCCAATAATTTGCAAATTACACATGTTGTTTTGTGTGCGGCTTATACCAAGGTTGATTTAGCGGAGAATGATCGAAACACTTGTTTTGCCGTGAATGTGAATGGCGTACAAAATATTGTAGATAATTTTAGTGGAAAATTGATTCATTTTTCAACGGATTTTGTGTTTGATGGTACCAAAGAAGAAGGCTATGAGGTTGATGATGAGCGGCATCCGATAAATGTGTATGGTGAATCTAAAAAAGCGGCCGAGGATGTTTTGATGGACTCGGAAAATGTGTCGTGGGCGAATCTTCGGATTAGTTCGTTGCTAGACGAAAACTCGAGTTTTGTGCAGTTTTTATCAGACGCAGTTGAGAACGAAAAAACAGTGACTATTTGGAGTACTAATAAAATGATTCCAACTATTGCCACTGAGTTAGTAGAAACGGTTACAAAGCAGTTTATTTTGGCTGATTTTAAGTCTGGGCATTATCATTTACCCAGTAAAAACATGGCGCCACTTAGTTGGTACGATTTAGCGGTCTTGTTGTTTAATCCGCACAAGCATTTATTTGTGCCCGTCGATGAATTTAAAACCACGGCCAAGCGGCCGCAGTTTTCGGTGTTAAATTAGGTTTTTGTGTATGTCTAAATTATTTATTTCGTCAGAAGGAGCATGGCGTATTAAGTCATATTCTTGTAAAATTGGAAGAACTTTTTTTATACCGTTTTCACTGATTGCATTACAAAAAATACAGATTGTTTCATAATCGGATAGTTGTCCTATTACTTGGGAGAAGTAAGTTTCTTTTTGCTCTTTGTTTATTTCTGCTTCGTTGATTAATTTTAATATTTGGTATATATTTCTAAAATAGTGTCCAAATTCTCCTAATGCATTTGAATATGCTCTCATATATTTCTCATTAAATCGGAATAGGTTGAAGTTTTCGTTTGTTTCTTCTTCTTTTTTGATATGGGTTGGTTTTATTTCCTTATAGAAATTTTTTATATCAGATGATTCGGTAGTTATTTTAAATTGATATGATAAGATCTTTAATAATTTTTCGTACTCGTTTTTATTCTGTAAAACATAAAGTTTATCATGTAGTTCTCTATATTCTGTCTGGATTTTGTCTAGAATTTTATTCGTTATTTTTTTATATGTACCCAGTATACTGAATATTTCAAAAGAAGTGTGTACATCTTTCATTTTTTTGTAGTACATCTTTATTACCTTCTTTCTTTTGAATTTATCTTTAATTTCTTTTAGCTTATTATTTAGGTCTTGTAATATTTCTTGGTTTTTTTTGAAATTTTTATTTAGCTCTTTATTAAAATAATTTTCTTTGTCTGTAATTGTTTCTTCTAATTCTTCATATAAGTAATTTATTGTGTCTTTTTTTGTTAGTTTTTTAAAGAATTCTTGAAAAGCGTTTACTCCGGCCTTGTTGTTGTATTTTATATTTTTTCGTATTTCATGATGTAAATTCATCAAATGAAATAAGTTTTGTTCAAATCGGTCTATTTTTTTCTCTTTTATTTGCTGGTTTATTGTATATAAGGCAAATATAGCAGAAATAAATCCAAATATTCCGCCTAATGTATCTCCATATTGTGCAATTTTTGCTGTTTTTTCGTTGTTAAAGTGTGTGAATATTTGATTGTAATAACCATTAACAAGATATAATATGACTATCAGTGCAAAAAAAACGATGATTGCTTTTAAGTGCTTTGTTTTCATTTTTAATTTTAATTATTATCCAAAATCTCTTTGGCAATTACTCGGTCATCAAACGGAATTTCAACTTTTCCAATTTTCTGTATGGCTTCGTGTCCTCGTCCAGCAATCAGCACTAAATCGTTTGGTTCAGCGGTGAGGATGGCATATCGAATGGCCTCGTAGCGGTCGGGAATATCAAAGAATCGGTCGCCTTCTGTTCGGTTGATATATTTTTTAATTTCTGTGGCAATATCTTTTGGAGGGATGTTACCAGGGTCATCGGTGGTTAAGATGATTTCATCGGCGTTGGCGTCTAATATTTTGGCTGATTCGTGCCAATTTTCTGGGGCTCGTCCGCCAGCACCACCCCAAACAACCACGATTCGTCCGTTGGTCAGTTTTCTCAAGGTATCAAATAAAACCGCAAATGATGATGGTTTGTAACTAAAATCGACAATTACGGTTGGATCGGTTGGAAGATTTCCTTGAATGTATTCTAGTCTACCAGGTATTTTCCCCATTTTTTGCAAACTATTGGCAATTGTTTCTGGGGCGATTCCTTCCGAGACACAAACGGTAATAGCCGCAAGTGTGTTTTCTAAATTATAGGCTCCAATAAATGGTGAAGTCGCTCGTAAAACATTATTGGGTAAATTGAGCGTAAATGAGGTATTTTTATTGGTATATTCTGTATCTGACGACTTAATGTTTCCATTTTTTTTGCGGGCATAGGTCCATTTTTTATCAGACAAAACTTCATTGAAATAAGCAAAATGTTGATCATCGGCATTTAGAATAATGGTTTTGTCGACATTTGGTTTTCGATACTGAGCGTTGAGGCTTTGGAATAATTTCTTTTTGGTGCGAATGTAATCGGAAAAATTTTCGTGGTAATCTAAATGTTCGTGGTCAGAAATATTTGTCAATACTACGGTATCAATGGCTATCCCCCAAAGTCTGTTTTGATCAATTGCATGAGAACTTACTTCTATCACGGCGTATTCACATTTTTGTGAAACCATTTTCCGGAGTAGTTTTTGTGTTTCACTCGGACGAAGGGTTGTGCGCAGTGATTGATTGGGCAAAACTTGGTCATCAATATTAATTTGAATTGTAGAAATAGACCCAACTTTTTTCCCACAGGCGCGGAGAAGTGATTGAATCATTGTTACGGTTGAAGATTTTCCACTGGTTCCAGTAACGGCAATAACCTTTAATCTTTGTGAGGGGAATCGGTACCAAATAGTTACTGCAATAGCACAGAGTTTATGGTAGGCCAACCGAACCGGCGAGCGTTCAGGAATAATATTTCGAAGGAATTGAATAATCGACATCAGTGTTTTTGTTTATGGATTCGTTGGTATGATATTTATATTTGTTGGGTTCGTCTACTGCCAAGTAAATGAATCATAAACCCAACTTAAAAATTTTTCGGTTTCGCCAAAGCGGTCTTTTGATCCTAAAATTACGGTAAGAATTTTATTGCCAGTTGGTGATTCTCCGAGTGTTACTAGGCATTGTCCGGCTAATTTTGTGTAGCCAGTTTTTACACCTTTTAAATTGAGAAATCCGCCGAGTAATTGGTTGGTATTTGGTTTTTGGTGTGAAAATTTTTCGTCAATTGATTGTCCATAAAACATTGGCTTTTTGACGGCTTGTTCCACTACGGGGTATCGCAAGGCTTTTCGGGTAATTTTTAGTATATCGTAGGCAGACAGAGTGTTTCCCACTGCGTTGCCATTTTTGTCTTCGGTATCGAGGCCAGAAGCATTATAGAATTTTGCTGAGGTAAGTCCCCATTTTTGTGCATATTTATTCATTTTTTTTACAAAGTCAGCCTCACTTCCAGCATTGAAAATTGCCAACGCACGGGCGGCATCGTTTGCTGATGGAATGAGCATTGCTTCAATGAGCGTTTTGACGGTTAATTTCTCATACGCTAGAAGTCCGATTTTGGCCCCTATGGTATCGGTGGCCTCTGGAGCAATGGTTACTATTTCGTCGAGTTGATGCTCTTGTAAAATAATTAACGTGGTCATTATTTTGGTAAGAGAGGCAATATTTTGTGGACGGTAAAAATTTTGTGAAATAAGTATCTTTTGGGTGTCAAAATCTACGGCGGCTAATGCGGTTTTTTCATCGTGCATGAGCACAGGAAGGTGTTTTGCTTTGATTTTGGTAACACTTTTATGCGGAATAATTGATTGGGTTATTGGTACTATAAAATCTGGAGAAGTTTTTTGTATTTCTCCAGAAAGTATTAAGTATAATAAGGCTTCAATCATCGTTCAAAACCTATCGTTTTGGGGTGAAATTGTCAACGATTTACGACTTTTGTTTTAGATATTCAATGACGGTTGGAACGATGGCTCCTGTGGCTCCAACGGGGTGTAATTCGTTGCCTTGTTTTTCATGGTAAGCGGTTCCGGCAATGTCAAAATGAACCCATGGAGTACTATCCACAAAGTTTTCTAAAAAGGCTCCGGCCATAGAAGCTCCAGCGTTGACTCCAGCGGTCCAGTTTTGAAGGTCGGCAACTTCATCTTTAATTTTTGAACGGAAGAATTTGTTGAGTGGGAGTTCCCATACAGATTCTTGAGCAACGTCAGCAGATTTTTTTATTTCGGATAAGAATTTGTGATCGTTGGTTACTAATCCAGTGATGTGGTCTCCTAAAGCGCGAATGCAAGCCCCAGTTAAGGTTGCAAAGTCCATAATTCGAGCTGGTTTATACGTTTCCACTGCGTGGTGGAGACAATCAGCTAATACTAATCGCCCTTCGGCATCAGTATTAGTAATCAAACAGGTTTGTTCGTTTGCCATGGTAATAATGTCTCCTGGGTGGTATGACGTTCCAGAAACCATGTTTTCCACCAGACCAACGACTCCAACCACATTTATTTTTGGTTTGGTTTCTTTAATCCAGTTAAACACTCCAAATACATTAGCGGCTCCGGCCATATCACAGTGCATGGTTTCAATTGATCCAGTTGGTTTTAAATTGTATCCTCCTGAATCAAAACAAACGCCTTTTCCGACTAATGCTTGTGGGGCTTCATCTTTCTTTCCGCCGAAGTATTCAAATACCACCATAGCGGGTTTGGTGCTTGACCCTTGTGAGACTCCTAAAATTCCGCCGTATTTCAATTTTTCAAGTTTTTTGTAATCAAAAACTCGTACCTTTAACGGATTTCGAAGCCCTTTTCCCAGTTCTTTGGCTTTGGCTACAAATGCTTCTGGTGTAATTTCATTGGCTTTGGCATTTACCAAATCGCGGGTTTTGTTTACAGACTCTGCCAAGAAAATCTCTTCTGATACGTCGCTTGTTTTTAAGTCGGTTTGTGCCACAATTTGTACGGCTTCAATGGATACTGTTTCGTGTTTGGTTTGGCGGCTGAATTGGTAGTTTGCCAAAAGACTTGCAATTGTGGTGCATTTAGCACACATGTTTTTCCCTAATACGAATGCGAGTGTCGTTAATTTTTTGTTTTGAGCGTGTCGGATAGCACTTCCTATTACTTTTCTAAAATCTAATTTTGTGTCTTGGTTACCCGTTCCAACTAAAAACACATTTCGTGTTTCGTTGGCAGGGAAAATTTGTAATAATTCTTTTTCTTTGCCTTCAAAGTGTTTGTTTTTTATTTTTTCCGCAATGTCATTGAGAATATTGGCTGGTAGTAAATCGGCATACGCAGATTTGTTCCATTTTTTGTCATTAATAAAGACAAAAATGCTCGCCGTTTTTAGTATTTTTTTGTTAATTGAAAGTTTCATCTGTAAATAGTGGTTTAAATAACTTTCTAATTTTATGTGCTTTCTTTTTTTTCTCAATTTTTTTTAAAAAAGTTTATGCAAAACTATTGCATAAACTTTTTTTTGTGTTTCTTTTTCGGGTTTTTTTGTGAGTGTTTTTACTTTATTTTTGTGAAACTACACTCATTGGCTTTTGAATCATACGACACTTTATACGTGGTATTACTTTCTACTTGTCCTCCTAAAATAGCCTCGGTTAACGGATTTTCGAGTGCTTCAACGAGAATTCGTCGTACTTCTCGAGCCCCAAATTCGGGGTTATATGCTTTTTTAGCTAAGGCGTTAATGGTGCTTCCGCCAATTTTTAGTTCAATGTTTCGTTCTTTGAGTCGGGTTTTAAATTCGGTGAATTGGATTTTGATAATTTTTTTAATGGCGTCTCGATCAAGTGGGTGGAAAACCACGGTTGAATCAAGTCGGTTCAAGAATTCCGGAGAAAATGATTTTTTCAAGTCACCAAGGACCTCTTTAGAAAGTGTTTCAAATTCGTGTTCGTGAACGATTAAGTCTTCGGTTGAATCATTAAACCCAATAGCATTGGCATTTTTTTGGAATCGTTCAGCTCCAATATTTGAAGTCAAAATGATAATGGTGTTTTTAAATGAAACCGTGCTGCCTTTCCCATCGGTTAAAACTCCGTCTTCCAGAATTTGCAACAACATGTTGTGTACATTCTTGTGAGCTTTTTCAATTTCATCAAACAATACAATTGAATAAGGTTTTCTTCGCACTTTTTCTGTCAATTGTCCTCCTTCTTCGTGTCCAATATATCCAGCGGTCGCTCCGACTAATCGAGAACCAGTGTGTGGTTGACTAAATTCTGACATATCAAGTTTTATCAGAGATTTTTCATCATGATAGACTTCTTTGGCGAGCAATTTTACGAGTTCAGTTTTTCCAACTCCCGTTGGACCTAAAAATAGGAAGGCTCCGAGTGGTCGGTTTGGGGCTTGTAATCCGACTCGTGCGCGTCGAATGGCTTTAGAAATCGTATTGATAGCACGGTCTTGCCCCACGATATGGGTTTGCAGTTTCTTTTCGAGTGACTGTAATTCTTTTATTTCTTCAGACACCAACGTTGACACAGGAATTCCGGTTGAAAGTTCTAATACTTTGGCTACGTCTATCTCTTCAACCGTTTTGCGAGACTTTGGCGATACGGTTTTTTGTTTTAATGCCGTAATTTTTTCTTGGATTTTGGCTTCCTTCTCATTGAGTTCATTGGCCTTTTCATATTTTTGATTAATCACCGCTTCTTCTCGTTTTCGGGCGAGTGTAGATAATTCTTTTCTAAGAAGGCGAATCTCTTTCCCGTTAATTTTGTTGGTTACTCCTTTCCCAGCACAAGCTTCGTCAATTAAATCAATGGCTTTATCAGGTAAGAAACGGTCAGAAACATAGCGAGAAGATAATTTGACGGCAGCTAAAATAGCTTCATCAGAAATATTAACTGCGTGGTATTGTTCGTAATTTTTTTTCAGTCCTTGGAGAATTTCAATCGCCTCTTTGGTGGTTGGTTCGGCCACATCGACGGCTTGGAACCGTCGTGCGAGGGCTGGATCTTTTTCTACGTGTTTGCGGTGTTCGGCTACGGTGGTGGCTCCAATTACCTGAATTTTCCCCCGTGAAAGTGCGGGTTTTAAAATATTAGCAGCATCAAGGGTTCCTTCAGAACTTCCTGCGCCGATGATGGTGTGAATTTCATCAATAAAAAGTACGACTTCGTTTTCGTCAGCCGAGGCTTCTTCAATAATGGTTTTTAGTCGTTCTTCAAATTCTCCGCGGTATTTGGTTCCGGCTACTAAATCGGCCATCGATAAACTCAATACTCGTTTATCGACCAACGAATCTGGAACATTTCCACTGATAATTTTTTGGGCTAACCCTTCGACAATGGCGGTTTTCCCGACTCCTGGGTCACCGAGTAAGATTGGGTTGTTTTTATTTTTTCGTGCGAGAATTTGTATGACTCGTTTAATTTCTTCTTCTCGTCCAATAATGTTATCAAACTTTCCGTCTAAAGCGAGAGTGGTAAAATCTTCACAAAAGTAATCAATGGCGAGTTTTTTCTTACGGCCGGTTCGTTCGTTGTGAGGATTTTGTCCGTCTCTCAAGTCTTGATTATGGTTTGATTCTCCCATGATAAATGATTGTAATCCTTCAAAAAAAGATCCAATATCTTGAATGGGCATAGGTTTGGTTAGCGTGTCTTTATTTTCCGATTTTCCGCGTGAAAAAATTTCCTTTATTCGTTGTGATACTTGCTCTGGTCGTACCATCATTGATGATAAAATGTGTGTGGCTCCTGAGTTTTTTAGATTCATCAAGGCGAGTAAAATGTGTTCGCTATCAACCATTGGGTGTTGAAAATCAATGGTGGCTTGGGCAGCCATTTCGATACATTTTTGAGCGTGGGGTGAAAAAATGGTTTCGTTTTCGGTTGTGGTGGCACTTTTAATTTCGTGGGCAAGTTTAAACGCATTTTCGTAGGTTACGCCAAAATCTCGTAAAATTTCCGACGCCATTGATTTTGGTTGGCGGAGTAATGCGAGCAATAAATGATGTGTTTGGACTTGTTTTTCGCCCATAATTTTCATTTCTTCTTGGGCTAATATAAGGGTGTTTTTGGCAAACTGGGTAAATGAATCAAAATGTGACATTTAAAAGTGTTTTAAATTATTTTTTTATTTTTCATTTTATATTATCAGAAACAAAAACAGAACTCAACCAAAGTGGGTTGAATTCTGCGTTTAAATTATGTTATTACGTGTTTTTTATTCGGCTAGTAGTACGGCTTTAATTCGTCGCACCCCTTTCCCGCACGATTCTTGTTTTTTTATTTTGAATCGTCCTAGTTCTCCCGTGTTGTCGGCGTGTGGTCCGCCACAAATTTCTTTTGAAAAGTCACCCATTGTGTACACGGTTACTTCGTTCTCATATTTGTCACCAAATAATCCAATGGCACCTGACTCTCGGGCTTGATCTAAACTCATTTCACAGTTGCTAATTTCTATGTTCGCAGCAATAGCTTCGTTGACATAGTTTTCGACGGCTTCTACTTGTTCGGGGGTCAGTTTGGCATCGTGTACAAAGTCAAACCGTAAACGATCCTTGGTAATATTTGATCCTTTTTGGGTCGCGTGTGGGCCTACTACTTTGTGTAGAGCGGCGTGCAGTAAATGCGTGGCGGTATGCAATCGTCGTACTTCTACCGAATCGTCGGCTAATCCGCCTTTAAACTTTTGTTCGGCCCCCGCTTTAGACTTGTTTTTGTGTTCGGTTTCAGCCAACTTGAATTCGGCTGTATCAACGGTTTTCCCGTATTCGGCGGCTAATTCTTCGGTCATTTCGAGGGGAAATCCATACGTTTCGTACAGGTAAAAGGCGGTTTTCCCGTCCAAAGTATTCCCTTCGATTTTGTTAATGCGTTTGGTAAATTCTCGTTCTCCCGCCACGAGGGTTTTTTGGAATTGGGTTTCTTCGTCTTGCAATGTTTTGGCAATAAAATCGGCTTCGGTGGCTAGGTTTGGATAATGTTCCGCTAATTTGTTGATGACCACCTGAGCGATGCTATTACAAAACGCCCCGTTAATATTTATTTTTTTGGCGTGCCGGACGGCTCGTCGGATGAGTCGTCGTAAAATGTAGCCTTGATCGGTGTTACTTGGCACCACGCCGTCACTTATTAAAATAGTGCTGGCTCGTAGGTGATCGGCAATAATTCTCACTGAATGGGCTTTTTCAGAATCTTCGGTTGGGTTATTGGTAATATCGGTGTCAGAAAGTTCGGCTATTTTTTGTAAAATTTCAGTAAACGCGTCGGTTTCGTACACCGACTTTTTTCCGTTTAGCACCGCCACGGTTCGTTCAAGTCCCATTCCTGTATCAATATTTTTTTGGCTAAGTTCGGTTAAACTTCCGTCTTCTTCGCGGTTGAATTCCATAAACACATCATTCCAAATTTCTACCCAACGAGGGTCTTCGAATGTGTCTTGAAAACTTTCCGGAGCGGGTTCGGTTCCTGTCCAGTAAAACATTTCGGTGTCAGTTCCACAAGGTCCAGTGTCGCCTTTGCTCCACCAATTTTCGCTTTTTGGCAAAAAGGCAATTTTCTCCATACCATGTGATTTCCAGAATTGAGCTGCTTCTTCGTCTCGAGGGGCGTCTTCGTCTCCAGCAAATACCGATACAGCTAGTTTTTCGGTTGGAATTTCTAGCACTTGGGTTAAAAACTCGTAACTCCAAGCAATTTGTTCTTGTTTGAAGAAATCTCCCAACGACCAGTTTCCGAGCATTTCGAAAAAGGTAAGATGTGTGGCATCACCTACTTCGTCGATGTCACCAGTTCTGATACATTTTTGAAAATTGGCCAATCGTCGTCCAGATTCATGTTTTTTCCCCATTAAGTATGGTACTAACGGGTGCATTCCTGAATTATGAAATAAGGCACTTGGGTCGTCTTGAGGTAAGACTGAGGCTGACTGAATAATGGTATGTTGTTTTGATTTCCAAAACGAAAGCCATTTTTGTCGTAAATCGTTGATAGTAATATTCATAAAGGCAATTTAAATAATTTCTTAGGAAGCATATTTTTTTTGTTTTCTTTTTCAAGTGTTGATTTAATGCTTGTTTTTTGATATAATTAAACAGAATGAAAAAATGTAAACCACTTAATCATTCTCTTTGTGCTGGTGCTTCTCTGCAAGTTCAGCGGCTGGCAAAAAATATCTGCAGAGAGAATGGTATAAATGAGAATGATGAATTTCGTTTTATCGTTTTGTCTGAGGTTCAAAAGGTTGTGAAGGAGGTGGCTCCAATGGATTATTGTCGGATGCTCTATATTAGTTCTCATGAAAAAAATATAAAAGCATTAGTTATAAATATATTGAAAGAAGCGGGAGTTTTGGTATAATTATTTTTGTGAAAACCAACCAAATTGGCATAGATTTTGGCGCGTTAGACGGAGCAGCGTCTTTCAATCGTCTAGAAATGAACGACGATTTTTTGCAGTTCCATAAAATTATTACGGATCGTAAATCGGTGTTTTCGGTTAGTGGTGGGCGCGTAACGGGTCGAGACGAAATAAAATTGTTTTTGAAGCGACTCAAAAAGGATAGAAAATATGCTCAAGCCACGCATAATACTTGGGCGGCGCGTATTTCGCATAATGGTCAGTTGTGGGAAACCAAATCAGACGACGGTGAAACGGGTGCCTCGGCGACTATTTTACGCGTAATGCAGCGGGCTGAAGCCGTAAATATGATTGTGGTGGTTACTCGTTGGTATGGCGGTATAAAATTGCAAGGCGATCGGTTTCGGCATTTTCAAGATGCTACCAAGTTTTTTCTTGAGAAAATATCAAAAAAATCGTAGGCTTGGTCTACAAAAAATAATCCTTACTTTTATAAATAATGAAATTACACCAACGAACACTTAAAAACAGACTGAGGATACAAGCCGTTGAATTACCTGGAACGAATGTAGTAACGACGCTTATTTTAGCGGGAGCGGGGTCTCGATACGAAACAAAAGATATTTCGGGGATTTCGCATTTTTTAGAACATATGTTTTTTAAAGGCGCAAAAAAATATGCTACGCCTGCTTCGGTAGCCGAAGCGGTTGATGCGTTTGGCGGAAGTTTTAATGCCTTTACCGGAAAAGAATACGCTGGGTATTATATCAAATCGGGGAAATCTAATTTTAGCAAAAGTTTAGATGTGTTGTCGGATATGTTGATTCATTCAAAATTTGATACGCCCGAAATTGACCGAGAACGAGGCGTTATTTTGGAAGAAATGGCGATGTATCAAGATATGCCGGTGTACCAAATTTCGTGGGATTTTGAGCAATTAGTGTTTGGCGATCAACCATTGGGGCGAGACCAAATTGGAACAAAAGAGTTGATTCAAACCGTTACGCAGGCTCAATTTAAAGAGTATATGCAATCGTTATATGTGGGCGAAAATATGGTGGTTACTGTGGCTGGAGCCGTAAACGAGGATTCGCTTGATTTGGTAGAACAATATTTTGCTGAAGTGTCTGGCCATAAAGCCACTCGGAAGCCGTTTCCGTTTGAAGACATTGCGACCGAAAAAATTATGTTGCGGACGAAAAAAACCGAACAATATCATTTGTCATACGGAGCCATCGCCCCATCGGAAAAAGATAAAAATTATCCAGCGTTAAAAATTCTGTCGACGATTCTGGGCGGAAATATGAGTAGTCGAATGTTTCAAAATGTTCGAGAGAAAAAAGGATACTGTTATTCAATCCGCACCAGTGTTGATGAATACACGGATACGGGGCTGATTTCGACTAATGCAGGCGTGCGGAAAGAAGATGTACTAAAAGCGTTAGAGGCCATTCGAGCCGAGTATGATGCCGTGCGAGAGCAAGGGGTAACGCCGGCTGAGTTTGCAAAAGCCCAAAATTATTTGTTAGGAAAAATTGAACTCAGTACAGAAGATTCTGAATCGATTGCGCATCATTTTGCTAAAGAAATGTTGTTGTATAACTCGACTGAAGATTTTGAAGATTGGGAAAACCAGTTAAAAGCGGTAACGATTGAGCAAGTTAATGCGTTGGCGGCCGATATTTTTCAGCCACAAAATTTGCGATTGGCTGGAATTGGTCAAGCCTTAGAGCGAGAAGCGGTAGAAAAATTTGTGCAGTAATTTATCTAGTATTTAATTAAAAGAAACTATGTGGTCTAAAAAAGTAACAATTCAAACAAAGGCAAAAAGAGAACAAATTTGGAAACTTTGGGCTGATGTAGAAAATTGGAATAAGTGGGATAATGAAGTTGAATTTTCTAAAATAAATGGGAAGTTTGAAACAGGTGTTTTTGGGGTTTTGAAACCTAAAAATGGTCCAAAGTCAAAATTTAAGATTTTTTCAGTTAGTGAGCCAAGCGAATTTGCGATTGAGGCTTCATTGCCTTTTACAAAAATGTATTTTACTCATTTATTGGAAGAGAAAAATGGGAATTTGTACCTTACTCACGGAATTGAAATGAAAGGATTTTTAAGTTTTTTGTTCTCAAGAGTTGTCGGAAAAAAGTTACTTGAAAGTTTGCCACATTCAATGAAAAAGTTGTCTGACATGGCTGAAAATAGTTAGTTGTCTCAATTTTAAAATCAATTTAGAGCAAGGATGATTAAAATTCGTCCTTGCTAGTTAATAAGTATTTATCTAGAATATTTATAATTATTTATCTTTAATATACTATGAAACAAAAAGTTTCTGTTCCCGCTCAAAAAAAATGGCCATATGTTTTATCTGTGGTGGTAGGATTATTGCTTATTTTTATTCCGCAACTTGCTGGTTTGGTAAGCCTGAGTTCGATTATTATTTTGGGTTGGGTTTTGACAACGGTTGCCATTCTTCAAATGATTCTTTTGTTTGTAAGTGATAAAAAGAATGATATTTCTACCTAGATTATATCGATTGGGTTTTTATTTGTAGGTCCCTATATTCTTGTTAGTCCGGCTCTAACAACATTGTTTATTACTTGTTTGTTTGCGGGGTTGTTATTGGTGAGTGGTATTTCGAATATTGTTCACTCTTTTGCTTTCCAAGGAAATTTAAAAATTGCCATTATAATAAATGGAGTTCTCGGTATTATCTTTGCAGGAGTTATTTATGGTATAGATGGAGTTGAGAGAATAACTCTTATTAGAGTGTTATTAGGGATACATTTAGTGCTTTCAGGGGCTTCAAAGTTGTTTCTGAGCAATAAAAACTAAGAGAAAAAAAACTATTCTGACTATGAATTTAGAGCAAGGGGGAATTTTATTCCCCCTTGCTTTTTTAAGTGCCGTACTATAAATTGGCAATAATATCTAAATAATCTATTTAATTTTTTATTATGAAATTGAAAACTTTACTCACTTTGCTGATAGCAACTTTTATGCTGACAGCCTGTAATGTCAATCAAGACAAAACACCAGCAACACCCGAAAAACCAGCAACTCAAACTGAAAACCAAAAGCAAGAAATTGCAGATATGGTGGTGAAAAATGCAACTATTTACACAGAAAATGAAAAAAATCCCACAGCAGAAGCTATGGCTATCAAAGATGGGAAAATTATTTTTGTAGGAAACAATGCAGAAGTAGAAAAATTTGTAGCAGACACAACCAAAGTCAGTGATATGAAAGGAAAAACAATCTTACCTTCATTTATTGATTCTCATGCACATCCAGGAATGGTTGCCGTCACTTCAAGTAATGGAGAACTTGCAAAATACCAGCTTCCAACAACTTCAAAGGAAGACACTTATGCTTATTTGAAAAAAATTGCAAAAGAAAATCCAGATTTGCCTTTCTTGATGGTGGGAACTTGGTCAAATCCACTGTGGGGAGTGGAAGGTCCAGATAGAAAAGAAATTGATGAGATTTTCCCAAAAACTATTGTGATTTTGCTTGATAGTAGTGGGCATAGTTATTGGTTAAATTCAGCAGCATTTGCAGCCTTTGGAATTGATGAAAATACTCCTGATATGAAG